>WFYI01000127.1 GCA_015490155.1 Aquificaceae bacterium | reverse complement strand
CCCGCTCCCTTTATCAGAGGTATTTCATCGTAATAACAGAAGGTTCTTGCGTAAACTATATCCTCAGCCTTACCGTTAAACTTAAATCTTCTCTCTCCAAGGAAGTTCTTGAATACGCCTATGTATTCAACTTCAAAATTCGGTGATGGCTCTACCTCTACGTAAGCATTTCTGTCTCCCACCCTTAGCTTTTCCTGAACTACGAACTCTTCCCTTTCCTCGTCTAACTCGAGAACTAAATCCCTTAGCGTGTCGTAAAATACACCACCGCCCCCGTCCATTATTGGAACCTCAATACCTTCTATAAACTCTATAGTTAGGTTATCTATACTTAGTAAGTGCAGTACCGAAAGTATATGCTCTACCGTTTTTACCGAGCTTCCCTCTTTGCCAAGGTCTGTGGCGTGGTTTGTGCTAATAACATTATCTACGGTGGCTTCTATGTATACCCCTTTTTGCAAAAATCTAACACCCGTTCCGGAAGGCTCGGGGTGCAGAACTATCTTAGACCACTGTCCCGTGTGTATTCCTATACCGCTAAAGGTGACTTTTTCCTTTAAAGTTCTCTGTAGCATAACACCTAATATTGGCAATTTTTAAGCCAGAAATCATAGGTTTCCTCCGCAAGCGTTTCGATAGATGGCTCAGAAGCGACGACATCAGCTTTTATACCCATGCTGAGCAGGGCTTTTTTGGTAGTTTTACCAATAGCTGAAACGATTAATGTGTTTAAGATACTTCTGTCTCTTAATCTATCCAAATTTGCAAAAAAGCCATCGACCGCGGACGGACTTGCAAAGGTTATTATATTCCCTCGTGAAAGTTTCTCCTTAAAGTCCTCCGGCTCGTAAAACACGTGCGTAATTGTGTACACATCGAGCGGATAAACCTCAAAACCGTGAGTTTTTAGGAAATCTATAAATTCCCTTCTCCCTATTGCGGAGCGTGGAACTAAAACGCTACCCTTCCTTAGTTTTTTAAAGAGTTTTATCAACCCTTCTGCAGAGCTTTCCTCGGATATAAGGTCTGCTTTGTACCCTTTGCTCCGGAGCGCTTTGGCGGTTTTTCTACCAACTGCAACTAAGGTAAATTCTGCGGGTAGGCTCCTATTTTCTAGAAAAAACTTAACGGCTTTGGCACTCTGAAATACTATGTAGTCTGGACTTTCTATGGGTACTTCAAAATCTAACGGTAGGGTTTTTATAAGGGGAAGCTCTACGATTTCAAACCCTTTTTTTCTAAAGACCGGTGCATCTTTCTTAATATCCTCTTCTGAACGCGTAAGTATAATCTTCGGCTCACTCATTCCTGAGTATATTTATAACGTTTTCCCTTGCAGCTTTGAGCGACGGAGTTAGGCTGGAGACAAAAGATAGAAAAAAAGTTCCCAGAATAGTGAATAGAACGTCGGAGGTGCGTATGTAAACAGGGACGTAGCTCATCAGGTATATGTCTTCCGGCACGCTTATGAGTTTGTACTCTGTGATTACATATCCTGCAGCGTAGGAAAAAATTACACCCACGGTAGCACCGAAAAAGCCTATAGTCATGCCCACAAATAGGAATATAAAGGTTATCTGAGAAGCGCTGACGCCGTAAGTCTTCATGACCGCTATATCCTTTATCTTTTCTTTGACCTTCATAAACAGGAGGCTCGTTATGTTGAATGAAGCAACGAAAACCATCAGGAGCAGGACGAAGAAAAGCCCCAACTTCTCAAGCTCAAGGGCGTTGAAAAGTGGGCGGTTCAACTCTATCCACGAGCGAACTATGAACCCACCGCCAAGGCTTTCCTCAATCCTATCCTTAAACTCTTGAGCTTCGTAGGGATTTTCAAGGTACACCTCAACTCCAGAAAAGCTCCCTATGTCTTTAAAGAAACTTTCCGCTTCGCCGAGGTTCATATACACAAGGACATAGTCCTTGTCGTACATTCCCGTGGAGAATACTCCTGCGACCCTGACTTGCTTGGTTTTGGGAATAAATCCCACCGCTGTCCTCGTTCCCAGAGGTGATACCAAGACTACCGAATCTCCGGGCTGTATGTCGAGCAAGTCCGCTATGCCCTCGCCGACCAGAACTCCTTTGCCCTCTACCTCGTCCACGAACCTACCTATAAAGAGCTTGAAGTCCGGGTTTTTAAAATCTACAGCTTTGACACTTACGGAACTGACCACTCCTTCCTTTGAAAGGATAGCGTTGTAGAGCTTAAAATCTATAACAAACTTTACACCCTTGAGCCTCTTAACCTCTCTAACAGCCTCAGATGTATCTGTGTCGGTTATGCTGGACACTACCACGTGAGGAGAGCCGGAAAGGATTTTCTCTTTTAGAGCTTCCTGAAATCCTGCAAAAACACCCATGGTCAGAAGTATGGCACTAACACTCATGAATACACCAAGGAAAGCTATGAATGTTATCAAAAGAGTACTGCCCCTACTCGAGAACAGGTATCTGAGGGCTATCTTCAAGGAGGTTTTCATACTATAAAATCTTCAGAGATTGGATTATTTCCTGCTGTCTGTGAAGTATGTACCTTCTTAGTTTCTCAAGGTCTTCTTTACTGTAGTCCACCTTAAACCCCAGCCTTATGTAAACCTCTTCACCTATACCTATTACGTTCCTCAAATCCCCATGCCCCCTGACCACCTGCCCGTCCGGAAGCTTGACCTTTATAGAGAAGGGAACCTTTACGCTTTCCTCCGGGTCGGAAAGCATATCTACGAGCTTTTTATAAAAATCCTTCTCCTCTTCCCTCTTTATTGCAAGTCCTATACCTGTTTCGCTGATATCCTTTGCTTCTGCGCTTATGGAACAGGTCTCGTTCACGCATACGTCTACGTAAACCGGCTGTGACGGGTCGGGTTCTACTCTAACTGTTTTCCTCCTTACGAACTCCGGGGGGTCAACGACCTTCTCAAATACGAGGACAAGCTCTTTCCCCAGATTACTGAACACTGAGGTTTCTGCGTAATGTTTGTTGTCAAGTTTGATATATACATGGTCAAGGGTCGAGTAAGCCCTCTTTACGTTAACCTTGCTCCAGTCAAAGGCTAAAAACCTATCCTTTTCCTCTATCCACAACAGGGGCATTACGGACTTTATAAGTATCTCTTTATATTTTGTAACAACTTCGTATTTCTTTCCTACCTCAAAGGTATCCTTTAGGGATTTCATGACGCTCAGGAAAGTATTATATCTTTTCTGCAAGTATGCAGGTAAAACCTGATGTATTTTTGAACCCCTCAGCTATCTCTCTGTTGCCCACCGGCTTTTCGTCTTGAGGCTCTTCAAAGAGTGTACAGGCTACGGATTTAATCCTGAAGCCACCCTTGTGCAGAAAGCATTCTAACTCCCTTCGGGAGTAAAATTTAGCGTGCTTGTATATAGGGTGTCCCTTCTCAGCCTTTTTTCTGTAGAACTCGGCCCAGGGGCTTTCAGAAAGGACTAAGCCAATTAGGAGCTTGCCCGTAGGTTTAAGAACTCTATGAGATTCCAAAATCACCTTTGCAGGCTTTTGGACGAAACACATGCTCACCACTATAAGGAGGGTCTCAAAGCTCCCATCTTTAAAAGGCATTTCCTCTCCAACACCCGCAACCGTCAATATGCCCCTCTCTTTCGCTATCCTCAGCATTTCAACCGAGGGGTCTAAGCCGTACTTAACTCCCAGCCTTGATGCGAACCTTCCCGTCCCCACACCTACCTCAAGGGAATTTTCTGGAATAGAGGTCAGCTTTTTTATACACTCAAGCTCAAGCTCGTAAGCGGCCTTTCCGAAAGGTCGCTCGTACCACAGGTCGTATTCATGTACAAACTCATTAAAAACGCTCACAATTAAAAGTTAAAATATAAGCTAAAGTGAACAGGGAGAAAATTTACACCTACTTTTTCCTATTACTCGTAGCTCTGTTCGGGCTTGCCACGCTCGTTACTCTGTTTCCCTTTCT
>WFYI01000126.1 GCA_015490155.1 Aquificaceae bacterium | reverse complement strand
GCGGAGTCTGCACCTCCATTCACGCACAAGTTTCCCTCAGAGCGGTTGAGGACGCCTTAGGTATAGTGATTCCCAAAAACGCCAATTACATAAGGAACATAATGTATGGCTCACTGCAGGTTCACGACCACGTGGTTCATTTCTACCACCTACACGCCCTTGACTGGGTATCTCCCGTGGAGGCGCTAAAGGCAGACCCAGTAAAGACGGCAGCCCTCCAGAACGTTCTATTAGAGAAATACGCTCTTATAAACGAGTTCATGCCCGACTTTTTGGGACGCAGAGCCTATCCCAAGAAGTTCCCCAAAGCGACGCCCGGATACTTTAGAGACTTCCAAAAGAGGGTAAAGAAGCTCGTAGAGAGCGGGCAGCTGGGTATATTTGCAGCCCACTGGTGGGACCATCCCGATTACCAGATGCTACCACCGGAGGTTCACCTGATAGGTGTGGCTCACTACCTCAATATGTTAGACGTTCAGAGGGAACTCTTCATTCCCCAAGTGGTTTTCGGAGGCAAAAATCCCCACCCCCACTATATAGTGGGAGGCGTCAACTGCTCTATATCTATGGACGACATGAACGCGCCGGTCAACGCCGAAAGGCTTGCGGTCGTTGAAGATGCCATATACACTCAGGTTGAAGCCTGTGACCTCTTTTATCTGCCTGACATACTCGCCATATCTGACATCTATCTCAACAAGCACAACTGGTTTCACGGAGGCGGACTTTCCAAGAGGAGGGTGATAGGCTATGGAGACTACCCGGACGAGCCTTACACGGGTATAAAGAACGGAGACTATCACAAGAAAATACTCTGGAGGTCAAACGGCGTAGTTGAGAACTTCTACGAAGGGCTGGATAAAGCCAAGTTTTACAACCTTGAAGGAAAAGACTTTGCAGACCCGGACATAATTCAGGAGTTCGTTGCCCACTCCTGGTATAAGTATCCCGACGAGAGCAAAGGCAGACACCCGTGGGACGGAATCACAGAACCCAACTATACGGGTCCCAAAGAGGGGACAAAGACCCACTGGAAGTATTTAGACGAGGAGGGCAAATACTCCTGGATAAAGGCACCCAGATGGAAGGGTAAACCCTGCGAGGTGGGGCCTCTGGCGAGATACATAATTGTCTATACGAAGGTAAAGCAGGGTCATGTAAAGCCCACCTGGCTTGAAGAGCTTATGGTTAAACAGGTGGATGCGGTGTCCCAAGTGTTGAACCTACCGCCTGAAAAGTGGATGCCCTCAACGGTGGGAAGAACCATAGCCAGAGCACTTGAGGCTCAGGCGGCGGCACACGCAAACCTGTATTGGATGAAAAAGCTCTACGCCAACATCAAGGCGGGAGATACTTCCGTGGCAAACATGGAAAAGTGGGAGCCTTCCACGTGGCCCAAGCAGGCAAAGGGCATAGGACTTACGGAGGCACCCAGAGGCTCCCTCGGACACTGGTGCATAATAGAGAACGGCAAGGTTAAGAATTACCAGTGCGTAGTTCCTACCACGTGGAATGGGGGAGCGAGAGACCCCATGGGTGGACAGGGTGCCTTTGAGGAGTGTATGAAGGACACCGTCGTAAAGATACCCGAAAAGCCCGTAGAGGTTCTTAAAGGAATACGCTCCTTTGACCCCTGTTTGGCCTGCTCAACTCACCTTTACGACGCGGAGGGCAAGGAGATAATCAGCGTTAAGGTGCAGGGCAACAAGCCCGTATGTTAAGGGGGTGGTGTTATGAAGGAGTATAAGAGGTTTTACGTATTCAGCCCTTCCCTGAGGATATGGCACTGGATTAACTTCCTGAGCATAGTGGTTCTGTTCGCCACGGGAATATACATAGGCAATCCCTTCTTTATAGGTTCCCAAGGCGTAGAGGCAGCTCTGGTTCACGGACAGAGATTAACGATGGGTCTAATCAGGGAGGTGCACTTCATAGCTGGCTACATACTCTTGGCCAGCTTCATATTCAGGATGCTTATAGCTTTTATGGATAAACGGGACAGACTCTTTATTCCCAAGTTCTGGAAGTCCGAGTTCTGGAGCAGACTCGGAGAAACTCTACAGGAGTATGCCCTTATGAAAGACTCCTCGGAAGGCTCACTTCAGATAAGGAATCCCTTGGCGAGAACCGCTTACTTTTTGGTTTACGTCGCTATCCTGTTCATGATAATCACTGGGTTCGGCATGTATGGGATATCAGACCCTTCGGGTTTCTGGGCTTCCATCTTCGGCTGGGTGGTGTGGTTTCTCGGGGGAGAGTTTCCAACCCACATGTGGCATCACTGGGTAGCGTGGCTGATAATCCTCTTTGCAATAATCCACGTCTATCTCGTAATCAGGGAGGACTTTACCAAGAAGACGGGAGAGGTCTCTTCCATGTTCAACGGCTACAAGTTCTTTAAGAAGGAGCCTGCGGACTTAGAGGAGCTTAAATGAGCGAAAGGATAGTGGTTTTGGGTATAGGCAACACCATACTCAGCGACGAGGGACTCGGAGTTAGAGCTTTAGAGATTCTGAAAGACGGCTACAGCTTTCAACCTCAGATAGAGCTTCTGGACGGGGGAACCATAGGCATAGACCTCTTATACTTCGTAGAGGGAGCAGACAAGCTCTTGGTTCTTGATGCGGTCTCTGGCGGTAAGCTCCCGGGGAGCGTCTATGTGTTTGAGCATGATGAGGTGAAAAAATACTTCAGAAATAAGGTATCCATGCACGAGATAGGTTTTCAGGAGGTAATGGCTCTCTTGGAGTTGAAGGGCAAAGAACTGAGGGAAATAGTGGTCATGGGAATAGAACCCAAGGTTATAGATATAGGAACTCGGCTATCTCCCGAGGTTGAGTCGGCTATGCCGGATTTGATAGATAAAGCCCTGAGCCGTTTAGAGAGCTGGGGCGTGAAGGTTTTACTGAAGGAGGAGGTTTGAGATGCTTAAAAAACTCTTCGCATCGTTGGGAGCTTTCAGTGTTGGAGCCTTTGCCCACGTTAAACCCTTTCCCCACGAACACGTGGGCTTTTTGCACCTTGAGGACATACTTGTGGTAGGTTTTGCGGTTGCGGTTGCCAGTGTGGGGCTATTCTTTTTGAGGAAGCTGGTAAGCTCTAATGAAAAGGCTTGAGTCTCTGACAAGACTAACGGACGAGGATTTTAGGAAGCTGATAGAGAGTAAAAGGAGCTTTGCCCTCTACGTTCGCTCCCAGAGGGACTACGAGAAGATAAAGGAAATCTTTGATACGGATGTGGTTTTTCCTGAGCTTGCGAAGGCTTTCGGGGACAGGCTTGAGTTCTTCTGGTGTGATATAGACGAGGTAAGCCTTGCGGATATGGGGATTCACTTTGCACCGGTTGTGGTCCTGTTCAAGGAAGGTAAACTCCTTAAGAAGTTAGAGGGTATAAGGAGCTGGGCGGAATACAACAGGACAGTAGGAGAATTCCTATGCTGATGAACGCTATTCCCATACTGACGGAGGTTCTGGAGGCTCTCAAGGAGTTTTACGAGAGCGGTAAGGAACACGTAATATACGTAAACAAGCTCCCTATAACACCCGAAGATAGAGAGCTTATCCTTGACGTTTTAGGCAAAGGAGCGGTGAAGATAACCTACTCCTCAAAGAGCCAGCCTGCAGAGTGGAAGGAAACGGGCATATACGGAGTCTGGATAGGAGTGATATACGACAGGGACAACAAGCCAGCCCTTGAGACCATAGAGATAACGGACTTTCCGAAGCTTGCAGCAGCCCAGAGGGAAGACATAAAGGGCTCCATAACCTTGCTGGAAGAAAAGCTCAAAGAGGTGAGAGAGCATGCCCCTCGTGAGGGTGCTTAACCTGGGCAACGAGAGCTTTGAGGGTATAGAGAACCAGAGCATAATGGAAATCTTATACAGACACGGCTACGAGCTGGACAGCGCCTGTGGAGGACACGGGCAGTGTTCTTCATGTAAGGTAATGGTGTTAGAAGGAATGGAAAACCTCTATCCACCGGAGTTTGAAGAAGAGGAAGCTATAGAGGAGTTTGGTTTAGCTCCAAACGAGAGGCTTTCGTGTCAGGCTAAGCTCAACGGGAAGGGGGATGTAGTTATATACCTGATTTAATCTCTCAATCCTGTATCCTAAATCTTTATGGAAAGTATTTATATCAGAAAAAAGCTTGAGGAGTTCCTGCTCGAGGATTTGGGTGCTG
>WFYI01000125.1 GCA_015490155.1 Aquificaceae bacterium | reverse complement strand
CTCCGTAGGTTGTGACGGCGTGTTCATGGAAACCCACCCGAACCCGGACAAAGCCCTTTCGGACGCACCCAACCAGATTCCGCTTTCGGACTTGGAGTTTATCCTTGAAGCGGTAGAGGAGTTCAGAGAGCTGGGGGAGAAGTACAGAAGGGTTTTCATAACCTAAACTTAGTTAAAATAATCCTTAACAACTCACAAAGGAGGGGAAGTATGGACAAGACATTCAGGCAACTTTTTGACATGAAATTTGAAACCTACATAACACCTGCGATAGCAGGTATATTTATGATTATCTCCTACGCAATCGTTGCCGTAGCGTGGTTAGGCGTGGTAGTCGGGTCAGGTATAGAGGGGCTAATCGCCGCGGTTATAGGACTGCCCCTGTCCATGGTCTTCATAAGGATGTGGTTCGAGGGCTTGGTATCACTTATAAAAACCGCGGAGGCTTCCACAAAGCTCGTAAAGTTAAAAGAAGAAGAACTTAAAAAGTCTCAGGAATAGACCCTCTTTACGTTGTAGAAGGTATCCCTCTCGGTGGGGACTTTACCCGCTTTTTTGATTAGACTTACGAGCTTGTCTACCGAATGCCCGTAAGCGGAACGTGTCCCCGCGGAGTGGACTATCTTCTCCTCCTCTATGGTTCCGTCAACGTCGTCCGCCCCGAAGTTAAGGGCAACCTGAGTGAGCTTCTCTCCGAGGGTTATCCAGTAAGCCTTTATATGCTCAAAGTTGTCTAAGAATATGCGGGATACCGCTATGGTTTTCAAGTCGTCCACAGAGGAGGTTCTCCTACCTCCGAGCCGTGTTCCCTCGGGCCAATAGGCGAGGGGAATAAAGACCTGAAAGCCTCCCGTGTCGTCCTGTATCTCCCTGAGCTTAGCCATGTGTTCCACCCTTTCGCTTAGAGTCTCCACGTGTCCGTAGAGCATAGTTGCGTTCGTGGGAATTCCAAGCTTGTGAGCTGTCCTGTGAACCTCCAAGTACTCTTGGGCGTTGGCTTTGTTGGGAGAGATTATAGCTCTTGCCCTCTCCGAGAAGATTTCGGCACCCCCGCCGGGCAGAGCCTCAAGACCTGCCTCTTTAAGCTCCTCAAGAACCTCCCTGTAATTCTTTTTAGATATCTTAGCCATGTGATGTATCTCTATGGCAGTCCACGCCTTTATTACAATCTCGGGGAAGTGCTTTTTAATCTCCCTCACCAAACTTACGTACCTTTCGTACTCCCAGTGGGCGGGTATCCCGCCGACCATGTGTATCTCCCTACCGCCGGCGAGGTAAGTTTCCTCCACTTTTTTAAGTATCTCCTCCATGCTCATCTCGTAGGCTTTAGGGTCGGACTTCTTCACGCCGAAGGCACAAAAATCGCACTGGTAAACGCACACGTTGGTAGGGTTAATCTGCCTGTTAACTATGAAGTACGCGTTCATGCCGTGCCTTTTCCTGTTTATGTACTCTGCGAGCATACCGAGAGCCGTAAGCTCGTTGCTCTCAAACAGGTACAGGGCCTCTTCCTCGTTTATCCTATCCCCGGATAGAACCTTGTAGGATATATCCAGAAGCCTCTCATCCTGAACGCTTTTAAGAACGTCATCTATGGCAAGCTCCATAATTCTTACCTCCGGTAGAATTCAATAAGTATAATTCAGAAAACTAAATCAACAACCTCCTTTACGGAGGAAACCGGCATAACCTCCATGCCCTCCAGCTCAAGCTCAGAGCCTTTGGGAACCAAGGCTCTCTTGAAGCCGAACCTCTTTGCCTCCTTTAGGCGTATCTCTCCAAAGTGAACAGACCTAACCTCACCCCCGAGACCCAGCTCACCGAACACGACCGTATCCTCCGGGATTTCCCTATCCATCTTTGAGGAGGCAATAGCTACAGCAACAGCCAAGTCTATCGCCGGCTCCCTGACGGATATACCTCCCGCGATGTTTACGAAAACGTCGGCGTCCCTCGTGAATATATTTGCTTCCTTCTCAAGAACAGCGAGGATTAGGGAAAGCCTGTTCACATCAAATCCCTGAGTTTTCCTCTGGGGAGTGGTGTAAAGGGCAGGGATAACGAGGGATTGAACCTCAAGGAGTATGGGTTTACTGCCCTCCGTGTGGGGGAACACCACGCTCCCCGGAGAGGCATTTCTCTCAGCAACAAAGAAGGCTGAAGGCTCCTCTATCTCCTCAAGTCCTCCGTCTCCCATTTTGAACACAGCCACCTCACCCGTTGAGCCGAAACGGTTTTTTACCACCTTAACCACCCTGTAAAAGTTGTATCTCTCGCCCTCAAACTGCAAAACGGTATCAACTATATGCTCAAGAACCTTGGGACCTGCTATACTTCCCTCCTTTGTAATTTGCCCCACTATGAACACGGGAACCCCCATCTGTTTGCACAGCTCAGTAACTCTGAAGGCAACCTCCCTGACCTGCGATACCGAGCCGGAGGAGGACTCCAACCTCTCGGAGTAAATTGTCTGTACAGAGTCAAGTATCAAAAGCTCCGGTTTTTCTCTGTTTATAGCCTCCTCTATCCTTTCAAGGTTAGTTTCTGGATAGACCAACACGCTACCCCTACCTACGCCCAGCCTCTTTCCCCTAACCGCTATCTGCGTTCCCGACTCCTCACCGGATACGTAAAGAACCTTTCCCGAAAACCTATCGGATACTTGAAGCAGTAAGGTTGATTTACCTATGCCCGGCTCACCCGCTATGAGTACCACTTGCCCGGGAACCAAACCTCCTCCCAGAGCTAAATCAAGGTTCTTAAATCCCGTATCCTGTCTATCCCTGTTTTCCTCTCCCCACTCAAGTATGGGCTTTACCTCCGAAGGCTCAGAGAGTCTGTGCCCTCCTCCGGCTTTCTTCTCAACCACCTCTTCAAGAAAGGTGTTCCACTTACCGCAGGAGGGACACCTTCCCATCCATCTGACGGATATATGCCCGCAGGATTGACATACGTACTTTACGCTCGTTTTAGGCATCTCCGTAAACCATAAGTTCCCTAATCAGCGTTGCGGGTTCAACGTCCTTGGGACATACGTTATTACACTTATTGCAGGAAAGGCAGTGGTAAAGGTGTCCTTCGTCAAGGGCCTCCTTTAAGCGAAGCTCTTTGTTTTCCTCCCTCGGGTCAACCAAGAACCTGTGTATCTTCGCAAAAAACAAAGGCCCCGCGTAATCCGGCTCAAGCACCTGAGGGCAGTAAGACTGACACGCGGAACAGAGGATACAGTCAGCCCCCTTCTCTATCAGCTTGTTTACCTTGGGCGGTATGGGTTTGTTCTCGGAGGAGTCGGCAATCCAAGTTCTGTATGCCTTCATTCTACCGATTACTTCCTCGTTATCAACCGCTAAGTCCCTTATAACCTCAAAGTTCCTGAGCGGCTCCACCGTAATCTCATCGGCAAATAAGATGTAAGGAAGGACCTGCTCTTTACAGGCGAGCTTAGGAAAGCCGTTTATCATCACGGTACAGGTACCACATATACCTGCCCTGCAAAAGTGTCTGAAGGAGAAGCTCTCGTCGTGCCTCTCCTTTATGACGTGAAAAGCCCGTAGAAAGGTCATGCCTTCCTCGTAAGAGAGCTTGTACTCATCAAATCTGCCGGCGTTTTCCTCCTGTGGGTTAAACCTGAATACCCTTAGCCTAAATTCCATCGCAATAATTATATGTTAGTTATGGAAAGTTTTTGTGCAAACATAGGTAAAAACCTTTACATTACTCTGCGAATGGAGGGGGGCAAACTGCTAGGGACGGAGCTACATCGGGGGAATGTAGATGAAAAGGTAAACAGCCTCGTGAGAGAAATCCTTAAACCTTACATAGAAAAGAAAGCCCACCCGGCTTTTGACATGTCCATATTACAGCTCGGGGCAACGAAAAAGTACGAAAGAATATACACCTACCTAAAGGAAAACGTGAAACCCGGAGAGGTAATTACCTACGGTGAACTCGGTAAAAGGACAGGTTTTCATCAAAGAACGGTAGCAAACGCCATGCGGAGCAACAAGTTCCCTTTACTAATCCCGTGCCACAGAGTAGTCTCAAAGGAAGGTGTAGGCGGATTTTCCCAAGGCATAGACATAAAACTTGTACTGCTTGAATTTGAGAAAGAGTTTTAAATACATTCTTGAAGAATTTGAAAGATTAAAAAGTCTGACTAAACTTTTGCACAACATGAGTCACCTCCTATCAAATCTTGGAAAACAAGCCCAAAAAGCCTATCGTCAGGAAAAGGAGAAAACCTCAAACATCGCCCTGCTACTCCCTTGGCAAACTCAAGTAGTCGTGCAATAGCAACCACAGAAGACGGATACATGAGAGAAAGCAAATACTCCTTAAAGTCAAATCCCCCAAGCCTTGAAACAAGCCTCAGTAGCGATACATGCCACACAGCCTTTATCCACAGCTCTATAGCTCTGAGCCTCCTGACCATATATCTCTCAAGCCCAGTTGCCTTCAGTGTTCTTATCTCACTCTCCACCTTCCACCTGTGCCTGTAGTAGCTCCCAAACTTCTTCTTACTCAGCCTCCTATTG
>WFYI01000124.1 GCA_015490155.1 Aquificaceae bacterium | reverse complement strand
TTTACCTTGTCAACGTAAGGTCTAAGTCTCTTGACCTCTCTCTCGTTCTTTGTTCCTAAGATTTTTTTAGTAAGCCATCCAATCATCTTTTATATCCTAAATTAAAGGAGTTAACTACTGTAAGGTGTAAATATAGTATAACACTTAACATGTACACTCCAGAAAGGGAAAGGGAACTGATAGAGCTTAGCAAACGGCTGTTGGGAGAGCCGGACAGAATTAAGAGAGCCGATAAGGAAGAGGCGCGCAGGTACGCAAGCATCCTCAGAGAGGTTATCAACTACCACGACTACAAATACTACGTTCAGGCATCGCCGGTAGTTTCCGACTACGAGTACGACCTACTTTTTAAGGCTCTCAAAGACATAGAAAGCAGATACCCGGAGCTGATAACCCCCGACTCTCCAACCCAAAGGGTAGCAAGTGAGATAAGCGGAGAGTTTCCTACCGTAAGGCACTACGCCCCCATGCTTTCTCTGGATAACACCTACACGGAGGAGGAACTCAGGGACTTTGACAGGAGGGTCAGAGAGCTTGTAGGTTTGGACGAAATAGAGTACAGCGTTGAGCCTAAGTACGACGGGGCAGGGATAGCCTTGGTTTACCGTAACGACCTCTTTACCAGAGGTGCCACGAGGGGAGACGGTGAGACGGGAGAGGACATAACTCCCAACTTGAGAACGGTGAGAACCATACCTTTAAAAGCGGATTTCTCCGAGTTCGGGATAGAGCTGATAGAGATAAGGGGAGAGGTTCTGATAAATAAAGAGGAGTTCAGAAAGATGAATCAGGAAAGGCTGGATGAGGGACTGCCCCCATTCGCCAATCCGAGGAACGCTGCCGCAGGCTCAATAAGACTACAAAACCCTAAAGAGGTTGCCAAACGAAGACTTGAGGCTGTTGTTTATCAGGTATCCTACGTTGAGCCGGAGTCCAAGCACCCTCCCACACATTACGAGTCTATAAAACTCCTCCACGAGCTTGGTTTTAAAACACCCTTTAAAGATATGAAGCTCTGCAAAGGTATAGAGGAGGTTATAGATTACTGCCGTCAGTGGGAAAGCGTAAGGGAGGATTACCCTTACGAGCTGGACGGTATGGTCGTCAAGGTGAACAATAAAGAGTTCTACGAGGTTTTGGGCTTTACCTCCCACCATCCCAGATGGGCGATAGCCTTTAAGTTCAAGCCCAAGCAGGCTACGACTAAGCTCCTCAAGGTCGTGTTCCAAGTGGGAAGGGTGGGAACTATAACTCCCGTAGGAAAACTTGAGCCTGTTCAAATCGGTGGGGTTGTAGTGTCCTCCGTATCCCTCTTTAACGAAGACTTCATAAAGGAAAAGGACATAAGGGTGGGAGATACGGTTCTCATAGAAAGAGCGGGAGAAGTAATACCTTACGTTGTAGAGGTTATAAAGGAGGCGAGGGACGGAGACGAGGCTCCTATTGAGTTTCCGAAAAACTGTCCTTCGTGCGGTTCAAAGCTGGTTAAACTTCCCGGTGAGGCTGCTTACAGGTGTATCAATATAGCCTGCCCGGCACAGGTGGTTCTGAGGCTAAAGCACTGGGGAAGCAGGGAAGCTATGGACATAAGGGGTCTGGGTGAGTCCACCGCAAAGGCACTCTACGAGAAGGGGCTTGCAAGGGACGTGGGAGACCTTTACTACCTGAAGCCCTTAGACCTCTTGAAGCTACCCAACTTCGCCGAGAAGTCCGCAAACAACCTCTACGAAGCAATTCAAAACTCAAAGAACAGGGGACTTGATAGGGTTCTCTACGGGCTGGGGATAAGGTACGTGGGACACACCACCGCAAAGAAGCTCTCCGAAAGCGTGAGGGATATATGGGAGCTGGCAGAGATGCCGGCTGAAAGACTCGCTGACATAGAAGGAATAGGAGAAATCGTAGCAAATAGCATAAAGGAATTCTTCTTAAGAGAAGAGAATTTAGAGGTTATTAGGAAGCTTGAAAGAGCCGGTGTGAAGCTCAGCCGTGACGTGGTTAAGGGAGAAGAGCCTTTAAAGGGCATGGTCTTTGTGTTTACGGGTGCGTTGGAGTGCTGTTCAAGGGAGAGGGCTGGTGAGATAGTGGAGAGCTTGGGAGGGCTTTTCTCAAACTCCGTTTCAAAGAAAACAACTTACCTCGTGGTGGGAAAGGAGCCGGGCAGAACAAAGCTGAGCAGGGCGGAGCAACTGGGCGTGAAGGTCATTACGGAGGAAGAGTTTATCAACATGGTGAGTAAGTATGTTGATATAGAGAAGGAGAAAAGGGAGAGCGGACCCGGAAGGCTTTTCTGAAGATGAAACTCCTCACATCGGGAGAGTGGTTCGGCAGAAAGGGAATTTACGAGCTTGAAGTAGAGGGTGTTGAGTACGCCGAGGAGTTGAAGGCTTTAGAGGGCTTTTGCGGTTTTCTTTTGCTCTCTTACTCCCTAAGCTCAAGCCTTTTAGAGGTTCCGGTAAAGAAGGGAAAGTTCCCGCCTATTGTCATGGTAACACTAAAGGACTTTAATTTTAAAAAAATAGAACCCCCGAAGGGGGTTAGTTATGAACTAAAACTAAAAAAGACCTCTTTGAGTCCAGAGGACTACCTGAGGGGGGTTCTGCTTACGAAGTCTCACATAGAGAGGGGAGATATTTACCAGCTCAATCTTACCGATAGGTTTGATTTTGAGAGCCGGAGCGAGCCTTCGGATATATTCTTCGGCTTTTTTGAGTCCCAGCCGGTTCCCTACGCTTTTTTTCTTGATGTTGGAGACTTTAGCGTTATATCCGGCTCTATGGAGCTTTTTCTTGAAAAAAAGGGGGACAGGCTGGTTAGCAAGCCTATAAAGGGGACATCTAAAAGCCGAAAAGAGCTTAAGGATAGCGAGAAGGACAGGGCGGAGAACTTGATGATAACGGACATGGTTAGAAACGACATAGGGAGAGTGGCAGTAATCGGGAGCGTTAAGGTAGAGGAGCTTTTTAAGATAGAAAGGTACAGAACGCTTTACCAGATGCATTCAAAGGTGGCAGGTAGAACGCACGCGGAAGTTACGGAGATACTAAGAGCCACCTTCCCGCCTGCTTCCGTTACGGGCGCACCCAAGAGAAAGGCGGTAGAAATCATAGAGAGTTTAGAACCTCATGCGAGGGAGTACTACTGCGGGTGCGGGGGCTTTATCTTCCCGAACGGAGATTTCAGGCTGAGTGTTCTTATAAGAACGGCTTTGGCAGAGGGTAGGGAGGTAAGTTATTACGCAGGCTGTGGTATAGTTTGGGACTCAAACCCGGATAAGGAGTTAAAGGAGCTTGCCTTGAAGGTTAAGGCTTTTTACGGAAGTATAGAGAGGGAATTTCTTAGGTAAGCTCTGAAGGGAATTACTATAATTCTCATATAGTTATGAATATCTTATCCTTTAACAGGGAAGAGCTTAGAGATAGGGTTCAAAAGCTCGGATTGGAGCCTTTTAGGGCAGACCAAATTTTGAACTGGGTTTATAAGAAGTTCGTAACTGACTTCCGGGAGATGAGTAACCTCTCTAAGCCTGCCAGAGAAATGCTCTCTGAGGTCTTTTCTTTTTATTCTCTTACTCCGGTGGATAAAGTTCCATCGTCGGACGCCGTAAAGTACATATTCCAAACGCGGGACGGTTATCTTATAGAGACCGTCTTAATCAAGGAGAGAGACCATCTTACGCTTTGTGTGTCCTCACAGGTAGGGTGTGCGGTGGGGTGTACCTTTTGTGCCACGGCTCTCGACGGACTTAAAAGAAACCTCGAAGCTCATGAGATAGTTGAGCAGTTTATACGCGTACAGCAGGATACCGACACAAGGATAAGGAACGTGGTTTTTATGGGAATGGGTGAACCCCTTGCCAACTACGATAACGTGAGGAAAGCGGTAAGTGTGATGGTATCTCCTTGGGGCTTAGACCTTTCTAAAAGGAGGGTAACCGTATCCACGAGCGGGCTTATCAATCAACTAAGGCGTATGTCCGAGGACAAACTCATGAGGGAGGTGAACCTTGCCGTATCCCTTAACTCTCCGAGACATAGGCTTAGAGAGGAGATAATGCCCATTACCAAGACCAATCCTCTGAGGGAGCTTATGGATGTGCTTATAGAGTTTCCACTTCCCGTTTACAGAAGGATAACCTTGGAGTACGTTCTCATAAAAGGCGTAAATGACGATGTTAGAGATGCGGAAGAACTTGTTAGGCTAATAGGAAGGCATAGGAAAAGGTTTAAGGTTAATCTAATACCCTACAACCCAGACCCCGCATTACCTTACTCGAGACCGGATTTGGAGAGCGTATACAGGTTTCAGAAGGTTCTATGGGGCAACAAGATTTCCGCCCTCATACGCTTTAGCAAGGGGGTCGAGGTATTCGGAGCGTGCGGACAGCTAAGAAATAGAAGTATGGTAAAATTCAACCTTCATGGAAAAGGGACAAAAGTGGATAGTTGAGCTAATAATTATAATTGCCGCAGTCCTGTTTATAAGGGCATTCTTCGTTCAAGCGTTCAACATACCCTCAGCCTCTATGCAACCCACACTCCTCATAGGGGACTTTATACTCGTTAATAAGCTCCTTTACAGATTGTCAGAGCCACAAAGAGGTGACATAGTTGTGTTTAAGTATCCGCAGAACAAATCTCTCGACTACATAAAAAGGGTCGTGGGTGTACCGGGAGACAGGGTAAAGTTTGAAAGCGTTGAGGTTAATGGACTGAAAGTATACAGTCTAAGGGTAAACGGTGAAGAGCTTGGTATAAAGTTTATTAAAAAAACGGAATTTGAAGGTAGAGAGTACGCGGTCTTTGAGGAAAGTTTACCAATAGGTGGAGGAAAGGTAATAACACATAGGGTATGGTTCAGAACGAGGGGGTTTAACCTCTCGGGAATGTGTAAGTACGATTGCCGTTCCGGTTTTTTGAACTACGACATTCCCATAATACCGGAAGGGAACTGCTTAGCCTCGGATAAAGGTATATGTACCGAGTTTATAGTTCCGGATAACTCCTACTTCGTAATGGGAGACAACAGAGATAACAGTGAAGACAGTAGGTTTTGGGGCTTTGTACCGCGGGAGAATATCGTGGGTAAGGCATTTGTCATATACTTCTCCGGCAGAGTCCCCTCCCTAACGCCGGACGACGTATCCTTCTTCACAGGTTTTAAACAGCTCTTTTACGCACTTGTAAATCCCAGACCGTCGAGGATAGGAAAGCCCCTAATCTGGTAGTTCTATCACCTCGGGGGATATGCTGTATTTCTCCTTGAGGGTTTTGAAAGCCTCTTTAAGCTCCCTACCGAAGTTAAACTCCATGCTTCTTACGAGGTAATCCAAATCACGCATGCTGACAAAAGCCATTCCCGACCAATTACCTTTAACCGTTCCTACGGTGATGTTTACCCTGTTCAGAAACCTATGCACGAGCTCCTTGTTTAAACGGACAAAGCCCTCTATAAGAAGTACGTTGTTTCCCCTGAGCTTTCGCAAGCCCTTGTATGCACCAAAGGTCGGCTCGTCTTTGCTGTTGTTGATAAAACATACCTCCGGGAACTTGTTAAATAGGTCTAAAAACTGGCTGGATATGGACGCGTATATACTATCTATGCCTATGGTTCTGTAAAGAACCTTTATATTTTCCTCAAATATGGAGCTTACCTCTTTGCCCCCAAGTCCTGAATGCAAAACTACAAGTGCTTTCATAAGGTTATATTATCCTACATCGGAGGACGGATATGTGCAGGCATGTATTTTAGTTGCATGGGTTTGAAATTCTTGTTGAGATTGTCCAGTTGGTACTGGGCAAATAGGTAGTACGTCAGAGACCGGTGCTGCCGTAGTGATAGTGAAGAAACTTTATGCTATGAGGCTAAAGTGAGGTAAAGTAAGTTAATAGGGACTTTGGCTTGAGGAGAACCAAGTTTGCTAAAGCTTTCGGTTACTTTATGAGGTGATGGAGCTTTTCGGAGAAATAGAAAATCTCACGTACAAGAAGGTGATAGACCAGTCTTTGGAAAAATTCAAAGCGGATAGCAAAACCTTAAATTTTAACGCTTTACCTCCAATATGTTTACTTGAATTTGAATGTGTCCCTCTATCTGTAAGCAAATGGGTTTCTCCCAAGAGAACACGTAGCTACCCCTATGCACGCGTTTACGACACGCTTCAGAAAGAGGTTTCCAAGACCGTAACGATAATACCTATTGTTAAAGATGAAGGTAAGAAGGGAGACAGAGACTTTGTCCAATGGGACACCATCTCTTTAATGAGCTTACTAAACGTTTACGTTATACTCGCTTACTACTGCGATACCAAGAAAAGCTCAAAGGAAGGCAAGATAACAGGACAGAAATTTGATAACGCCTTTTTAGTAACCAAGTTTGAGGAACTGATTGACTGCAGGGCGTCCGCCTTACACTGGAATTTAAAGGAGCTGTCAAAAGAGAACCTCGAATTGCTTATGAATAGGGTTATAGAGTGTTACAGGTATATAAGTAAAAAAACTGGTGTTAATCTCCACTCTGAATTGGGTCTGTTGGAATTTAAAAACAAACTTTCTGAGGGTGTTGAAGGGTTTAAGGACTTTTCGCGGAGCAAAGCTCAGGAAGCCCAAAGAAGGGAAGTTGCAACGGTTCAGCCTAAGGAACTTATTGGAAAAGGTGTAAAGGCAAAATTAACCATAAAGAACTATCTTGGTGGGCTGTACTACTTCACCGTTGATGAAGTTTTTATTGAAGCTGATACAGTTTTTCTCGTGGAAGGTAAACATTCCAGAAAAGATTATCTACCTTCCGAAAGCGATATAAAAGACGGTCTGCTAAAGATGATTCTATACACCAACATAAACAGACTACAGATAGGTACAAAACTATATAACTTTGTTCCTGTTCTAAAGCTAACTTCTGAGAAGTTCAAGGGTAGGTTCATTAACGAGAAAGTTCTATCCCTACCATTTGAGGAAGAACAGAAGATTTTCATGGAAAATCTGATTAAAGAAGCGAAAATGAACGGTTTTCAAGTATGGCTGGAGGGTAAAGATGATTAAAAGCCCTCTCAGGTATCCTGGCGGCAAATCAAAGGCGGTTAAGTTTCTCTCTAAGTTCTTCCCAAAGAGCTTCAAGGAGCTTAGGGAACCTATGTTCGGCGGAGGTTCAGTGACCTTTTACTGGGTACAGAAAAAACCCAACGCAAGGTTTGTAGCCGGCGACATAAATTACGACCTGTACTGCTTTTGGAAGGTACTAAAGGAGAATAAAAACCCTCTGATAATGGAGATTAAAAGGGTCAAAGAAACTTACAAAGATGGGAGACAGCTCTTTGAAGAAATAATGGAAAGGAGGGAAAAAGAGCTTGACGAGTTTCAAAGAGCGGTGGATTTCTTCATTCTCAACAGGATAACCTTCTCGGGAACCGTTGACTGCGGAGGCTATTCTGAGCAGGCTTTTAAAAAGCGTTTTACCCAGAGTTCTATAGATAGGTTAGAGCTTGCTCACGAAGTCATAAAGAAGGTAGAGCTACATTTTGGAGATTACGAAGAGTTGCTCAACGCAGAAGGGAAAGAAGTAGTTATATTCCTCGACCCGCCCTACTACTCCGCTCAGAAATCCAAACTCTATGGAAAGAGAGGCAACCTACATACGGAATTTGACCATGAAAGATTGTTAAAGCTGGTAAAAGATAGCAAGCACAGGGTTCTAATAACCTACGACAACTCTGAGTACATACGAGACCTTTACAAGGACTTTTATACGGTTGAGTGGGAACTGAGCTACGGGATGACTAACTACAAACAGGATAAAGTTAGAGTGGGCAGCGAACTCCTTATAGCTAACTTCCCGATAGGTTCATGCGTAAAGAACCTCAGCGGTAACCTTTTTCAGAAAGTAGTTTCTTACTCTGCTTAAACGTTCACCTAAATTTGACAAATTGTTTTTGAGATTGTATCTTAATATTAAAATTGCAAGGAGGTCAGGTAGATGGATATGGAAGCCCTCAAAACGGGAGAAGAGTTCACGATAAAGGCTCTCAAGGACGGTAAAAACCCTATGCTTAATAAGCTATACGCTATGGGCGTGAAAGAAGGCGGTAGGGCAAGACTTCTATTAAAGAACGGCAGAGTTTACCTGATAAGGCTTAACAACTCAAGGCTCATAATAGACAAAGACCTCGCTAAGTTCATAGAAGTCGCTTAAAACTTTATGAGATTGAGTTTCATATTCTTAACCTCGTGTATATCTTGAGTTAGGCTTTAGTTCGTAACTTTTTAACTTTCAGGGACTTTTAGAAAGATATGAAAAAGGTAATAAAAGTTGCCATAGCGGGCAACCCGAACGTAGGTAAGACGAGCATACTCAACTACATAGCAGGTACGAGGCTAAAGGTAGGAAATTGGCCCGGCGTTACCGTAGAGAAAAAGGAAGCTATCGTTGAATTTGGAGGCTATGAACTCCACTTCGTAGACCTTCCGGGAATTTATACCCTTGAACCCATATCGGAAGATGAAAAGATAGCGGTGGAGTTCCTTACGCGAGAGCAACCTGACGTTGTACTAAATGTTGTAGATACTACAAACTTCGAAAGAAACCTGCTCCTGACAGTAGAGCTTCTGGAGTTCGGAATTCCTCTCGTTATGGCTCTAAATATGAGTGATGAAGCGGAGCGGCTGGGTATACGCATAGACAAAAGAAGGCTGAAGGAACTTTTAGATGTAGAGGTCGTGGAAACCGTAGGTAGAACGGGTAGGGGAACTAAAGAGCTTTTAAAGGCTATCGTTGAAACCGTAGACCAGAGTAAAGTCCCGAGGGAGCCCACTTACAGCGACGACTTAGAGGAAATTCTCAGAAAGCTAAAGGGAGAAGCTAAGAACGCTACAAAGCACGAGCTACTTTTGGAACTCGTTATGAGGGGGGATAAGAGCCTTGAGGGCAGGAAGGGTAAGAGCATACTCCAGGCGGTAAAAGACGAACGATACGCTTTTGCTCATGGATTAACCAAAGAGGTTTACAAAAGAGAAGCTATTGCGGACAGAGACCTCACGGATAAGATAGACAAAGTTGTCCTCCATCCTTTTGTAGGGCTTTTAGTACTTGTAGGGATTATATACCTCGTATTCAAGCTATCCTTCGACCTATCCTCCCCCTTTATGGATTGGGTTGACGGGTTTATAAACGACTTCTTAGCTCCGTTGAGCTTAGAAGTGCTGACAGCTTTGAGCCTACCGGATTGGTTTTTAAGGTTCTTCTCGGAAGCTATAGTGGGCGGCGTTGGCTTTGTACTTACCTTTGTTCCCTTGATAGCAGCTATTTACTTCTTTATCACCTTCCTCGAGATGTCGGGCTACATACCCCGTGTTGCCTTCTTAATGGACAACTTTATGCACAAGATAGGGCTACACGGCAAAAGCGTTATCCCTCTGGTAATGGGTTTTGGGTGTAACGTCCCGGCAATTATCGCTGCAAGAACTATGGAGAGTAGGAGGGATAAGTTCATAGTCATAGCCATGATACCCTTTATGAGCTGCCCTGCGCGCTTGGTAGTTTTCGCCTTCTTTACCTCAATATTCTTCAGGGAACACTCTGCTCTGGTTATAACCTCACTTTACATAGTGGGGATACTTATAGCTTTGCTTACAGCCTTCATATTCAAAAAGATAGAACTGGGGGGCAAGCTTTCCCACTTCGTAATGGAGCTTCCTCCTTACAGACTTCCTTCCCTTAAATCGGTCATGCTCATAGTTTGGGCTCATGTTAGGGAGTTCCTTTACAGAGCGGGAACGCTCATATTTGCAGCTTCGGTAATAATATGGCTACTCTTGAATGTGCCTATGAACAAGCCCACTTCGGAAAGCGTTGCCGCAGGCATAGGAAAGGCTTTGGTTCCTGTCTTTGAGCCTATTGGAATAGATGACTGGAGAGCGACAACCTCTCTAATACCTGCGTTTTTGGCAAGAGAGATAGTTATAAGCTCTATGGGGACTATATACTCGGCTACCGAGCTAACTGAAGAAAAGGAGGAGGATTTTCAACCTCTCGAAGTGGCATGGGAACAGCTCAGGTCTCTGGGAGAAGCTGTTCTAACCTCGTTAAAATCCGTATTGAGCTTTAAGGTTCTATCTCTCAGCGTGGACGAGAGCGAGTACGAGGGTGTTAAGCAGGTTATAGGCGAACACTTTACTCCGCTTTCTGCCCTCTCCTTCATGATATTCATCCTTATATATACCTCTTGCTTGGGAACATTTGCGGTTATGGTTCAGGAAGTCGGAAAACTCAGGGGAGTTCTCTTTCTCGTCTATAGTTTTGTGCTTGCGTGGCTGGTTGCCTTTGCGGTGTACAACTTAGGAGGCTTTATAGTATGAGTGATTTTCTGCTTATAGCCGGTTTGTTGGCAGTATCCGTGTTTATTCTTTACAGACAGTTTAAGAAAAAGTCCAAGGGTTCCTGCTGCGAGACTTAGAGGGTTTGGTTATCCCGCATGTTCTATAGCCTCCTCTCTTACGCTCTTTACGACCTCCAAGTTCGGTTCAACGCCAAGTATCAGGTTTGAGAACTTCAGAGCCTCTTCCCAACGCTTGTTTTTCGACAAAAATAGCACCAACCTTTCACTTAGGTTGAGGAATACTTTGTGGAATTTGTCCCTGTACGGCTTAACCCAATCCTCTTGGCATTCAGGCAAGAGCTTACCCCTGTAAAGCTTAACAAAAGCCTTTATATTTTCTATTTCTTCGTCAACCCTTTCTTCGGTTGCACATTCTTCAATCAGCTTGATAAGTGCGTTAGCCTCTATGATGTCGCACCATACAGAGCTTGTGTTAAGTGAAGCAAGTCCCTTCCTTCTGATTATCACCTGGCCTCCAACACCGCTGTCGGTGAAAACTTTCTTTAACCTTCTGAGGTTAAACTCGAGATTGTTCAGGAACTTTTCCTTACTTGTGGTCTTCCAAAATATCTCCTTAAATTTGTCAACCTGAACGTTCACCCCACCCATGGCAAGGAGGGCATAGAAAAGGTTCGCGGGTTTGCTACCTCCCAAATCCCCGGCGAGCAGGTTCTTTCCGTTTGCCTCTACTTTTAAACCTCCAAAGGTGAAAATCTTCACATCCCATAACCAGTGGCTCTTGATGCTTACATCCTCCGGCGGAGATAACCTGTAAAATGTTATAAGCTCCCTGACGAAGTCCTCTACTATCTTTTCCCGTAAAGCTAAGCTACATATATCCGATAGGAGCTTAGGATATACGTTGTAAAAGCTCCGTATACCCCTCTCCATGGCTAACTCAAGGGCTTCATTTAGGTAACGCCTCAAGTCTTCTCTATTGGTGTCCCTGCTCAGGTAGGCGAGGTATATCAAAGCGGTTATCCTTTGCATGACAGCTCCGTCTCTGGTGGCGTCCCTCTCTATCTCCTTGAGAGTCCTCTCCGCTTCACCGACGTTGCCTATAAGCCCCCTTATAAAGGCATTCAACGCCCTGGTTCTACGGTAGAATATGTGAGCTTTCAATCTTTCCAGCAAGCTGAGGGACTTTTCCGAGCTTGCCAGTGCCTGCGGAAGGTTGTCTTCCATAAGGTACTTTTGGGCAAGTAGCTGATAATATATGCCTCTGGCAAAGGTGTTCCAACTTGCGACGGAACCTTCCAATTCACTTATAAGCACGTTGGCACTCTTTAAGTCGCCCTTACCCAAGTAAGCCTCCAGCAGTTTGTAGGATAGGTGACTGAGCTGTACTTTAAGCCCCCACGAGCGCGCGTAATCTACTGCCCTTTCCAACCTTTTCACAGCCGTATCAAAGCGACCGAGGAATATGTTGTGGAAAGAGGCAAAGAACTCGTACATAGAGTTCGCGGCAGGGTTTTCAGGGGATTTTTTATAGATTTCTTCAGCCTTTATGTAGTAGTCCTCAGCCTCAAGGGGCTTCCCGCTGGAGTTCAGGGCTATGGCAAGGTATATGTAGAGGTAGGATAGGAGCTGGTAGAATTTCTCTCCCTGTTCCAAGCCTTCAATCCCGAGTTTTAGAAGCTCTACGGATTTTTCCGGTTCACCCCTGCCCAGCATATAAAGTATGCCTGCGTAAGATAGTAGGAGGGTGTCAACCATATTCTTGGGGTTAAGCTCCATCTTCTCTAACTCGTCGAGAAACCTCGTTGCTCTTTCAAAGTCTTCCCCCTGATACTGAACTGCGTTGAATATGTTTGCAAGTGCAAACACCATACCTTCCCGCAAGCCTTCTCTCTTGAAGTCAAAGTAAGCTCTTTCAAGAAGCTCGATAGCTTCGACGGGACTGTGGAGCTTTATACATGCACCCTTAAAGCACATGAACCACGGATTGTCAGAGAAGTAAGGCTCGAGCTTGTTAAGAAAAGACACGACCGATAGGTATCGCTCTGAGAAAAATAGGGTGAAGAAGTTTTCCCTTAGAAGCTCGAAAGCCTCTGTGTAACTCCCCGCCTCGAGAAGGTAGTTTATAGCCTCCTCGGTTCTACCGAGATTACTCAGTTTTTTAGCCATCAAGTAAAGCACTTCAGAGTAAGCTTCCCCAAAGACAGAGGGTATCCTGCTCTTCAAAAAGCTTCTAAGGAGGTCGTGAAGTATATAGGAATTCCCTTGCTTGTTAACGAGTATGTGTTTGCCGGCAAGTCTATCCAATAGGTTAAGGAGAACAACTCTATCTTCCTTATCTACGAGGCTTGTGTCTATAGTTCTTACGTAAGCGTACTTTGATAATGCTCTAAGTTCCTCATCGCTGAACAGGTTTCTATAATCTCCAAGTTCTACTTCCGAAGAAGTACCTTTTCTGATTTCTGCTCCTACCTTGAGCTGTGCTATAACTCCACCGCTTGACAGGTATATTTCCTCTACCTCCTGTTTTGTAAGTGTAGGGTAGAGGTAGTGTAAGAACTCCTCTGCTTCTGTATAGTTCATCATTAATTGGGAGAAATCAAGCCTCAGAACTCTACTTTCCAGCTTCCAATCGGAGAGGAACTTAAAGGGTGTTCTCGAAATAAGGATTAGCCTTTTGTAGAACTTTCCTCTCAAAAGAAGCTCTATAACCCTCTGAAGAGGTGAGTTTTCCCGTAAGGCATGGAGATTGTCAAAAATCAGATACGGATTTCTGAACTTTGCCGAGAGCTTCGTAAAAAGCTTATCCGTGTAAGAAATTAAAGCAGAGGGAGACAGATAACTGCTGGTGAATGGAGGAAAACCAAAAGGCTGCTTGGAGTTTATCAAGGCTAAGAATCTGTTAAAGAACACAACCGGGTCTGAGTCAGGCTCGTCGAAGTCGTACCACAAGTGAAAGGCTCCACTCCTGCTTAAGTAGTCCCTAACTAAGGTTGTTTTTCCGCTCCCGGAAGGTGCGGTAACAATCACCACGTCCCTGTCCGCTTCAGATTCAGCTAATAGAGACACCAAACCTTCCCTGGGGAAAATCCTCACCCTCTCTTCCATCTTTAAAAATATAATAAAGCTCTATGGACATAAGGGAAGCGATTGCCAGAATTTCTGGTTTTGAGAACCTGACGGCTCAAGAAATGGAACAGGTTTTAAGGGATATAGTAGAGGGTAAAGCCACCGAAGCTCAAATAGGGGCTTTCATAGTAGCTTCAAAGATGAAAGAAGAGACTCCCGAGGAGATAGAGGGTGCTGCAAGGGTGTTCAGAGAGCTTTCTACCAAGGTTGAGGTGAACAATCCGGAGGAGGTCGTAGATACCTGTGGTACGGGAGGAGATAGCTCCGGTACATTCAACGTATCAACGGTAACTGCCTTTGTGCTTGCTGGTGCGGGAATAAAGGTGGCAAAACACGGCAACAGGTCTGTATCTTCCAAATGCGGTAGTGCAGACTTCCTCGAACAGGTTGGAGCAAAGATAGATTTACCCCCGGAAAAGGTCTCTAAAATGATAGAGGAAGTGGGTATCGGCTTTATGTTTGCCCCCATATTCCACCCGGCTATGAAGAAGGTTGTGAAGCCCAGAAGGGAGGTGGGTGTCCGCTCTATATTTAACCTCGTGGGTCCCCTTTCTAACCCTGCGAGGGCAAAGAGGCAATTGCTCGGAGTGTTTTCCGAAAGGCTCGTAGAAAAACTATCAAAGGTTCTTCATAGGTTGGGAATACTCAAGGCTTACGTGGTGCACGGTAGGGACGGTATAGACGAGGTATCCGTGTCTGATAGCACGCTCGTAGGTGAGGTAAGCCAGAACGGTATCAGGCTTTTTGAGTTTTCTCCTGAAGAACTGGGTATAAAGAGGCAGGTTCTTAAGGAAGTGTGCATAATGTCCCCGGAGGAAAGCGTAAGGCTGGGTGTATCGGTTCTGGAGAAGGAAGAAGGCACCCACAGGGACATAGTTTTACTTAACGCTGCCTTTGGGATACTCGCCTCCGGAAAAGTTCGGGACTTGAAGGAAGCCTTCGAGACCGCAAAGGAATCTGTGGATTCGGGTAGAGCAAAGAGGAAGTTGGAAGAGTTTATAGAAGTTTCAAATAGGATATGAGAATCCCTGAAGAGGTTGTAGAGCAGATAATATTAGCCGGAAAGGTTTTGGATTCAAAAGGATGGGTTCCGGCAACCAGCGGTAACATATCCCACAGACTTGACAGTTCAAGCTTAGCTATAACGGTCTCGGGCAGGCACAAGGGAAGGTTGAAAGAAGGGGACATAATGGTAGTCGATATGGACGCAAATCCCATCACGCCGGGTAAACCCTCTGCAGAAACACTTTTGCACGTGTTTGTATATAAAAACTTTCCTACCGCAAACGCGGTAGTCCACACCCACTCACCCAACGCAACGCTCATATCAAGACTCAAGAGAGAGGTCGTAGAGATAGAGGACTACGAATTACTAAAGGCGTTTCCGGACATAGATACCCACGAGGTAAAGCTATCTGTTCCCGTTCTGGAAAATGACCAAGACATGAAAAGGCTCGTTAAGAACTTATCGAGAGTTATTGATAAAAATAGGCACTTCGGCTTCCTTATATCCTCCCATGGACTTTACACTTGGGGCAGGAGTATGGAGGAAGCTTTGATACATGCGGAAGCTTACGAGTTCCTGTTTGATTGTGAACTCAAACAGCTATCTCTCAGATACTCCCCTTGGTAGAGGGCACTCCACCCCCTATCCTCTGAACCGCATCTTTTAAAGTGAACGCAAAGGATTTAAAGCACGCCTCCGCTACATGGTGAAGAATCCTGCCTTGAATTACTCTCACGTGGAGCGTGGTTTTACTCTCGAGGGCAAAACCTTTAAAAAATTCCCATATAAGCTCAAAGTCAAACTCGGTTATCTTCCCCCTAAGATTCAGGTCTTCGTAAAAAAATAGAGGTCTTCCGGATGTATCAATTGAGGACATAACAAGTGCCTCATCCATAGGAATTATGGAGTATCCGTATCTCTTAATCCCTCTTTTATCTCCCAGAGCTTTCAAGAAAGCCTGCCCTAAAACAATTCCCACGTCCTCTACGGTGTGGTGATGAGAAACTTCAACATCCCCTTCTGCCTCTACCCTAAGGTCAAACCTTCCGTGCTTTGCGAAACTCTCTAACATGTGGGTCAGGAATCCTACGGGTGTACTTATCTCACTACTCCCAGAACCATCAAGGTTTAGATAAACCTCTATCTTGGTCTCCTTAGTTTCCCTGCGGCTTTGCGCTTCCCTCATAGGGAAATTTTAACCAATTTGCTTCTCAAGCTACCCCCCATTTGGTTTATCCTGTTCCCTTCCACCGTTCAAACGCAAGTGGTAAGTTGGGTTATAATATTAGCTTCCCAAATCTGGAGGTTTAAGTATGGCAGCGTGTGAGATATGCGGAAAGAAGAAAGTTCACGGTAGAAGAGTTACCTTCTCGGCGGAGAGAAATCCCAGACTCTTTAAGCCGAACGTTCACAAAATCAGGGTAAGGCTCCCGGACGGAAGTGTAAAGAGAATGTACGTTTGTACAAAGTGTCTTAAAGCAGGAAAGGTAGTTAAGGCCGTAAAAGTTCCGGAAAACAAGTAAATGTCCCTGAGGTTTCTTAGGTTCTTAACTGCGGGTGAGTCCCACGGTAAGGGTCTTACTGCTATACTTGAGGGGATACCCGCCAACCTTAATATATCCGGGGATTACATAAATCACGAGCTTGTAAGAAGGCAGGGAGGCTACGGAAGGGGGGGCAGGATGAAAATTGAGAAAGACAGGGTAGAGTTCCTGTCAGGTGTGAGATTTGGGAAAACACTCGGTTCTCCCATAACACTTTGGATTAAAAATAGAGACTGGGAAAACTGGAAAGACAAGATGGCACCGGAGGGAGATGTTTCACCTTCGGCAGTTCCCTTTAAAAGACCCCGCCCGGGACACGCTGACCTCTCGGGAGGTATCAAGTATAACCAGAGGGATTTAAGGAATATACTCGAAAGGGCTTCAGCGAGGGAAACAGCTGCAAGGGTAGCGGTAGGAGCTGTGTGTAAAAAGCTCCTTGAGGAGTTCGGTATAAAAATAGGGAGCTATGTTCTCGGAATAGGTGGTGTATTTCCGGATATACAGGAAAAGGAACCTATGAAGAGGCATATATTGGCTGAAAACTCGGAGCTACGCTTCCCGAATCCCGAGAAGGATAAAGAGCTGAAAGAGGTAATAGACAGAGCCATAGAGAAGGGAGAAAGTTTAGGAGGTGTATTTGAGGTTTTTGCCGTAGGCGTTCCGCCCGGATTGGGCAGTCACGTTCAGTGGGACAGGAGGATAGACGGTAGGATAGCGCAAGCTATGATGAGCATACAAGCCATGAAAGGTGTTGAAATAGGTATGGGCTTTGAATCTGCTAATAAGCTCGGCTCCGAGGTTCACGATGAGATTGGCTGG
>WFYI01000123.1 GCA_015490155.1 Aquificaceae bacterium | reverse complement strand
TCTTAAGAATATCCCTTTCAAGAGAGTACTTTAGTTTCGGAGAGGGTTGGGTGACCATCAATGATTCAGCTGTATCTACCTTAGCTGCTAACTCCTTTTCGGTTACAGAATCTTCTGCCGAACAGGAGAAACCAAGAAACAACACCGGTAAGGTTAGAATTACAACTAAAAATTTTTTCATTTACCTAACCTCCTTAGAGTGTGCTCAATACAAGCCCTTAATACCTCTTCTCTTTTTAGCCAGTATTTGGAAGGGTTCCTAATGTACCGTTGTGGAGTTGAAAGGGGTGCTGTGGGTCCTCTTCAATGGAGACTCCGGGTCGTTCCTAATGTACCGTTGTGGAGTTGAAAGACTTAGAATTTATGACTCTTGTGCTAAGAATTCGGAGTTCCTAATGTACCGTTGTGGAGTTGAAAGAAGAGTACAAGGAAGAGTTTATTAAGTTATTGAATTAGTTCCTAATGTACCGTTGTGGAGTTGAAATAGAAGTTAAGAAGAACCTGCTTGAGAACTTTCAAGACGTTCCTAATGTACCGTTGTGGAGTTGAAATCTCTTCAAATGTAGACTTAACAAGTCCACCACTAAGTAGTTCCTAATGTACCGTTGTGGAGTTGAAATCAGGCTCATTTATTATTGTATGAATTACGATTTCTCCGTTCCTAATGTACCGTTGTGGAGTTGAAATCTTGTCTAACCTCTTTTGGGGCGCGACACCCCCTTACGTTCCTAATGTACCGTTGTGGAGTTGAAAGCCTTCAGCTCTATCTTTCCTGCCCGTGCGTTCTCTCCGGTTCCTAATGTACCGTTGTGGAGTTGAAAGATACATGTCTCCGTATACTCTAATATCAGAGGCAACAGTTCCTAATGTACCGTTGTGGAGTTGAAACGCAAACAACACATCCCTTTTGGGAAGACATCAGCAGGTTCCTAATGTGCCGTTGTGGAGTTGAAAGTTTGTTATAAAAGCCAAGGTTTCCAAACTGTTTACCGTTCTGGTATAATTTCCGTAGGCAGGTCTTGTACGAGCTTAGGGACGAAAAGGTAGAGGTCAGGCTTAGTTTTAACCGGGGAGAAAGAGAGTTTTTCACGCCCAAGCAGGAGCATACGGACAAGATTTTAATTCTTAAAAGAATTCCTTTAGTAATACCTACCGCTGACGCGGTGATAACGAATTTAAAGAACGTGGAAATCGGTGTTAAGACGGCTGACTGCGTGGGTCTCGCAGTTTGGGGAAAAGAGTGGGTCGGAGTAATTCACGCAGGTTGGAGAGGTTTACATAAAAAAATAGTATTCAAGTGTATTGAGGAGCTTCTGAAGTACGAAGACAATCTAAAAGCTTTCGTATCCCCTTCTGCTAAAGCCTGCTGTTATGAAGTGGGTACGGAGTTCAGGCAATTATTTTCAAGAAATCTCTTTGAGAGAGATAACAAGCTGTACTTCGATACTCAGGAAGAGGCTGTAGTCCAGCTCCGTGAGTGCGGAGTGGAAATAGTTAAGGTTATAAAAAGCTGTACAATTTGCAACGCAGAGTATCCCTCTTACCGCAGGGACAAAACAAAAAGGCGAATGCTCACCTCGATAATCAAGCTCTAAGCCTCAAGTATAGCTCCCTTGGAAGCATCGGTAACGAGCTTTGCGTACCTCCTTAACCACGAACTCGGTATGTCTTTTAGTTTGGGTTTGAACTCCCTTAACCTGTTCTCAAGCTCGCTTTGGGATATTAAAAGCTCAAGCTTTCTGTTGGGAATGTCTATAAGTATCTCATCGTCGTCCCTTACGACACCTATGGGACCTCCTGCGGCAGCTTCCGGGGATATATGCCCTATGCAAGCTCCCCTCGTTCCTCCCGAGAACCTACCGTCTGTTATTAAAGCAACTTTATCCCCCAGACCCATACCCACTATTGCGGAAGTTGGAGAGAGCATTTCCCTCATGCCGGGACCCCCCTTGGGACCCTCGTAGCGTATCACGACTACATGTCCTTCCTTTACCTTACCGCCGAGTATTCCATCAATTGCCTCCTCCTCGGAGTCAAAACATATCGCCCTGCCTTTGAACCTTAGCATACTCTCTACCACTCCCGCGGTTTTTACAACTGCCCCCTCGGGTGCCAAGTTCCCGAATAGGATAGCGATACCGCCGTCCTCCGAGTAGGGAGAGTCAATTCTTCTAACCACCTCGCCGTCCGCTTCCGGAGCCTCTTGGGCAATTTCCCTCAAGGTCTTACCGCTTACGGTTTTTCTGTCTCCGTGCAGAAGACCGTCTCTTTTAAGGAGTTCCTTGATAATCGTAGGTATTCCTCCCACTCTGTCCAAGTCCTCTATGTGGTAGTTAGAAGCCGGGGCTATCTTACACACCGTAGGTGTCCTCTTTGAAATCTCGTTTATTCTGGAAAGCTCGTAATTTATACCCGCTTCTCTTGCTATGGCAAGCAGGTGAAGTATGGTGTTTGAAGAGCCTCCCATGGCTATGTCAACGGTAAAGGCGTCGTCAAGGGCTTCCTCTGTGAGTATGTCCCTCGCCCTTATATCCTTTTCTAACAGCTCTATTACCTTCCTTGCCGCTTCCCTTGATAGGACTTCCCTTCTCGGGTCTATGGCTAATATGGTTCCGTTTCCGGGCAGAGCCAATCCCAGCACCTCCGTTAGGCAGTTCATAGAGTTCGCTGTGAACATACCCGCACAGCTTCCACAGGTGGGACAGGCGTTCTGCTCTATTACCTGAAGCTCCTTTTCCGTAATCTGTCCGCTCTTTAACTGTCCTATACCTTCAAATACGGATATCAAATCCACCTTTTTGCCCTCTACCTCCCCTGCAAGCATGGGACCCCCGCTTATGAACACGGTTGGTATGTTCAGCCTCATGGCTGCCATCAGCATTCCGGGAACTATCTTGTCGCAGTTAGGCACGCATATCAAAGCGTCAAGCTGATGCGCGTTTACGACGGTCTCTATGCTATCCGCTATCAACTCCCTTGAAGGGAGGGAATAATGCATTCCGTAGTGTCCCATAGCTATGCCGTCATCCACACCTATGACGTTGAACTCTATGGGAACCCCGCCCGCTTTCCTTACCTCGTCCTTTATCGGTTTTACGAACTCCCGTAGGTGAACGTGTCCAGGAATTATGTCTATGTACGAGTTAGCTATTCCTATAAGCGGCTTATCGAAATCCTCCTCACCCAAACCACAAGCTCTAAGCAAAGACCTGTGGGGCGCTCTTTCTATTCCCTTCTTAACTATATCGCTTCTGTACTTCATAACTAAACCTCCGGTTGCTAAATATATACCTGTGTTTGCAACTAACTATGACTTTTTTTGTAGATGAAATCTAAAAGGCTCTTCTGGGCGTGCAGACGGTTCTCCGCCTGAGTAAATATAAAGTCCGCATGTTTCTCAAACACATCGGAGGTTATCTCCTGTCCCTTCTTTGCGGGGAGGCAGTGCATAACCAGAACCGTGTCCTTTGCATAGCTCAAAAGCTCTCCGTTTATCTGGAAGGGCTTGAACACTTCGGTAACCTCTTCCTTCTTTTCCTCACCCATACTTACCCACACGTCCGTATAAACGACATCTGCCTCTTTTACCGCTTCAAAGGGGTTGTTGGTAAGATATATATTTCCATCGGTCATTTTTGCTAAGTCCTCACCTGCTTGAAAGTAGTAGCTGTTCGGCTCAAAGCCCTCCGGCGTGGCAACGAAGAGGTTTAACCCGAACAAGCCTGTCCCCACGAGCCATGTGTTGCATACGTTGTTACCGTCTCCCACGTAGGCTATCTTAAGATTTTTAATATCCTCTCCGAAACGCTCGTAGAGGGTAAACACGTCGCTGAGTATCTGGCATGGGTGGGATTTGTCTGTAAGGGCGTTTATAACCGGCACGCTTGCCCACTTGGAAAATTCCTCAAGCCAAGTATGGGAATGGTTCCTTACTATCACGCCATCCACGTATCTGGACAGGGTTCTCGCCGTATCCTGGACGTCCTCTCCCCTTGATAGCTGTAAGTGTCCCTCTTGCATAAAGAAGCTGTTTCCTCCCAAGTGGTTTATGGCAACCTCAAAGGAGACACGCGTTCTTGTAGAGGGTTTTGTAAATAAAAGGGCTATGTTTTTACCGGACAAGGTGTTGCTTTTCAAGTTATTTTCCTTTGCCTTTAAAGTATCCTTTACTATTTTCCAACCTTCGTCGGGGTCTACATTCCACAGGTCTATGAAATCCCTTTTCATAGAGTTATTATCTTATAGATTTTTCAGCTTTTCAAGGATTCTTTCCTTCTGCCCCTTCTCTCCCTTTTTACCCTCTTCTAAAAGTTTCAGTGCGTCTTTGTAGTATATTTTTGCCTCTTCCTTATAGCCGAGCTTTAGGAGGACATCCGCCATGTGTTCGCTGAGGACAGGGTCGTGGTACTCGTATCTTAAAGCCTCTATCAACCACTGGAGGGCTTCTTCGTACTTGCCCTTGTGGTATAGAACCCATGCGTAGCTGTCTATTATGGCGGCGTTGTTAGGTTCCATCTCTAACGCCTTCTTTATGAGCTTTTCCGCATCTTTAAGCCTTGCGTCACCGTACCAGAGCAGAAGCGAGTATCCGAGGTGGTTGTAAAGGTCTGGGTCGTAGGGGTTAAGCTCTATAGCTTTCAGAAGGTTAGCTTCCGCTTCTATTATATGCCCCAGCTGGTCTAATATAATTGCCTTCATGAAGTATAACCTGTAGTCTTCTCTGTCAAGCTCTATAGCCTTATCTATGACTTTTAGAGCCTCCTCGTATTTACCCATGGATTGGAGCATATCAGCCTCAAGAGCGTAAAAGTTCGGGTTTTGTGGGTCTATGGACTTAGCCCATGTTAATAACTCCTTAGCCCTGTCATGCTCTCCCAGGTCTATGGACACCGCTATGAGCCTTTGCAGAACCTTCGGGGTCTCGGGGACTTTATTAACTATCTCTTCGTAAATTTTCTTAGCTTTCCTTTTATCTCCGGAAAGCTCGAGGGCTACCGCGTAGGAAAAAGCTAAGTTTACATCTTCAGGATTGTCCTCGTAAAGCTGTTCGAAAACCTCTTTAGCCTCCTGGTAATGCCCGGCTTGTAGAAGAACAAAACCATACTCTTTCCTATACTGGGTGTTACCGGGTGCTAAACTTAGGAGCTTTCTGTATACTTCCTCTGCCGCTTCTGTCCTTCCTTCTATAACGTATAGCTTGGCAAGTTTCTCGAGGGCGAGCCTGTTGTTTTTATCGACCTCTAATATGCTTTTGTAAAGGGATTCTGCCTTTGAGAATTCCCTTTGCCCCTCGTAGATTTTCCCCAGCGCGCTGAAAGCCGCCTCAAAGGTTCTATGGAGTTCCAGAGCCTTTTGGAGGTACTCTATGGCTTTGTCCAGCTTGCCTTTGCTCCTGTATATCTGCCCCAATACGTAATAAGGGAAAGGATTTTTAGGATTTGTCTTTATGAGCTTAAGTATTACCTTCTCCGCTCTCTCAAGCTCTCCTGATTTTATAAGCTCTTCCGCAAGGAAAGCTAAAATCTCCCTGTCGGAGGGAAACCTCTCACTTGCTTCCTTTAGAACCTCCAAGCCCTCCGTCCTTTTTTTCTTTATCTTGTATACGCTGTATAGGTTTAAGTATGCGTCTTTGTCGTTGGGAAATCTCTCTTTAAACTCCTTTGCCACCTTTATGGCTTCGTCAGTTCTCTTTAACGATAGGAGGTTCCTTATTGTGTCCATGTAAAGTGATGGAGTGGGTTTCTCTCTTAAGGCTTTGTAGCAGTAAGAGATGGCCCTTTCGGGCTTACCTTTGAGATACGAACACATGGCGTAGTTGTAGTAAAGGTTTCCGAAGCTTACGGACAGTGAAAAAAGTAAGAATGTCAAGATGTACCTCATCAACTCTCACCTTCCTTGTAAAGCAGTATGGGAAGCTCCAGCTCGGTGAGGAGTCTTCCCGAATTACTACCCAATAAAATCCTTTTAAGTCCGGAAAGACCTTTGCTTCCCACTGCAACGAGACCGAACCTTTCCTCCTCCCTTTCTATGTACTCCTTAATCTCTTTGACTACGTCCTTCCCCTTTAGTATTTCTACATTTACTTTAAAGCCTTCGGCTTCCATCTTGTCTTTTAGAGAAGACAGATACTCCACCTTTTGTTCCCTGTACTTGTTTTCTAACTCCTTACCGACCCTTTCTATGAGGGGCATTCCTATTGGCTCGTCCACGTGCAGTAGGGTAATACTCTTAGGATTGAAGGGCTTTAAAAAGGTAGACAGGTACTCCAGCATACCTTCCGAGAGCTTTGAAAAATCGTAGGTTATAAGTATGTCTCCCCATAGCTCCGGCTCCTTACCCTTTACTATCAGTAGGGGTCTATTGCAGTGTTTTGCGACCTTTTGGGCTGTAGAGCCTATCAGTATCCTCTCTACGAGGGCTTTCCTGTGGCTCCCCATAAGGGTCATATCCGGATTTTCTTCTTCCTCGACCTCGAGGATACTCTCTCTCGGGTCTCCTACTTTTACTATGGATGAGGAACTGAAGGGCTTAAGGTACTCAGAAAGGGCGGTTAGCTTTTCCTCCGCTACTTTTCTTCTTTCCTTCTCAATCTGTTCGAGTAGCTGAACATCGACTATTTCAAAGCCGAAACCCTCCGGGTAGGGTAGGTATATTGCCGGTGATATGACGTGTAGCAGTACTGCCTCTCCCCCGTGTTTTTGGAGTATCTCTTTTACGCAGTTCAGAACGGGGTTCGTTATATCGGAAAAGTCTACGGGGACGAGGAGCCTCATTCAATCCTCCAGATACTTGTAAACCGTTCTCTCAAGAAGCTCTTGGAGTTTGCCATTAGAAGCTATTATATCTGTTCTTTTACTCAGCCCCTTAGTTAGATGGTACTTACCACCTGCCTCTTTAAGTATCACTATCCCCGCCGCCACGTCCCAGGGGTTAAGCTCGAACTCCGTCAGCCCTCCGAAGGAACCTTCCGCTACGAAGCACAAATCTACCGCCGCGGCACCGGGTCTTCTCATAGCCGCGGCACCGTCGAATATCTCCCTGAATATCTTCCAGTAGGTATCGAGGTCTCTGTTGGAGCGCGATGGAAACCCGTAAGCTATGACGGAATACTTGATGTTTGTGGTGTGGCTTACGTGTATAGATTCACCGTTCCTAAACGCTCCCTCTCCCTCAGCCGCGTAAAATAGGGTATCGAAAGCCGGCAGGTAAACGGCTCCCACTTTGGGAGTACCCTCTATCACAAGTCCCACAGACACTCCGAATATCGGAAATCCTCCTATGTAGTTTTTGGTTCCGTCGAGGGGGTCTATGTACCACACGAACTCTCCGTCCGCTCCACTCTGCCCTTCCTCCTCTCCGACTATGGTATGGTTCGGGTACTTCCTGCTGATAAAGTCCCTTATCCTCTCCTCGGAGGTCTTGTCAACATAGCTTACGAAGTCCTTTTCCGCCTTTTCCTCTATATTTTTTTCCTTAACCTTCCTGAAGTTTTCCTTCAGGACTATACCGCCTATTAGGGCAGCCTCTTTTGCACTTTGGAGAAACTCTCTCAAGCTCATAGCCCGAACCTTACGGGTTTTCCACCTCCCGGCACTTCCTTAGCAGGTGGTTTGTGTTTGAGCATATTGAGTGCAAAGTTGAGGTTATCGTAAAGCTTTATGGAGTAATTGTCCCAAAACACGCAGGTTCCAGCTAAACAGAAGTATCCTCCGCTCGGAGGGGCTATCTGCTCGGCTATCAGCAGTGTGTAGTTGTCTTGATTTGATACCGCGCTGTCTTCGGCTCTGACTACTATCTTGGTGTCCGGAAATATGGGCTTTATCGAGGCTGTGCATGGAAGGAGTATTCTCTCCACATTGACTTCGTTATTTTCGCTTTTGTTATATCTTCTTATTTTAGATGTCACCACGAAGTACTTATCGCCCTCGTAATTACTTTTGTCGTCGGTAACCTCGTCTCCGTTCAGCTCCATTCCGAACCTTCTCGCGAGGGTGTTGCAGGTGTCCGCTATGTGGTCTTCGTTCTTATAATAACCTAATAGAATTACCTTCTTTCCATCTTCCCAGACCCACTTCTCCACTTCCTTAGCCTCTTCTTCTGTGAAGGGTATCTCCGGGTAGTTGAACACTACGGTGTCGTATTGGGATAGCTCCTTCCAGCTGTCCACCTCGTCTATCTCCAATCCTACCTTTTCCGCTTCTCTTTGCAGTATAGAGAAGTAATAGTAATCAGTAATCGTGAACTCCTGATGGGTTATGCTCCAGCCGACTCTCACCTTGGTATTCATGAGAGCTTATTATATAAGACAAAAGTTATGAGTATTTATCGGGATTTAGCGACCGGCCTACCTTGTAGATTTATCCTTTAGCCCTTGCACGCCAAAGTTTGCAGGAAAGTTATTTTAATATACTCATAAGAATATAGGAAATTTCTAATATAATCCTTTATGATATTTTAATCTTATGATATTTAGCAGTGGGTTGTTGCCGGTGGAGTAGCCCGGCAAGAGGAGGTGATACGATGGAAGCGTCAAGGCGGGACTTCATAAATCTTGCCATAGGAGGAATGGGAGCCATAGGGGCGTTAGGGGCGCTTTACCCCGTAGTTAAAACACTCGCTCCAAGTGCGGCGTCCTTGGCTTCTGCAAAGGTGGAGATAGACACTTCCCAGCTTCAAGATATGCAGGTTCGCGTAACCTCGTGGAAGGGTAAACCCGTGTTTGTGGTTAAGCTACCGGAGGGCTTTTCAGAGAGCTACGATGTGATAAAGGAAAGGACGAACGATGCCGGAAAGCTAAACGAGGAGCTTCTTAAAGGACAAAGGGTGTTTGCCGTAGTCGGTATATGTACGCACCTCGGTTGTATTCCCCTATGGGCGCCGAGCGGGGACTCAGACCTGCAAAAGTCACACCATCACTGTCCCTGTCACGGAGGGATATATACACCGTGGGGAGATGTAGTAGGAGGACCTCCTCCGAGACCTCTTTTCATACCTCCCCAGAAGTTGGAAGGGACGAAGCTCGTCATAGGAGAGCCGGGATTTATAAAGGAATTCGTTTAAAGGAGGGTTGCAGCCATGTTAGGCAGGATAGTTGACTGGATAGACGAAAGGGCTAAGGTAAGAGACCTCTACCAGAGCCAGATGGTAGATTACAGGGTTCCCAAAAATCTTACCTTCCCTTACGTCTTTGGTGTTCTGGCACTTATAACCTTTGCAATTCAGATAATCTCAGGGATAATCCTGATGATGTACTACAAACCCATAATAGCCCATGCCTTTGACAGCGCAAACTACACCATAATGAAGGAAATCCCCTTCGCTTGGCTTTTCAGACACATACATGCGGCGGGTGCAAACTTCTTCCTTGCGGTGGTTTACCTTCACATGTTCACGGGAATTTACTACACAGCCTACAAAAAACCCAGAGAGCTGACTTGGATAGTAGGTTGGGTTATATTCTTCGTGCTTCTTCTTACTGCCCTGTCGGGATACCTTCTCCCTTGGGGACAGCTGTCCTACTGGGGAATGGTGGTTACCACCGAGATTCCCACCTCTCTGAAGGATGCTCCCATACTCAAGGGGCTTTTCGGAGCCATAGGTGAGACGGTATCTATATGGATGAAAGGGGGCTTCACGCTCGGTGATATAGCTCTCGGAAGGTTCTTTGCCCTTCACGTTCTCTTCCTTCCGCTAACGCTCATGGCACTGCTGGGAATACACCTTTACCTCGTAAGAGCGGCAGGTATATCTAACCCCGAAGGGGTTGAGATAGATAAGAAAAAAGAAGGTGTTCCCTTCCATCCTTACATGACCCTCAAAGAGGGTGCCTTCGCGATGGGATACCTTGCGGTATTTTTCTTCTTCGTGTTCTTTAACATGTCCCACTTCCTACCTGCGGACAACTTTGAGCCTGCAGACCCCTTGAAGACCCCTCCCCACATAGCTCCCGAGTGGTACCTACTTGCCTTTTACGAAATATTCAGGTCTATACCAAGTAAGTTCTGGGGCTTTATAGCATTTAACTTGGCTCTCGTATTTCTTCTTATCCTCCCCTTCCTTGACTTCTCACCTATCAAGAGTGCGAGAAAGAGACCCCTGTTCTTTATAATGTTTGTGGTACTCGTAATTTCCTCGATGGCTCTTACCATACTCGGGCTTATGCCTCCCACACCTGCAAACGCAAAGCTTGGTCTTCTCTTCGGAGCCGGGTTCTTCCTGTTCTTCCTATCCCTACCTGTGATATCCTTCCTTGAGTGGGGGTGGTACAAAGCTAAAGGAGGGCAAGAGTAATGAGTGCTTGGGATATGATTAAAACGATTTTCTTCGGTGGTTTGACCTTCTTGTTCTTCTTCGTAATCTGGATTTACAATCCCTTCATACACCGTGTCGAGTACGAAGTTCCTTCACAGATGGAGGACATCATAAACGACTCAAAGGCCGCACTACAGGGAAGAGAGCTTTTTAAAACCATGTGTGCCAGCTGTCACTCCGTAAGATACGACGGCATATACCTGATGTCCGTGGCAAGCAAGCCGGAGTTTAAAAACGTTCTCGAGAAGTTCGGAACGCTCATAAGGGTCGACGAAAAGACCAAAGAGAAGGTTATGTTCCTATCAAGGGACGTTTACGAAGCCGTGGCTATGAACGACCTGCTGATGCTCAAGTCCTCCTTCGGTAAAATTCCCCCGGACCTTTCCACAATCTACCTATCTAGAGGAGCAGGATACCTCTACAACTTCATACTCAATCCCCAGAAGGTTCTGCCGGGAACCTCCATGCCTCCCGTTATGACGGGGCAAGAGGAAAACACTGCAAAGATAGTATCCTATCTCAGGTCTGTCTCAGAACCCTCAAAGGCTGAGAAGGCTAAGAGAACCGTAATGGGAATAGTGGTAATTGCATACTTTGTAGCTATGGGAGTTCTCCTCTGGATATGGAGGAAGAAGCTACTCGCCAAGATGGGATACGGTCAGTAATCTTATAAACTCTCACCGCCCCGAAGGGGCGGTCTTTATTCTTAAATTTTCAAAGGCTTCGTACACTACCGGTATAACGAAAAGGCTCAATGGAAGTGCGGTTACCAAGCCCCCTATAACCGCGATGGCAAGGGGTTGTCTTAGCTCACTTCCTTCGAGAAGTCCCAAAGATGCGGGCAGGAGGGCGAATATAACCGTTATGGTGGTCATAAGTATCGGTCTCAGCCTCTCCTTTCTCGCCTTCATGATAGCCTCGCGAACGCTTTCTCCTTCTTTTCTGAGCTGAACAATCCTCTCTATAAACAGCACTGAGTCTCTGGCAACCAAACCTATCAGAAGTATTATTCCGAAGTAGGAGTTTATGTTCAGAGAGCTGCCGCTCAGTAGAAGAAGTCCGAACACTCCCGATATAGCAAGGGGCAGGGTTAACATCACGGTAAAGGGGTGCTTTAAGCTCTCAAATAGGGACGCTAAGACCATGTAAACACCTATTACCGCTACGACGAGGGCGAGGGCAAAGCCCTTAAACGCCCTTTTAAACTCCCTCGTCTGTCCCGAAGCCTCAAAGGAGTATCCGGGCGGTAGGGTATTTTTTAGAAAGCTCTCTATCTCCTCGACAGCCTGACCGAGGGATTTCTCCCTCAGGTTGGCAAATAGGGTAAAGGAATACTGCCGGTTGTACCTGTTTATTGAGGTGTATCCCGGAGCCATGTGGTAATTTACCACCTCGGTTATGGGAATCATAGAGCCGTTCTTAGTCTTTAGGTATACCTTGCTCAGGTTTTCAAAGCTCGATAGGAAGTTTTCTTCAGCCTTAATATACACATCGTAGCTCTCTGAGCCTAAGTCGTAAAAACCTATCCAGAGCTTACCGAAGAAAGCGTTGAGCGTATTCGCCACTTGAGATACGCTTATGCCGAGGTCTGCGAGTCTTTTCCTGTCAATCTCTATCTTTATCTCCGGTTGGTTTATCCTTATGTCGGTGTCTACTCCCGTGTAGCCCCCCCTACTTTCTAAAAAGCCAGTAAGCTTATCGGCTATGAGCTGTAGTTCCTCGAGGGACTCGCCCCTTACTATGTATTGGATGTCCACGAGCCTACCGTGCCTTACACCTACTACGGAGGGAAGCTCAACGCTTATGCGTGCATCCTTTATCTTTCTAAACTCCCTCCTAAGCATGTTCATAACTTCTACCTGATGAGGTCTCTTATCTCTGTCCTTGAGTGTTATAAAGAATAGTCCTCCGTTTACCGTAGCCCTTACCAGTCCCTCTCCTATCGCCATTCCGTACCTGAGTACGTAAGGATTGCTGACTATAACCCTCTCGATTTCCTTAGCCTTCTCGTTAGTAAACTCGAAGGAAGAACCCAAGGGAGCTTCAAACCTAACTATGAACCTTCCCTCGTCGACTACCGGGAACAGCTCCTTCTTCGTCATCTGAGCCATCTTAAAGCCCGCAACTACCGAGAGTAGGGCTAAGATTAAAACTACGAACTTATGGTTCAAAGACCATTTGAGGAGTATGTCGAAAAAGCTCTCGAATCGCTCGTAGGCTCGCATAAAGGGGTTCTTCTGTTCTGCGGACACGAGCCGAGCGGAGAGCATAGGGGTAAAGGTTATAGAGACTATGTAGGATACCGCTATCGCACTAATCAGGGAGAGGGCAAACACGCTAAAGAACTTGCCCATAGTTCCCTTTAGGAAGAGTACGGGTAGGAATATGATTATCAGGGCGGAGGTGGAGGCGAGCAAGGCAAAAACGACTATCCTCGTACCCTTTACAGCTGCTTCCTTGCCCCTTAGTCCCTCTTCATTTCTCCTGTATATACTTTCCAACACCACTATGGCGTCGTCTATTACCAGACCTACAGCTACAGCAAGGGCTAATAGAGATATGGTATTAAGGGAATTTCCCGTAAGGTAGAGAATTAGTATCGCCCCGAGGATGGATATGGGTATCGCAACTACAGGTATGAAGGTAAACCTTAAACTACCCAAGAACAGAAATATCGTTAGACCGGTAAGCAAGCTTCCTATGAGTATCTCGTGCATTGCATCGGAAACGCTCCTCTTTATGAATACGGAAGCGTCATAATTGACGTCAATATTTACGCCCTCGGGAGCTATCTTTCTAAGCTCCTCTATCCTTTCCCATACCCGGTCTGCTGCTTCCACTATGTTAGATTTGCTTTCTTTGTAGAGTATTAGTGCGACCGCGGATTTGAGATTAAACCTTACGGTATTTCTCTTCTCGTCGTAAGAGAATTCGGCTCTCCCTATGTCTTTAAGCTGTACATCTCCCCGTATGTGTAGCTCGTTTACTTCCTTCGGGGACTTGAACTTTCCGAGAATTCTTAAAACGTACTCCCTGTTTTTGCCGTATATCCTACCCGCGGGCTTCTCGACGTTGTTTTCCTGAAAGGCGTTTATCACCTCAGAAACACTTATCCCGTAAGAAGCCATCCTCTCGGGCGAGAGCCTTATCCAAAGAACCCTGTCCCTGAATCCCCCTAAGTGAACCTCTCCTATTCCTCTTACCCGTTCGAATTCCCTCTTGGCTATCTTGTCCGCAAAGTAGGACACGGTGTCGTAATCCGCGTCGCCGTGGATTAGGATAGCCATCAGGGGTGCGAGTGAGGTATTTACCTTTCTGATTACGGGTGCCTCCGCCTCCTTAGGTAGCCACCTGACAGCGGACAGGACGGCGTCCCTTACCTCTTGAGCGGCTATGTCTATGTCCTTCTCGAGGTTAAATATGACCGTTACCCTTGATAGACCTGTAAAGCTCTTAGACACTATGGTGTCTATACCGTTTACACCTGCCAACTCCTCTTCTATAACCCTCGTGACTGTGGTATCGACTGTGTAGGGATTGGCTCCCGGATAAGATGTAACTATGCTTACCACGGGAAAGTCTACGTCGGGGAGTCTGTCAACGGGAATGTTTTTGTAAGAGTAATATCCGAGAACGACGAACGCTATCATTAACATCCATGTCGTTACGGGGCGGTTTATGAAGAAGCGATACATATCAGAGCATATTTTCCATGCTCGGGAGAGTTATTGCAAGTTAATATAGAAGTATGCTTGCCAACTTCCGTGCAAAAGAGCCTGACGGCAAGGGTATAAGGCTGTCGAGCGTTTTTTCAACCGGGGTCTTAAAACTCACGGGAGTTTTTTTCTTTACAATCCTTTTTCTCGTATCCTGTGATAAGAAAGTAGAACCTAAGGAAAGTAAAAAAGAGAGGGCTATCAAGGTAAAGACTTTAGAACTAAAGTCCGTTAAGTGGACTAAGAGATTTTCTGTTAAGGGCTATACGGAGGCTGTTCATAGCCTTGAAGTTAAGCCGGAGGTTTCTGGCAGGGTAACGGGGGTTTTTAAGGGAGAAGGGGAACGAGTAAAGGCAGGAGAGCCGCTCGCTAAGATAGACGGACGGGACTTCGAGATAAGGCTCGAAGAGTTGAAGCACAGGAGGAACTCGCTTCTTTACAGACTCACCGCCCTCGAGAAATCCTACGAAAGAAGGGATAGACTCTACAAAAGAGAGCTTATCAGTAGGGAGGAATTTGAGAAGATTGAATCTGATTACAGGTCTTTAAAGGAGGATTTAAAGTCCGTTGAGGCTCAGATTTCTGCAACCCAGAGGGAGCTGGCAAAGACCCTGATAGTATCTCCATTTGAGGGCTACATTCTTAAAAAAAGTGTGGAAGTGGGAGATGTAGTTAGTCCCCAGAGCAGGCTTTTTACTCTCGTAAAGCTCTCTCCCCTTTGGTTTACCTTTCGAGTCCCTTACGATAGGCTCGGCTATGTGAGTAAAGGAACGGAGGTAAGTTTAAGCCTCCCCGATTTAGAGCTAAAGGGTAAGGTAGACCATGTACTACCTTCTGCGGACAGGGATAGGCTGTTTACCGTTAGGCTATTGTTAGAGAACCGAGACCTAAGCCTGAAGCCTTTGACTTACGGAATAGTTCACATACCCGAGGGCGAAGTTGTGGCGTTCAAAGTCCCGGAGCAGACTGTTCAGGTCTCCCAAAAGAGGAGCTTCGTCTGGAAGGTAGAAAACTCAAGGGCTAAGAGCATGGACGTTGAGGTTCTGGGACACGAGGGAGACCGGGTAGTGATAAGCGGCAATCTGAAGGAAGGCGACAAGGTAGTTGTAGAGGGCTTTATGTTCCTTTACGAGGGTGCAAAGGTAATTGAGGAATGATGCCGACGCTGGTTCTAATCCTTTTCCTTCTTTTTAACTCTGTACTTTTCGCCTTAACATTACAGGAAGCCGTTGAGCTTGCCCTTAGAAATAACATAAAGAGCGTGGAGTCAAGAATTGAACTGGAAAAGGTGGAGGAGAAGATAAGGGAGGTCAGGTCGGGGCTGTTCCCTACCCTTTCCCTGCGGGGAGAGTTTACGCGCTGGGACGAGAACTACATATCCTCCTTTGTACCTACCAACAGACTATTTATAGCCCTCAGCGTGTCCCAAACGGTTTTCGACAGGTCTGTTTTTCTTGCGGTAAAGCTTGCAAATAGGAGCAGAGAGCTTAGGGAGCTTATACTTCAAGATGTCAAGGCAGAGCTTGAGAAGGAAGTAAAGAGTCTCTTTCATCTAACTCTCTTAAAAAGGGAAACGCTAATGGAGAGGGAGGCATTCTTTAAGTACTGGAAAGATTACCTACTCCTGCTTGAGGAAAAGTACAGAGAGGGGATAATCCCGAAACACGAGCTTTTGAGGGCTAAATCTCAGGTTAAGATGGCGGAGGCTAACCTCAAGAGGGCAAGGGCTGAGCTGAAAAAAGCCAAGCTTTCTCTCGCGAGCCTTGTGGGGGTTGAGGGAGAACTCGAACCCGATGGAGAGCTGAAACCCTTAGACCTTAAAGTAAAAGAGTTTTCTTTAGATAAAAACTCAACGCTTCGCGTTATAAAAAAGAGCATACAGCTTCAGGAGCTTAACAGAGAACTGGAGAGGGCAGAGTTCTATCCAAAGGTTATGCTTCAAGGAGATTATCAGGGAAATAACCTCAAGGACTTTGAGAACGGCAGACTTAAGGACGACTTTAGGCACGGCTACAGCCTAAGACTTCAGGCAGACCTTACGCTTTTTGATTGGGGCAGAAGAAGTGCAAAGGTATCTCAGGAGGCTTTGGAGCTGGAGAGATTAAAGGAAACTTTCAAAAACAAGGAAAGGGAACTGAGGAACAATCTATCCTCCTTGTTAGAGGAGTTAGATGCTTTGAGGTTAGAGATAAAGGCAAGGGAGTTATCGGTGGAGGCTTCTGCGGAATCGCTCAGGCTCTCTACGGAGAGATACAGGGAGGGGATTGCTTCTCAACTCGAGGTCTTGGACGCAGTCGCTCAGTACGAAAAGGCAAAGATAGACCTCTTGAACACCGTATACACCTACAACACTCTTATATTTGAGCTTGAGAGGATAGTGGGCAGATAAGCTGGTGATATAATTCTTTAAGGCTCATGGGCTTAATTAAAAACTTTATTTTTTTAGCTTTCGCGTTCCCTTTCGGGGTTGCCCACGCTCTTACGCTGGAGGAGGTGGAAAACTTAGCCCTGCAGAGAAATACGGAGCTTAAGGTAAGCAACTTAGAGGTTGAGAAAAGTAAGCTACGGAGAAAAAAGAGCTTTAGCGACCTTTTACCTCGTGTGAACATTGAGATTTCTCTGAACTTGACGAGAGAGCAGAGCATTCTCTTTCCTCTGTCCCCAAATGCGCCCCCGCAGGAGCTTATCTTCTCAAGGAATCTGTACGAAAAGTACATTCTCCTCTTTTCACAGGACATTTACAACCCCATAAAACTTCAGGAGTACAAGATTACGGACAGGGCTGAGAAAATTCAGAGGCTAATGGATTACGAAAAGAAAAGGGAAGTAATCTCAAAGGTTAGAGAGGCTTACATAGGGGCTTTAAAACTCAAAGCGGTTGTAGATATCTACGGAAAGCAAGAGGAGAGGGTGAGTTCCCACCTTAGAGATGTAAAGGAACTGTACAAACAGGGTCTCGTAGCCTTCAAGGACTTACTCGAGACTAAGGTAAAGCTGTACGAAGTTAGGGAGAAACTTGCCTCCGCAAGGGCGGACTATAAAAAAGCTTTAAGCTTACTTTCCTACCTTTTGAATGCTGATGTTGAGGAAGTTGATGAGGTCAAGATAGAGCTTCCAAAACTCTACGAACTGAGCCTTGAGGAGCTTATGGAGATTGCCAAAAAGAACAGAAAACTCCTGAAAGTATTTAGGGAAAAGGTTTCCCTGTCTAAGGAAGGTGTCGGGCTGGCGAAGGCGAGCTTTTATCCCGTCCTTTCCCTATCAGGGGCAGTTCAGTACAGTAGAGAAAGTAATGTTTTCCCCAACAGCTTGTACTTTCTATCTTTGTCCTTGAGGTGGAATATGCTCAGCGGTAAAGGTAGGTTTTACGCCCTCGCTCTTGCCGAAAAAGAAGAGGAGATAGAGAGATTAAGGGAAATGGACGTGGAGGGTAAAGTTAGGCTATCCCTGAGAAACATACTTGAGGAGATAAAAGCTGTGCGTGAGAGGTTAAAACTGGCACGGGTGAGACTGCGTGAGGCTGAGGAGCATCTAAGGATAGCGCGGGAAAAGTATAAAGCAGGTATAGGGACAAACACGGAGGTCATAGACGCCCAGAGCTATCTAATCTCTGCACAGAGGACGCTGAAAATGAACGAGTTGGACTTCCTGCTCTTGAGGTTCAAGCTCTTAGAGGAAATCGGTTATGAAAGGTAAAGCTTTAGGTATTTTAGTTCTCGTATTGACTCTTTTGGTGGCGGGAGTTTGGGGCTTCAAGTGGATAACTTACAGACTTAACCACGCTATAAGCAACGCCGCGTTTGTGGAGAGTGATTCTCTTCTGAACCTCGCTTACAAGAGGACAGGTGGGCGGGTGATACGCCTCTTCAAGAAGGAAGGGGATTTTGTCCAAAAGGGTGAAGTTCTGGCAAAGCTGGAGGATAAGGAGTTGCGTTTGAAGTTGCAGGAGACGGAGCATAAAATCTCCGCCCTGCGCAAGGAAAGAGAGGCTCTGGTTATAGAAAGGCAGAAGCTCCGAGAGGAGCTTAACAAAAAGGTTGCACTTTTGGACAGTAGGGTCAAGGAGGTGGAAAGCAGGCTATCCGCTTTGGAGGTCGGCTTAGAGCAGGTAGAGAAGGACTGGAAGAGGTTTAAAGAGCTGTTTTCAAAGGGAGTAGTTCCGTCCCGCAGGTTTGAGGAAATAGATACACAAAGGAAGAAGCTGGTCAAGGAAAGGCAAGCCCTGCTTAATCTTAAAGAATCACTGGAAAAAGAAAGGGAGATTGTAGAGGTATCCCGTAAAGCCGTGGTCTCTTTACAAAAGAGGATTGAGTCTCTTGAGGAGAGGATACTTGCAGCGGAAAAAGGCAGGGAAGATTTACTTGAAGTCCTTGAGCAGACCCTCCTTAAGGCTCCCTTTGACGGATACGTGGTAAAGAGGTTCGTGAACGAAGGGGAGGTGGTGAGGCAGGGGCAGTACATATACTCTCTCCTAAACCCAGAGGACGTGTATGTGCTCGTCCTTCTCGAGGAGAACAAGCTCGAGGGTGTGAAGGAAGGAAACAAGGTTTACATAAAGGTCGATGCCCTGCCGGATGCAGAATACGAGGGGGTTGTCTCCGTTATAAACATGGCTACCGCCGCTAAGTTCGCCTTAATTCCCAGGGATATAACTGCGGGAGAGTTTACAAAGGTAGCGCAGAGGGTTCCCGTGAGGGTAGAGATAACTAAGGGGGACAAGAGACTTCTTAGGGTAGGTTTTGGAGCTGAAGTCTCTATAAGGAAACGGCGGTAAGGTCTACATAAAAATTCGGGTAGGAAATCTGAACGCATCTTACATCGTCGAGGGTCGTCTCCCCGTGCGCCACAAGTCCTGCAACGGTAAAAGCCATGGCTATTCTGTGGTCTGAGTAGGTTCTTATCTCTGTTCCTTTTAATTCTTTTCCTCCTTTTACGGCGAAGCCGTCGTCAAACTCTTCTACATCAATTCCCATGTTCCTTAGGTTCTGAACAACCGCCCTTATCCTGTCGCTTTCCTTAACTCTAAGCTCTTTAGCACCTCTTACTATAGAAGTTCCCTCCGCCGTAGCCATAAGAACTGCGAGTATGGGAATTTCGTCTATGAGGGAAGGAATTTCCTCCGGTTTCACCTCCACAGCCTTAAGTTTAGCTCCCGACTTTACGAAGATGTCTGCTACCGGCTCCATGGAAACCTCTCTCGTGTTTAGTAGCTGTATGTCCGCGCCCATTTCCATTACCTTCTTGAGAAAACCGTCGCGGGTGGGGTTTATTAGTACGTCTCTGAGGAGAAGTTCACCTTTTTCAACCATCAGCGTCAAAGCTACAAAGAAAGCGGCTGAGGATATGTCCGCAGGGCAGAACACCTCGCGGGCTTCAAGCTCTTGCATACCTTTGAGTTTTACTATGTGTCCCCTCTCCTCGGATAGGGTTATGACTTCCGCTCCGAAGAGTTTAAGCATCCTCTCGGTGTGGTCTCGCGAGAGGGTCGGCTCGATTACCTCCGTTATGCCTTCAGCTTTTAGCCCCGCAAGCAGTAAGGAGGACTTTACCTGAGCGGAGGACTTTTTATTGAAGTAAGATATACCCTTCAGCTTGTTTCCCCTTATACATATCGGGAGCTTGTTCCCCTTTTCTCTACCGTCCAGCAAAGCACCCATATTCCGAAGGGGTTCGACTACCCTCAGCATGGGTCTGTTTCTAAGACTGTCGTCGCCGGTTACAACGCTGAAAAACTCCTGCGTGGCAAGTACACCTGACATAAGTCTGGCGGTGGTTCCTGAGTTTGCCGCATCTAAAACGTCTTTAGGCTCTGTGAAGTTGTAAGACCTACCCTTTAATATTAGCTTATCTTTCTCCTTTATCACCTTAACTCCGAGACTCTCTATGGCTCTAAGTGTTGCCCTCGTATCTGCAGAGTCAAGCCAGTTGTATACTTCCGTATCGCCCGTGGCAATTGCCCCGAATATCACAGCTCTGTGGGATATAGATTTGTCCGAGGGTACCCTAAGCTCTCCTTCTACACCCTTTATTCTGTTTATTTGCATTCAAAAAATTTTACGTGAAGCTATCCCTATTTGTTAGGCAGAGTTTATAGGTTTCATTTGAAGAATTCGTTCAGCTTCCGTGCAAGCTCTACATCTGCTCTGGTTAAGCCTCCTTCGCTGTGGGTTGTAGTTGATACGGTAATCGTCTTGGTTGCAGTATGGAACACTATGTCAGGGTGGTGGTTCGTTTCCTCTATAACCTTTGCAAGGTGTTTTATAAACTCCGTGATTTCTTTCCAGTCTTCTATATAAAATCTCTTGCTGATACACTTGAATTCCCTCTGCCAGCCCTCAAGCTCAGCCAATTCCTTTTCAATTTGCTCCTCCGTTAATCGGGTTTTGTCCTCCATGCCTTTAACCTCCCGGGGTTTTACCATTATTTTCTTTCTATCCTTTGGTAGGGTATATGATTTATGGCAATCCGTAGGAATGTGGTTCACTTGCACGGGTAGGGAAGAACTTTGAGATATACTATCTTTAAGATAAAACCTTTACAAGGAGGGTAGAGTTGAGGAAGATAACGCTTTCGGAAAACGAGATACCGAGACAGTGGCTCAACATAATCCCCTTTTTGCCAGAACCCTTAGAACCTCCCCTTGACCCGGAGACCAAAGAGCCTATGAGTCCCGATAAGCTGATGGTCATTTTCCCGGAGCCGCTAATAGAACAGGAGGTTTCCGATAGGGAATGGATAGACATACCCGAAGAGATAATGAACATATACTCCCTGTGGAGACCCACACCCCTGCATAGGGCGAAAAACCTTGAGGAGTACTTAGGAACGCCTGCGAGGATTTACTACAAAAACGAAAGCGTTTCCCCTCCCGGAAGCCATAAACCCAATACCGCGGTTGCTCAGGCTTATTACAACAAGATTTCAGGTGTAAAGAGGCTTACTACCGAAACGGGAGCCGGGCAGTGGGGTAGCGCCTTATCCTTTGCTACGCAGTACTTCGGAATAGAGTGCAGGGTTTACATGGTTCGTGTCAGCTACAACCAAAAACCTTACAGAAGGATACTTATGGAAACTTGGGGGGGAGAGGTTATCCCTTCGCCCAGCCCCAACACAAATTCTGGAAGGAAGTTTTACGAAGAAGACCCGGAGCATCCCGGCAGTCTCGGGATAGCTATAAGCGAGGCTATAGAAGAGGCAGCTACGAGGGAAGATACGAAGTACTCTCTCGGGAGCGTTCTTAACCACGTGCTTTTACACCAGACCGTAATAGGGCTTGAGGCTAAGAAGCAGCTGGAGAAGGTGGGTGAGTATCCCGACATAGTTATCGGAGCTGTAGGAGGCGGAAGTAACTTTGCGGGATTATCCTTTCCTTTTATAAAGGACAGGCTGACGGGAGAAAAACCGGAGCTTGAAGTTATAGCCGTAGAGCCGGAAGCCTGCCCTACCCTTACTAAGGGAGAGTATAAGTACGACTTCGGAGACACAGTAGGGCTGACGCCTCTTATAAAGATGCACACTCTCGGACACGAGTTCGTTCCTCCCCCGATTCATGCGGGGGGCTTGAGGTATCACGGTGATGCACCCCTCGTTTGTAAGCTCTACGACCTCGGGCATATAAAGGCAGTTGCCTATAAACAGACAGAGATTTTTGAAGCCGCACTTACCTTTGCGAGAACCGAGGGAATAATTCCCGCTCCAGAATCCTCTCACGCCATTAAGAAAGCCATAGACGAGGCTATAAAGTGTAAGGAAACCGGAGAGGAGAAGGTTATTCTGTTTAACCTGTCCGGACACGGGTACTTCGACCTGACCGCTTACGATAAGTATCTGAGGGGTGAGTTGGAGGATACATGATTGTGTTTATTAAGGATATGCCTGTTCGTGGCACTTAGCTTTCTCTTTGTAAGCTTTGGATTTGCGGAATCAGGGGCAAAGAGGTTGTGTGTTTACCTTGGGGAGGAATTTACACTCCATAAAAACTGGTCTGCGGTTTTAAGAGGGGAAGATTACGAAGTAGAGGTGGTAGGTTTCGTGTACTCTCCGTGTCCACCCGGAGCCAGATGCGTATGGTCGGGGCTCGGTGTGGTTCTCAGACATAAGCTCGGAGAGGAGGTAAAAGAGGGCATAAACTTAACTATGGCTTTCGGATACTTGGTTAAGATTATTGAGACGGATTACAGAACCTACGCCAAGCTTAAAATCTACAAAGCAGACAGCGAGAAGCGGTAGGCTGACCCTATAAGCCAATTAGAAATTTAACTATCCCGGAAAGATACTCCCTCATGTAAGCGACGAGAACTATGCCCATAACCGGCAGTGCTAAGGTCAGTACCACGAACCCGACCATGAGTTGTAGCGGCAGCCCTACCATAAAAACGTTTATCTGAGGTATAAACCTGTTTATTACAGCGAGTATGACGTTTGTAAAAAGAGCGACTACGAGTATTGGAATGGAAAGCTTAAAACCGAAGGTAAAACTCTCGTAAAATAGCTTAAAAAACTCCTCCGGATTCATACCGTAGAGGTTAAATCCTCCGAGCGGGAAGTGGCTAAAGCTCTCAATTAATCCGACTATCACTATCTCTGCACCTCCCAAAGTAAGGAAAAGAGTGGCTGCTAAGAGGGTCATAAAACCTGCCAGAACCGTGGTTTGGGGCTGTTGGGGTAAAAACATAACGAGAAATCCAAGTCCCATGTTCACAGCCATTATCTCCCCTGCTATGAAAACGGCATCGAAGAGAAGCCTAAGCAGGAAGCCTGCAGTGAAGCCGAACAGGAACTCCTTAAGGGCAAGGTATGCAAGTTGGTAGGAGGAGCTAACGCTGACAGGCTCTATACCTGATAAGAAAAATACTATCATGCCAAGGGCAAAGCCCAAGCTCATTCTAACGTTTAAAGGTAGAAACTCAGACCTGAATCCGAAGATAGGAACCAGAAACACGAAGGCTATGACCCTTATGTAAACGAGTGCAAGAGTTAAAAGGGAGTCTATGTCCAGACTTATCATCTTATCCAGACGGGGATATTTACGAAGATTTCCTTCGTAAAGTCAAGGATTTTGGAGAGCATCCATCCCCCGAGTAGGAATATAGTCACCAGGGCGGCAACGATTTTAGGTATGTAAGCTAAGGTCATCTCTTGGATTTGAGTTGCCGCCTGAAGTACGCTGACGACAAGCCCTACCACAAAGGTAGCTAGGAGTATGGGCATAGCTAATAGCGTGGTTACCTCCAAAGCCTTCTGTCCTATGGAGACCACCATATCGGGACTCATTGGTAACTCCTCACAAGGGAAAGTATAACCAGTTCCCAGCCGTTGGCAAGTACGAAGAGCATTATCTTGAAGGGTAAGGATATTATCTGTGGGGGAATCATTAGTATCCCCATTGAGATAAGTATAGATGCAACAACTATGTCTATTATGAGAAAAGGCAAATAAAGCAGGAAAACTATCTCGAATGCCGTGGTTATTTCACTTACGAGAAAGGAGGGTATTAAAATCCGCAAAGGTATGTCGGTGGGTTCCTTAATTTTCTCGAGTTCCTCTTTGGGAAGTTTTGAAGCTTCTAAGAACATATCGAGAGTAGTTTTTTTGGTATGGGCGCTCATGAACTTTTTAATTGAGTTTGATACCCTTTCGAAGAACTCCTCGTCCTTTATCTCCTCCTTGATGTAGGGCTGAAGAGCGTTTTGGTTAATCTCGTCAAAAACCGGCTTCATTATGAAAAAGGTTAGAAAAAGTGCAAGGGAGATTATCACTTGGTTGGGTGGTACTTGGGGAATTCCAATAGCCTGTCTGAGAATAGACAGGACTATCGCTATCCTTACGAAGGAGGTGGTCATTATCAGGATTGAGGGAGCGAGGGTAAGAATTGTCAGAAGTATAAGGAGACGTATACCCGTATCCAGCTCTCCGGAGCCGACCTTTATCTCCACGGGAGGAATAACCTGGGCGTAGAGGAAATGTGTGCTAAGGAGTAGGAGTATCAGAACCTTTCTTATCATCTTCTTTATATATTATCTCAATACCTTTGTTGGAAATTCCCAGTATGTAGGTTCTTCCCTTTATTTCAATCTCGGCTACGTAAGTATCACGGGTTAGGGCTTGAACCTTTATAACCTTGAATTTTGCTTCTCTTTCTGAGGAAAAGCCCTTTAGCCTGAGTAGGTAATTCCCCGCGTAAGGAAGCAGGAGTAGAATCACCACTATGACTATGCCCAGGGATATTAGAACCTTTAAAAATGGAAGTAAAAACTCCATCCTACTCCGCTTGTATTACGAACTCCGTAAAGTAAGCGTTCCTTATGCCCCCCTCCACGAGTATGGTGTTTATTCTCTTAATAATTTCCAGCTTCAGTTTTTCCCTTCCCTCGGGGGTTCTAAGCTCCTCCGACGTTTTGTTTGAAAGAATCTCTATTATCGCATCTCTGATTATAGGTTCTTTCTTTTGAACTTCTAAGAGAACCTGCTGGTCTGATACCTCGAGAGTGACAGATAGCCTTGCGTACATGGTCATTTCGGGGTCTGCGAGGTTAACTATGAACGCGGGTTCGAGCTTGTACATAACTCCCACTTCCTCGGGAGAAACCTTGGGCTTTTTAACTTGGGTTTGCTCTTCGTCGGACTTAGAGAATAAGAAAAAGTAAGCTCCCGCTCCTCCACCTACGGCTATTAAAAGCAGGGGAAGGAGGATAATAAGTAATTTCTTTTTCCCCCCTCCCTTCCCTTCCTCTTGAGTCGCCTCCCTTTCCTCTTCCGCCATGCTTTATATTCTACTATCTAATGAGATTAACGGTTTCGTCCAAGACGGTATTAGCCGAAGTTATGACCCGTGCGTTTGCCTGATACGCCCTTTGGGCGGTTACGAGGTTTATGAACTCCCTTGCTATATCAACGTTAGACATCTCCAGCATCCCGGAGCGTATCTTCTCTGAACCGCCGGGAACGAGTATCGTGGGAGTCGTTATGGAGGTATATAGGTTAGCTCCCTTCTTGATAAGCTCTTCCGTATCTGTGAAAACTGCCACCGCCACCCTGTATAGAGGTTTAGATTTCCCGTTTGAGTAAACTCCTACCACCGCTCCATCTTCAGAAAGAACAAAAACGTCTATAAGGTCTCCCTTCGAGTATCCGTTCTGCTCAGCCGTTACTACGAAGTCTCCCGAGAACTGGTTTAGGTAAGGTGTGGTTATGGGGTCTCCGTTGTCAACGGTGAAGCCCGTGTCTGCCTCACCTATGTACACTCTCCAGTCTGTCGGGGCTGGAAACTCTCCGCCTCCGGGTGTGGTAGTTCCACCGGTGTAGGGTTGTGTTAAACTTGAAGGGTCTAAGTAAAACATCAGCTTGTTGCCTACGGTTTCCGAGAGAACCGCATCGCCCGCACCGTCTATCGGGTATCCGTTGGGGTCAAAGTTTACAGTCCAGTTGCCCTGTATGTCGCTGACTCCATCTCCGTCCACATCTGACAGCAGTAAGATTTGCCAAGTGTTAGTCGCGGTTTTTATAAAGAATATGTCCGCCTGATACCCCTCTCCCAAGGAATCGTAGATGGTCATAGAGTACCTGTAGTTGTAAAGGTTCGGGTCTTCGTAGATGTCCTCTATTCCGTTTCCGTTTCCGTCAGTTCCGGGGGTATAAGAAGCTTTTGTAGCAGCGTCCGCGTTCAGATTTGTGGGCTGTAGGAAGTTTATCTTCCCCGTAGCTTGGGGGGAGAGCTGGGTTTCTATCTTTATGTCCTCCGGAGACGAGCCTATGGTATTGCCCTGTTCGTCCACCCTAAATCCCTGCAGTTTCAAGCCTGCGGAGTTAACCATGAACCCATCTCTACTTAGCCTGAACTGTCCATCTCTGGTGTAGTATCTGTTTTGCGTAAGTGGGTCGTCCAGTATGAAAAGTCCTCTACCTTGTATGGCCAGGTCTGTGTTTATACCGGTCTGCTTGAAGTTCCCTATAGTCCAAAGCTTTTGTGTGCTGTCTGTAACCGCACCCGCACCGTAGGTCGTTGATTTAAGCGTGCCGGTGACCGTGTTCAGCCCTACGGTTACGGAGGATATGACGTCTTGAAATAGCGCTCTGCTACCCTTAAAGCCTATGGTGTTTACGTTGGCAAGGTTGTCAGATGTAGTATCAATAGCGAACCTTGATACGTCAAGCCCTGTTACGGCGTTGTAAAAACCTCTAATCATAACTGCTTACCTCCCGCGTATATTATGTTGCTTGCAGAGGACTGCCTTCCGGATTCAAGGTCGAACATAAGCTCTCCCTCCATAATACCGACGGCGGATACCTTGTCTATAAAGCCCAACTGCCAGCCTACAACCTCTGTATCCTGTTTTGTAAGCTTTACGGTAAACTGTCCCGTCGGCAGGTCTGATATGTCCAAGGGATTTAGCCCACGGCTCAAGTTCATGTTCATCTCCTTAACTACCTCTTCACCGTCAAGCACTTGAACCTTTACATCACTAAGCTCCTCCGAAGAGAGTATGTAGTACTGACCACCCTTGACGGTGTCCAGAAGGTCGCTTTTGAAAACGAACTCCCTGCCGATGAAGTTCAAGCTGTTTATAAAGGTCATCTGGTTCATCCACGACTTTAAGCCATCCATGAAACTCGTAACCTCGGAGAAGTACCTTATCTGATTGAGTTTAACCATGTCGTCTATGGATTTGGATATGTCCGTTTGTTTGAAAGGGTCCTGATACCTGAGTGTTTCAAGGTATATCTGCATAAAGTCCTGAGCGGAGAGTGTATCTACGGATTGGACGTAATCCGCCCCGACAACCTTGGGCTCCGGAGGCTTAACCTCGTAGTTCTTTACTCCGTACTCCTTGTCTATCATTTACTTAGCCCCCTTCTTCTTCATTTCTTCAGCGAGGATGTCTTCAAAGCTCCTTTGGGATGCGGCTTTAGCTTGAAGGCTACCCTTGAGGTCGTAAATCCTCTTTTCCTTTTTTAGAACTATCTCGTTATCCTTAACCTCTACCTTGAGGATGTCTCCCTCTTTAAGTCCGGTCTTTTTTCTGATTTCGCTGGGTATAGCTATCAAGCCTCTGGACATTATCTTGACTATCTCGTCCATAAGTATATATATACTCCCTCGTTTGATTTCTGTCAACATACAAATTTGTAAAAATATTTGACATTTTAAAATGTTTGATAAAATTAAATATTATGATATTCGCCGATACTTCAGTGTTGATTGATTTCCTTTCCGGGGAGGAGAAGCGGGTTAACGAGATAGAGAAACTGTTCAGGGAATTTGAGAAAAAGAGACAAAGGCTCTTTCTTCCCCAGGAGGTTGTAGTTGAGCTTGTTTACTACCTATACGGTAGCGTTAAATGGGACAGAGCCGCCGTTAGGGAGGTGGTAAGCACTATAGTTTTGGATAGGCTATTCAGCGTGGAAAACAGGGATGTAATCCTTGAGGCTCTCAATATATTTGAGGCTTCGGATTTAAGCTTTATGGATTCCCTAAAAGTTGCAAAGCTGTACAAGAGGGGTGTCAAGAGGGTTTTAAGTAATAACGATAAGCTTGCACAGGAAGAGTTAGAAATAATCAAGCCTTAAGGATTCTGTATATATTCTCAAGTGCTTTGAGGCTTTCTTGGAAG
>WFYI01000122.1 GCA_015490155.1 Aquificaceae bacterium | reverse complement strand
AGATTATGGAAGGCAGAGGCTTCGGCAGAGGTGCGAGGGCCTACGTCCACCTTGACCTCAGGCATTTGGGAGAGCAGAAGATACTGGAAAGGCTACCGCAGGTTAGACAGCTCGCCATAGATTTTGAGGGTGTTGACCCCATAAAAGACCCCGTTCCCATAAGACCAACGGCTCATTACTGCATGGGGGGCGTTCACGTCTCAGATTACAGAACCTCGGAGACACCCCTTAAAGGACTTTACGCAGTAGGAGAGTGTGCCTGCGTATCCGTTCACGGGGCAAACAGGCTGGGGGGCAACTCCCTGACGGAGCTTATAGTCTTCGGCAAGTTTGCAGGCCAGGCAATAAGGCAGATGGTCAAGGACACACCCCAGCCGGAAATCTCAGAAGCTGAAAGTAGGAAAGGAGAGGAGTTCATAGAGTCCCTTATGAGGCGTGAGGGCAGGGAAAGGCTCGCCGAGGTTCGCTCCGAGATGGGAGAGATAACCTGGGCTAAGATGGGAATATTCAGAGATGAGAAGTCTCTAAAGGAGGCCTACGAGGAGCTTTCGGAACTCTTGCAAAGGTGGGAAAGCATCCCGGTGGTTGATAAATCAAAGGTCTTTAACACAAACCTGATAGAGCTTTTAGAACTCAGGAATATGTTGGAGCTGGCGAGGGCAGTTGCCTACGCCGCACTCCACAGGAAGGAGTCAAGGGGTGGACACTCAAGGGAGGACTATCCCCATAGGGACGACGAGAACTTTTTAAAGCATTCATTACTTAGGTACTCAGAGGGTAAGTTGGAGCTTGAATACGTACCGGTGAGAATAACCGAGTACCAGCCCCAAGAGAGGAAGTATTAGAGCAGGCAGGCAAAGGGCTTTAGCTTGAGTTCAGTCCAGCCGAGAAGCTTGCTCAAGTTTACCCCCAAAGAAGGATGTTTAATGTCCCCGGCAAGCTCTATCAAAGGAACGAGGACGAAGTCCCTCTCGTGCATGTGCCTGTGGGGAATTGTAAGCTCGTCGCTCTCGTAAACGAGGTCTCCGTAAAAGACAATATCAAGGTCTATCTCTCTGGGACCCCACCTCGCACGCTCTTTCCTGCCGAGTTTTTTTTCTATGTTTTTTAATTCAGATAACAGCCCTTCGGGCTGTAGATTTGTATATAACTCTAAAACTCCGTTCAGGAAATCTCCCTGCTCCTTCACTCCCCACGCCGGGCTTTCGTAAACTGTGGACACACCGGTTATGCGTCCCAGAGCTTTAAGCTCCTCTACCGCCCTTACTATGTAGCCTAACCTGTCCCCTACGTTGCTACCGAACGCTATATAAACCCTTTCTTTCACGCCATAAGTATGTAGTCGTAGTCCTCCCTCTTGCGGATTAGCCTGTACTCTCCATTTTCCACAACTACCTCCGCCGCCCTCGGGCGAACGTTGTAATGGGAGGACATCGCAAAGCCGTAAGCCCCGGCTGATAGTACAGCCAAGTAATCTCCCCTATCAAGGTTCTCAAGCCTTCTGTCCTTTGCCAGGAAGTCCCCGGTTTCGCATACAGGACCTACGACGTCCGCTATTATGTGGTTTCTGCCCTTGCTCTCCACGGGTACTACGTGGTGGTAAGCATCGTATATCGCCGGTCTCACGAGGTCGTTCATTCCCGCATCAACTATTATGAAGTGCTTTATCCCCTTGTCTTTCAAGAACTGAACCTGAGTTATTAAGATTCCCGCGTTACCGCTTACAGACCTTCCCGGTTCAAGTATGAGCTGAGCATCTATCCCGCTTAGTACAGGTGCAAGCAACTCCGACAGCTCGTAGGGTGTAGGTTCAACGTCTTCCGGCTTGTACTTTATACCAAGCCCGCCCCCTATGTCCAGATACCTTATCTCAAAACCTTCCTTCACGAGCCTTTGGTAAAGGTTTGCTACCTTCTCAACCGCTTCCCTGTAGGGAGATATGTCTAAGAGTTGGGACCCTATATGACAGTGAATACCTACAATCTCAAGGTTGGGAAACTTAGAGGCGTATATGTACTCATCAACAGCCCTGCTTATGTCAATTCCGAACTTGCTCTTTTTCATACCCGTGGATATGTAAGGGTGAGTTTTCGGGTCTACGTCCGGGTTTACCCTTATGGCTACCCTCGCCTTCTTACCGAGCCTGCCGGCTATGTCGTTGAGAATTTCAAGCTCCATCCGTGATTCCACGTTGAACATGAGGATTTCTCGGGATATAGCCTCCTCAAGCTCCTTAATTGTCTTTCCCACTCCGGCATAAACAATCTTGTCCGTGGGAACGCCGGCTTTTAGAGCCGCGTAAAGCTCTCCACCGGACACTATATCCGCCCCCGCACCCTCGGAGTGGGCTATCTTTATTATCTCCGGGTTAAAGTTGGCTTTAACTGCATAGCATACCAAGGCGTTGGGAAACGCTTCCCTGTAGGCTCTTATCCTGTCCCTTATGAAACTTGCGCTGTAAACGTAGAGGGGCGTACCGAACTCCTCCGCCAAGGCTTTTAGGGATACACCCTCAAGCTGTAAGCTGTCATCCTTTGAATCTATGTACGGATTGAACTCCCTAAGCTCAAAATCCTTTAGCATAGTCCAGACTCCTAATGGGGAGATTTTTCGCAGAAGATATTATATATGCCCTTAGAAGCTCACAACCAAGGAAGTTATAAGGAAGGTGTCCGTTTTCTTTACGCTCGCTTCAATAGGTTTGTTCTGGTAAGAAATCCTGTAGGTTATCTCAAGGGATATGCGTTTGCTTAATCTGTTGATGGCTTTAAAGTTTGCGTTAACGAAGTAATCCCCGGACTCCCTATCGGATACACTCAGGCTCACATTCTCGGAGAGGGTTAGGTTATCAAAAACCCTGTAACTTGCCTCCTGCTCAAGGTTGTACATCAGGTACTTTCTCCTGCTTGGCTCGTGCTTGGACAGGTTCTCGTAGTAGTAGTAAATGTAGAAGGTGGTGGAAAAGCTCAGTTTATCGCTATCTATCCACTTCTTACCTATGCCGGGTCCAGTTGCGTACCTCTGTTCGTACAACCTAAAGGGGTCCCTGTGAAAGCGTATGTCCCAGAAGTAAAAGTAGCTTTGCTTATTTACCTGGGTTCTGTTCTTCAGGTTAATCCTCTCTATGTTTTTCTTACCACGGCTCTCGCCGTAGAGTACATTTCCCGATAAAAGATTTTCGTACCTATCCTTCTTAAAGCTGAAGTTCAATCCCAAAGAAAGGGTTCTCGTGCTGGTGTTTCCCGTCGTTTGAGTGTATCCTGCCTTCAGCTTCAGGTTATAGGGCTTTTCTTTCGCTCCCGCCAAGAAGGGGGAAAGTAGCAGGATAATTAAGAGAAGTTTCATTTACCGCTTCTTACCCTGCCCAGAACCTTGAGGGGAAGCCCATAGACCTTCGTAAAGTGCATTCCCGCTACGTGGTCAAAGCTATCTTCGGGCGAGTAGGTGGCGAGGTCTTCAACGTAAAGGGAGTAAGGTGACTTTCTGCTGACCACGGACACGCTCCCCTTGTAGAGCTTAAGCTTTACAGTCCCGCTTGCGTTCTCAGAGAGCTTGTCGTTAAAGCTGTCCAAAGCCTCTCTGACGGGAGAGAACCAAAGTCCTTCATACACTATCTTTGCGTACTCGTGGGGGACGTTGTTCATGAAGTAGTGGAAAGAGAACCTGTCTGTCGTCAAGGAAAGGAGGTCTCTGTAAGCTTCGTAGAGTATCGTGGCTCCGGGTGCCTCGTATATCTCCCGGCTCTTTATTCCCACAAGCCTGTTTTCCACCATGTCTATCCTGCCTATCCCGTGTTTAGAGCCGAGGCTGTTTAGCTCCTCTACAAGACGGTAAAGCTCCCTAAACTTTTCCCCGTTCACGGAAACGGGAACTCCTCCCTCAAAGCCGATTTCCACGAACTCCGGCTCATCGGGAGCCTCCTCCGGTGAGCGGGTAATCTCGTAGGCGTCCTCGGGGGGTTCCTGCCAGGGGTCTTCAAGGGGACCGCACTCTATAGATATTCCCCAGAGGTTTGCGTCTATTGAATAGGGCTTCTCCTTGGTAGCCTTAACGGGAATGTTGAACCTCTTGGCGTACTCTATCTCCTCGTCCCTCGACTTGAACTCCCATTCCCTAACGGGTGCAAGGACTTCTATGTTAGGGTTCAAAGCCCATACGGAAAGCTCAAATCTCACTTGGTCGTTTCCCTTTCCGGTGGAGCCGTGCGCCACGTAGTCGGCGTTCATCTTCTCCGCGTACTCAACCAGCTTCTTTGATATCAGGGGTCTTGACAGCGCCGCCGAGAGGGGATACTTACCCTCGTAAAGGGCAAGAGCCTTTAAAGTCGGGAGACAGTATTCCCGTGCGAACTCCTCTCTCAGGTCTTCAACGATAGCTTCAACTGCCCCCGCGGAGCGTGCCTTGTCCGGTATCTCTCCGAGTTCTTCTCCTTGACCCACGTCAGCGGTGTAGGTTATGACCTCAAAGCCCCTTTCAACTAGCCATCTTACGATAACCGACGTGTCCAGTCCTCCGGAGTAAGCAAGAATTACCCTCTTAGCCATAGTGAGAACATTATATCAAGCGACCAAACTGAGGTTCATGTTCCTGCCGTACCTGTGGATTATCAAAGTCTTTAAGTCCTCAAGTCCCTCCAAGGTAGGGTTACTTTCAATTAATCTCTGGGCGTCCTCTCTCGCCTTGCTCAGTATCTCCCTATCGTAGGAACGGGCAAGGTTAGCGACATGAAAGCCGAAGTACCCGGACTGGGAAACACCCAAAAGCTCTCC
>WFYI01000121.1 GCA_015490155.1 Aquificaceae bacterium | reverse complement strand
CACTGTTTTCGATGCTAAGAGGCTGATAATGTACTTCGGATACTCCTTTTCAGAGAAATTGAAATTCAATTCTGAGATTGAGTGGGAACACGCCTTCGTAGAAGGTGGAGAGGAAAGCGGTGAGGTTGCAGTGGAGTTTGCATTCGTAGATTACAGACATAGCAAAGCTTTGGGACTAAGAGGTGGTATGGTTCTAATACCCGTCGGTATAGTTAACGAGCTTCACGAGCCACCTACCTTTTTCACGGTGGACAGACCCTACCTTGAGAGGAACATAATCCCTACCACTTGGAGGGAGAACGGCTTCGGTGTTTACGGAGACATAGGAATGGTGTCTTACAGAGCTTACTTGATAAACGGCATGAGGGCAAAGGAAGGCAAGTATACAAGCTCTGCTCCCTTGAAGAAGCTCAGGCAGAGTGCCTCTTTGGCGGCTGCGGATAATCCCGGGTTCACGGGCAGAGTTGATTTAAATCTCCCAAGGAATTTAAAGGTAGGTTTATCGACCTTCATAACAGGTGTACAGGATAAAAAGGGTAAAGGTTTGGGAACGATATCCCTATTTTCACCTCACCTATTGTGGCAATATGCTGGCTTTGATGTCAGGTTCGTGGGAGTTTACACCTCCACAAGCGGTGCGGATAAGATTACAAAGGAGCTGTCTCCGGCTTCTTGTGAGATAGATAAAAGTACGTGTAACGTCTTTCCGGACAAAATTCAAGGCTTTTACCTTCAGGTAGCTTACAACGTTCTAAGATTTACTGACTCAGACCAAGAGCTTTACCTGTTCGGGATGTACGAGAACTACGATACCCACGCAAGCGTTCCCTCGGGCTACAGCAAGCCTTCCGGACACAAGGTAAGCATCTACAACTTCGGTCTTTCTTACAAACCTCACCCGCTTATAGCCCTTAAGGCTGATTACGTTAAAGAAAGCGTAGAAGGCTCAAAGGATAAAAACCTTTACAGAGCTGCTATAAGCTGGATGTTCTAAACCCTGCACCCCGTAGAGCTGCTATTGGAACGGAAGTTCTTCCCATGTCCTTCCGTCCGCCTCCTCTTTTCTTTTTTTACTTTTCAGAGTTCGTAGTCTTGTAGGGAACGGGGATATACTGAACCGAGGGCGGTTGCGCACCCATAGGTTGGTCGTAAAGCTCCATAAGGGCGTAAACCTCCTGGGGGACTTCGGTGTTTATGTTCAATCCCAAGCTCTTCAGGTAATCAACTGTCAGAGGATAATCGTGGGTAAACTTGCCTGTGGCAAGCTCGTGGGCTATCCTATGAGCCTTTTCCTTGTCCATTCCCTTGGCGGTCATCAAGCTAAGAAGATAATCTTCCATCTGCCTTATAGCCTTTTGAGCCACGTCGGCCATTATCAGGGTTTGGTCGTCTATATCTTTGGTCTCCTTTTGCTCCAATACCTTCAAAATGGAAGCCGCGGGCATCTGTCCCAACTGGGGGTCAACGGGTCCCAGAACGGCATTTTCGTCCATGATAATCTCGTCGGCGGAGAGGGCTATAAGCGTTCCACCGGACATAGCGTAATGGGGAACTATTACCCTAACGGGTGCCTTGTGCTTTGATAGTGCGTTTGCTATCTGCGTGGCAGCAAGGGCAAGTCCCCCGGGCGTGTGTATTATCAGGTCTATGGGCATATCGTCGGGGGTCATTCTTATGGCTCTGAGAACCCTTTCCGAGTCTTCTATGTTTATAAACTTAAATATGGGAATCCCCAAGAATCCCATAGACTCCTGCCTGTGTATCATGGTTATCACTCTGCTGTTTCTCTTTTTTTCTATTTCCCTTATGGCGGCCTCTCTGGCTCTTGCTACCGCCATCTTCCTGAACCACGGGCTTAGAATTACGAAGAAGAAGAACATGAACCACAAAAGGTTAAACATGTAAGAAAACGGGTCGTACGTCGGCATAGCTATACCTCCCTGTTAAGTTCCTTATTATAAACATTTATACTATCTCGACACTTTTATCGCCCTTTTCTATAAAGCCTAACTTGAAAGCACCTTTTACGGGCTGTGTGCTGTCCGTTATGATTATCATGCCAACTCCCATGTTAAAGGTTCTGAACATTTCCTCCTCCGGGACTTTACCCAAACCTTGTATCCACTCAAAGGCCGGACTTTTCGGAATATGTGATTTTTCTATTACCGCTTTAAACCCTTCGGGTAGAATTCTTATGAGATTTCCGGGGATTCCCCCGCCGGTTATGTGAGCTACCGCCTTAACCTTAATCTCTGACTTTATCCTCTTTAGCTCTTTTACGTATATTCTGGTGGGTGTGAGTAGAAGTTCGGCAACGGTAGTTTTTAGCTCCTCGATGTAGTCGGAAAACCCTATTTTGTTATCCCTTAGAACCTTTCTTATTAGGGAAAAGCCGTTGCTGTGAAATCCGTAGGAGGGTAGTCCGAGGAGTGTATCTCCCTCTCTGATGTCCTCTCCCGTTAGGACTTCTTCCCGCTCACATACGCCCACGCAAAACCCGGCTAAGTCGTAAACCCCTTCCGGGTAGAAGTCGGGCATCTCTGCGGTTTCCCCTCCAAGAAGAATAGCCTCGGCTTCATCACAGCCTTTAACTATCCCGTCTATGACACTTTGTAGGACTTTTAGCTCTAACTTCCCGGTGGCTATGTAATCGAGGAAGAACCAAGGTTTAGCACCTGTCGTTATAAGGTCGTTAACGTTCATCGCTACGAGGTCTATGCCTACAGTGTCGTGTTTACCTACGGCTTGGGCAACCTTTAACTTAGTTCCCACTCCGTCCGCGGAGGAAAAGACGACGGGATTTTTGAAACCCTCGAGGGCAAGTCCTCCTGCAAAACCCCCGAAGGGGGTTATAGTTTCTTTTCCTTTTAACTTTTTCTTTATGTACTCTACGAACTTATCTGCTTTCTCTATATCTACTCCGGAATCTTTGTAGGTAGTCATCTTATCCCCTCAAATAGAACTCCTCCACCACAGTGTACGCAGGTCCCACAGAAGACAAAGAGCTGGAGATTAGAGCTATTTTATCTACCTTTTCCTCACCGAAGGTGAAGTTTTTATACCTATCAAGTATGTTCCTAAAGGCTCTGTTTTCCGCAAACTTTATCCTGCATATAGTTACGTGGGGATAGAAGGGCTTGCCTTCCGGATTTATCCCTACCCTTTTGTTCATCTTTAGAATTTCAGAGGATACCCTTTTTAGGGTGTTAGCTCCCTTTCCCACGCCTACCCAGAGGATTCTCGGTCTCCGTCTGTCCGGAAACACGCCGAGAGATTTGTACTGGACTGTAAAAGGTTTTAGCCTTTCGGAAAGGGACTGTATATTTTTTATTATGTCTAAAGCCTTTTTCTGGGATATATCTCCGAGAAACTGGTAGGTTATGTGAAGGTTTTGGGGTTCTACCCACTTACCCCTTATGATTTCCTTTGAGTCCTGTCTGACCCTCTCCACGCCCTCGGCTATCTTTTGGGTTGTAAAAAATCCCACAAAGGCTCTCATTGCTCCTTTATTTTACCCGATTTGATACCCCCCGATACGCAAGCCTGAAACTACTCTTATTTGTCTTGAGCAAACGAGACAAATCCCTCGGTTGGTAGGGATAACCTCAACCCTTGTTCTGGGTATATTGAAGCACAAGGGTTTCCGAAGGCGGAAAGGCAATTTTTTACCCCGAAATTCAAAATTTTAACGCCCTATCAAGCACTTCCTTCTCAAGCGTATGGCTCTAAGCTCAGAGCCAATTTTTACCCTGTTCGGTTGACAAGAACTAACGAGCGCTCTTGTGTCGCTCCAAACCATGCTTAATTATATAACCTTTGTACAATATGATATTCCGTAGGGCGATTAGCTAATTAGAGGATTTCATACCGCTTAGGAAACCCACTTAGACCCGAGCTAACTAATGCCTCGTGTTTATTATGCGATCTGCCTTCTGCAGGGCAAGTTTTTACAGGTAGGAAAGAATAACCGGAACGGTGAAAAAGCTCGCGAACACGCCCAGCATGACGGCAGATACCGCCAACCTCTCGTCAAGCCCGTACTTTATAGCTATCACCGCGGACATCACCATAGCGGGCATGGAGCTTTCAAGGAGTATTACCCTGTGGTGAAGCTGGTTCAGTCCCAGAGCCTTTAGAAGTAGCAGAACGCCGAGGGGAACTACCACCATCTTTATACCCGTAGCCAAAGTCCCCAAAGTTATAGACTCCCTTATCCCTCTTAGGTCTAACTTCAGCCCGAGGGAGAAAAGTATCACGGGTATCAGCGAGTCCGCGGAAACCTCCAAGAACCTATCTATGTAAGAGGGTATCTCCCTGCCTATCAGCAAAAAGCCTGCAACAAGCCCCCAAAAGGGAGGAAAGGTAAGAACTTCCCTTAAACTGAATTTCCCCGTTGAGACGAACAGCCCCAAGGTTATCACCGCAAGGAAAGAACCGAGCTGGTCATAGAGTATGGCGTACCTCAGCCCCTCATCACCGAAGACAGCGTAAGCGTAGGGATAGCCGAGGAACGCGGTATTACCCAAAGAGCAAACGAGTACAAAGCTCTTAAAGGTCTTATCCGGTAGTTTCAAGACCCTTCCCACGAGGGCGGACAGCAAGAAGGAGAAAAGTATGACCCCCCAAGCAAATCCCACGACCTCAACCACTTCCTTACCGCTCTTTAAGTTCCTTATGCTCTCCACTACCGTCAGGGGCAGTGCGAAGTAAATAACGAAGTTTATAAAGGTATTAGCTTCTTTTTCTTTAAAAATACCACCTGCTTTCAGCAGGTAAGAAGAAAGGATTGTGGCTACGAGGAAAAAGAGTTTCTCGTACATCGGTAAGTCTTATAATATCAGGGACAGATGAAGGGAAAGGTCATTATTTTGGGAAGCGGTCCCAACCGTATAGGGCAGGGGATAGAGTTCGATTACGCTTGCGTCCATGCGGTTTTTGCCCTTCAGGAAGAAGGATACGAGGCAATAATGGTAAACTGCAACCCCGAGACTGTTTCCACCGACTACGACACCGCGGACAGGCTCTACTTTGAACCCATAGTCTTTGAGAACGTCATGGCTATCGTTAAGAGAGAAAAGCCCGAGGGAGTTCTACTCCAGTTCGGGGGGCAGACACCCCTCAAACTTGCCATTCCCCTTGAAAGGGCAGGCGTGAAGATACTCGGAACGCAGCCCGAAAGCATAGACAGAGCGGAGGACAGGGAACTCTTCCGTGAGCTGGTCATAGAGCTTAACCTCACCCAGCCCCCCAGCGGAACTGCAAAGAGCGTTGAAGAGGCTCTCAAGGTAGCCAAAGAGATAGGCTATCCGGTTCTCGTCAGACCCTCCTACGTTCTGGGCGGTAGGGCTATGAGGATAGTTTACGACGAGAAGGAGCTAACTGAGTACCTTCAAGAGGCGGTTGAGGTAAGCAACGAGAGACCCGTTCTCGTGGATAAGTTCCTTCAGGACAGCGTTGAGCTGGACGTTGATGCCATAGCGGACGGAGAGGACGTCCTGATAGGTGCGGTTATGGAGCATATAGAGGAGGCGGGAGTTCACTCGGGAGACAGCGCAGCTTCAATACCCCCATACTCCTTAGAGGAGGAGATAGTCTCAGAGGTAAAAGAAATATCAAAGAGGATAGCCGCCTCGCTCAACGTAAAGGGACTGATTAACTTCCAGTATGCGGTACAGGAGGGCAGGATTTACGTGCTTGAGGTTAACCCCAGAGCCTCAAGGACTGTTCCCTTCGTGAGCAAGACCGTAGGTTATCCCCTCGCCAAGCTCGCCGCAAAGGTTGCCGTGGGTAGAAGGTTAAGGGAGCTTGTCCCGGAGGTGTTTGATAGACTTGAAAAGGACGGCGCGCACTTAGCCTCCGACTTCATGGAAAAGAGTCAGAACATATACACAGTTAAAGAGGTGGTCTTTCCCTTCAATAGGTTTCCGGAGGTTGACCCCCTTTTGGGACCCGAGATGAAGTCCACGGGAGAGGTTATGGGAGTTGATAAAGACTTCGGAATGGCTTACTACAAAGCCCAGCTGGGTGCAGGAAACAACCTGCCCGAGAAGGGAAACGTGTTCATAAGCGTTGCGGACAGGGACAAGGATAAGGTGGTTGAGCTGGCAAGGGGGTTTATAGAGCTTGGGTTTAAAGTTATAGCCACCACCGGAACCCACCGCTTTCTAAAGGAGAAGGGGCTTGAGGTGGAGCATGTCCTAAAGATTTCCGAGGGAAGACCCCACGTAGTTGACCTGATAATGAACAAGGACATACACCTCATAATAAATACGCCTTCGGGTAAAAGGGAGAGGAGCGACGCCTACTTCATAAGGAGGGCAGCGGTTCAGTTCAAGGTTCCTTACACCACCACCGTCAGGGGCGGATACGCCATACTAACCGCCATAAGGAGTCTCAAAAGCTCGGGAGAGATGGACATATTCGCCCTTCAGGATTTGTACACCTCCCAAGCTCTGTAAGAGCTTCTAACGTTGCTTCCCGAGGCTACGAACTTAAAGCCCATGGAGTAGGCGATATCCCTTATCTCCTCAAACTCCTCCTCCGAGTAGTACTTAACGACCGGAAAGTGAGACCTTGAGGGCTGGTAATACTGCCCTACGGTGAGGTAATCGCAGTCCACACTCCTCAAATCCTCCATTACCTTTAGAACCTCTTCCCTTTTCTCTCCAAAACCCAGTATGAGCGCAGACTTTGTGGGAATATCGGGAGCTATCTCCTTGCTGAGCTTTAAAACCCTAAGACTCCTCTCGTACTTAGAGCCTATCCTAACGAAAGGGTAAAGCCTCGGAACCGTCTCAATGTTGTGGTTCAGAACGTCCGGACTTTCCCTTAAAACCCTTTCTAAAGCCTTCCCGTCTCCCCTGAAGTCCGGGATTAGAACCTCAACGCCTATGCCCGGTATGTTCTCTTTAAGAGTTCTTATACAGCGCGCAAAGTGGGAAGCTCCCCCGTCGGGAAGGTCGTCCCTCGCCACCGAGGTTATCACCACGTACTTCAGTCCCAGAACCTTTACCGCGTCAAGAATTCTTTTATCTTCATTTATATCTACCGCCTTCGGCGGTTCTTTTTTTACATTACAGAACCTACATCCCCTCGTACACCTATCGCCGAGTATCATAAAGGTGGCTGTACCCGAGCCGAAGCACTCGGATATGTTGGGACACCTCGCCTCCTCGCATACCGTATTCAGCCTGCTCTTTCTCAAAAGAACCTTGAGCCTGTGGGTGTCCGAGAATCTGAGCAGGGGCTTAGGCATCACTCAACCCAGTAGTTGGGAGCCTCCCTCGTTATGGATACATCGTGAACGTGAGACTCCTTGTATCCCGCCCAAGTAATCCTCACGAACTTAGCCTTCTTCTGGAGAGTGGGAATGTCGGAAGCGCCCACGTATCCCATTCCTGACCTTAAACCCCCGACCAACTGGTAGATTATCTCCGATAGCCTTCCCTTGTAAGGGACTCTTCCCTCTATACCCTCGGGAACGAACTTCTCCATCTTATCCTGTCCGTACCTGTCGGAGGAGAGCCTTGATACCATCGCCCCCAGAGAACCCATGCCCCTGTAAACCTTGTAAGCCCTCCCCTGATAGTATATCGTCTCCCCAGGAGCCTCCTCCGTGCCTGCGAGCAGGTTTCCAAGCATTACCACGCTCGCCCCCGCCGCTATAGCCTTAACTATGTCGCCCGAATACCTTATTCCCCCGTCCGCAATTACGGGAATGCCCTCCTTCTTCCCGACCTTTGCCGCCTCCATGACCGCGGTTATCTGGGGAACTCCCACTCCCGCAACTATGCGCGTCGTGCATATAGAACCGGGGCCCACGCCCACCTTTACCGCATCAGCCCCCGCGTCTATGAGAGCCTTGGCTCCGTCCGCGGTGGCTATGTTCCCCGCTATAACCTGAAGCTCCGGAAACTCCTCCTTTATCCTCCTAACCGTGTCTATGACCCTCTTTGAGTGTCCGTGAGCGGTATCCACCACTACCACGTCCACGCCCGCCTCCACGAGCGCGCCTACCCTCTCAAAGGTATCCTCTCCCGTTCCCACCGCGGCACCAACCCTTAACCTTCCCAGCTCATCTTTGCACGCGTTTGGGTACTGCTTCTTTTTCATTATGTCCTTTATCGTAATCAGACCCGTTATCTTGCCCTCGGAATCAACTATGGGGAGCTTCTCTATCCTGTACTTCTGGAGAACCTCAGTAGCCTCCTCAAGGGATATGCCCTCTTGAGCGGTTATGAGCCTTTCGTGTGTCATGAACTCGGATACAGCCTTCTCCTTATCCTCAGGCTTCATAAATCTCAGGTCTCTGTTGGTCAGTATTCCTACGAGCTTCCCGTCTTTGTCCACCACCGGAACCCCTGAAATCTTGTACCTCTCCATCAAGCTCAGGGCGTCCTTTACCTTTGTGGTGGGTTCAACTGTCACGGGATTTATAATCATTCCGCTTTCAGATTTTTTGACCTTCTCAACCTCCGTAGCCTGATTCTTTATGGGCATGTTGCGGTGAATAATCCCCATACCGCCCTCTCTGGCAATCGCTATAGCAAGCCTCGCCTCCGTTACTGTGTCCATGGCTGCGGAAACTATGGGGATGTTCAACTTAATCTTTCTGGTTATGTGGGTTGATACATCTACCTCGTGGGGCAGAACCTCCGAGTAATCGGGAACCAAAAGAACGTCATCAAAGGTAAGACCTTCACTTATAAACTTATCTTCCATGTATATATTTTAACTAATAACGTGTCGCAAGTATCTGAAGTCTGAACCGATAGTATAGGGTTTGGGTAAGGGTGTGAGCCGAAGCCTTCCGCACCACGCTACCAAGATTTATGCATCATATTTTCTCCTTATTTTCATCCATTCAATAACATGAAATTCTTTTATATCTGTAGTTTTCTTAAACTCGTCCTTTAAATTCCTTGTGTAGCTGTCCAAAAAGTCTTTTGGGTCGGGGACAACTCTTAAGTAATATTTTAATGATGGATATATGCCATTTGGTATTATTTCAATACCGTACTTCAATTTGACTAAATGTACCGATTCGAATATTTCTTCATGTG
>WFYI01000120.1 GCA_015490155.1 Aquificaceae bacterium | reverse complement strand
TGCTGTTCTCGTAACTAATGACCTAAAAGAGTTCAGGAGAATAAAAGACCTTAAGGTAGAAAGCCGGCTCTAATTACGTGGGACCCTCACATCTACCTACAAGCCACTCTCTCTAAGTACCAACTTACATTCCACGCACTCATGACCTCTTTGTAATCAACCTCCAAGCTTTCTGCCTTTGCTCTCATAAGCTCCTCCCTCTGAAGAGGGTCATACACTCCCCTGCCCGCCGAGAGAATCCGAAGGTAGGTTTGGGACTAAACCTCGGCTTTGTGTTTCTTTTCTTCCAATATAACCAAGTCGGCTCTCTTTGTGAACTCGTCCCCTATGTGTTTGGGGTCGTCAACCACGGCGATGACCCTGTTTCTTTTCAGGAAGAGCCTTTCCAGTTTTTCTCTCTGCCTTTTGTTCTTTACCTTTACTACTCTCATCACAACTACTATTTTGCAGAGCGTCTGTTAAGGTTTTATTAAGGTTTTCCTCTTTCCGCTGGGTTAATATACTTTACTTGATGCCGAAGAGAGAGGATATAAAGAGGATACTCATAATAGGCTCGGGACCGATTGTCATAGGGCAGGCGGCGGAGTTTGATTACTCCGGGACTCAGGCGTGTAAGGCTCTAAAGCAGGAGGGCTATGAGGTTATACTCGTAAACTCCAACCCCGCTACCATAATGACAGACCCGGAGATAGCTGATAGAACTTACATAGAACCTCTGAGCTTAGAAATACTTGAGAAGGTTATTGCAAAGGAAAGACCTGACGCACTCCTCCCGACCCTCGGCGGGCAGACAGCCCTTAACCTGTCCATAGAGCTGTACGAGGAGGGAGTCCTTGATAGATATGGAGTTGAGATGATAGGGGCGAGCTACGAGGCGATAAAGAAAGGGGAGGACAGGGACCTCTTCAGAAAAGCCATGGAGAACATAGGGCTTAAGGTTCCCGAAAGCGACGTGGTATCCTCGGTTGAGGAAGGGCTTAGAGCTGTGGAAAGGATAGGTTTTCCCACTATACTTAGACCTGCCTTCACGCTCGGGGGAACGGGAGGCTCCATAGCCTACAACGTGGAAGAGTTCAAGGAAAAGATTGAGGTTGCCCTTGACACTTCGCCCGTAAATCAGGTTCTCCTTGATAAGTCCTTGATAGGATGGAAGGAGTTTGAGTTTGAGGTTATAAGGGATAAAGCGGACAACGTAATTATAGTATGCTCCATAGAGAACTTTGACCCCATGGGAGTCCACACGGGCGATTCTATCACGGTTGCGCCTGCCCAAACGCTTACAGACAAAGAGTACCAAATACTGAGGGACGCTTCCATAGCGGTGATAAGAGAGATAGGCGTAGATACGGGAGGCTCAAATATACAGTTTGCGGTAAGCCCTGAGAATGGGGATTTTTACGTTATAGAGATGAACCCTCGTGTGAGCAGGTCTTCCGCCCTCGCCTCCAAAGCTACGGGCTTTCCCATAGCCAAGGTTGCGGCGAAGTTGGCTGTCGGTTACACCTTGGACGAGCTGAAGAACGACATAACGAGGTTTACCCCTGCCTCCTTTGAGCCTTCAATAGATTACGTGGTGGTCAAGATACCCCGATTTGACTTCGCTAAGTTTACGGGAACGGACACCACCCTAACTACCATGATGAAGTCCGTAGGAGAGGTCATGTCAATAGGAAGAACCTTTAAGGAAGCCCTCCTCAAAGCGGTACGGAGCTTGGAGCTGGACAGGTACGGACTTGCGTTCCCGAGGCTCTCCGACAGCGACGAGGAAATTATAAAAAACTTAAGAATTCCCAACGAGAACCGGCTCTGGTACATAGCGGAGGCAATGCGCAGAGGTATGTCCGTGGAAGACATACACACCTACAGCTCCATAGATAGATGGTTCCTCTGGAACATACAAGAGATAGTGGAGTTCGAAAGGGAGCTTCAAGAGAACCTGAACGAGGAAACCTTGAGGTTCGCAAAGGAAATAGGATATAGCGACAGGGAGATAGCGGACATGTGCGGGAAAAATGAGGAATATATAAGACAGCTTAGAGAAAGCTACGGTATAGAGCCTTCCTTCAAAGGTGTGGATACGTGTGCCGGTGAGTTTGTAGCTTACACTCCCTATTACTATTCTTCTTACGAAGTTCCTTACTACACACTTGAGGGAGATAGAATACTTGACTCGGATTAAGAATTCTCTCTTTACTTTGACCTAAGTCATAAATAAGAGGCTCAAATAGTGTATCTTATTGATTGAAAGAAATTTCTGAAAGGAGGTTTTAGTATGCAAGAGCAAGGACAGACTACTATGGTATTCAATATCACCGACAAGGCTGCCGAGGAGATACTCAAGGTAGCCAAGGAAAACAGCATAGAGAACCCCATTTTGAGGGTTAGGGTAGTCCCCGGTGGATGCTCCGGCTTCCAGTACGCTATGGGCTTTGATGACACCGTAGAGGAGACGGACAACGTTTTCGAACACAACGGTGTCAAGGTTGTAATAGACCAGTTTTCTATGCCCTACGTTAACGGTGCGGAGCTTGACTTCGTAGTCGACTTCATGGGCGGTGGATTCACCATAAGAAACCCCAACGCCAGCGGTAGCTGTGGTTGTGGTAGCTCTTTCAGCTGTGGTTGATAAATAAGGGGACTGCCAGTCCCCCTACTTTCTTTTTTTCTTAACCCTTAATCTTACCGACGGCGGTTCGATAGTCACAACCTTCATTACAAGTTCTATCGGAAGTTCAACGTAAACCCTTTTTCTATGTTTTCCAGCACCTAAATCCTTTACATCTATGTAAACTTTTATTCCGTTTAGAAATCTTGGCTTGGCAAGACGGCTTATAGTGGAAACCGTAATCCTAACCTTTTCGGGCTTAAGGTGATACTCGTAACCTTCCTTGGCGTTTACGACTTCAACGAATCTATTAACCACTACCACGGTTCTGGAACTGAATATAACTACGCCCCAAAGCATAAAGGCAAGGAATAAAGCGATTATCTTGTACTCTATGTCCTTTGATAGAAAATTCCTAATCCTTTTCATCTCTCAACCCCAAAAGCTCACCGAGTCTGTCCCTGAGTATTTCAGGGTCTAAGTTTCTCTCCAAGTTCCCCTCGACGGCAAGGGATATCTCACCGCTCTCCTCTGATACTACCACCGCCACCGCATCGCTTTCCTCCGTTATACCCACCGCCGCCCTGTGCCTCGTACCGTACTTCTTGGGAAGGTTTGCGGTTCTGGACAGCGGTAGAACGCAAGAGGCGTAAGCTATTCTATCGCCTTTAACTATAACCGCTCCGTCGTGAAGGGGTGTCATGGGATAGAAAATTGTGATGAGAATCTCCGGGGAAATGGTAGCGTCTATATACACGCACCCCTCCACTATGTCGTCCACGTTTGCCGAACGCTCAATAACTATCAAAGCTCCTATCTGTCTGTCGGACATGAACCTGCAAGCACGAACAATTCTCTCTATAGACTTTTCCTCTACGGAGCCGAAGCGTATTACCTTGGTTCTTTCCCCTATCTTTGCCAAAGCCTTCCTTATCTCCGGCTGGAATATTACCACTATGGAGAAGAGCCCCACAGTCCAGAGCTTCTCAAATATCCACGAGAGGGTGCTGAGCTGGAGAAGTTCTGCAAAGAGCCAGAAAACACCTATGAATATTATTCCCCTGAGTATCTGAAGCCCCTTTGTGACTACGAGGAAGTAGATTACCCCGTATATGAAAAGAGCTACGGCGAGTACGTCCACCGCGTCCTTGAGGCTGAATATCTCCTTTAAGACCTCATACAGCATCGTAAGTCCTTACCGCATCAAGCAGAGCCAAGAACTCTCTCGTTTCCCTAACGTCGTGGGTTCTGACTATCCTTGCCCCCTTCAAAACTGCGTTGGCTACGGCTCCCAACCCTGCATAGAGCCTCTCGTGAGGCTCGGTTTTACGGTTTAGAAATCCCTCAAGGATAATTCCCAAGAAGGACTTTCTTGAAACGCCTAGGAGAAGTATATTACCAAAGATTTTAAACTCCTCAAACCTTGAGAGTATCTCTACATTGTGCTCGGGGAGCTTGCCGAAGCCTATTCCGGGGTCAAGTATCAACCTCTCCTCAAACTTGTATCCTGCATCTTTTAGGCGTTTTATCCTTTCTCCGAACCAGAGGTTTATCTCTGCCACCACATCGTCGTAGATTATGGGCTCGGTTTTCCACGTCTGGGGGGTTCCCTTTATGTGGTTAATAACGTAGGGACACTGATACTGGGAAACTACGGAATACATCTCCCCGTCAAAGGTTCCACCGCTTATGTCGTTTATTATGTCCGCTCCCTCTTCTAAACACGCCCTTGCCACTTGCGCCTTGTAGGTGTCCACGGAAATCCAAACATCGGGAAGCTCCTTTCTAATCTGCTTCAGAACCGGTAGGACTCTTTTGAGTTCCTCCTCGGCATCAACCCTTTCCGAGCCGGGTCTTGTGGACTCTCCTCCTATGTCTATTATC
>WFYI01000119.1 GCA_015490155.1 Aquificaceae bacterium | reverse complement strand
GCCGCTCTAAATAGTTCCTGAATTATTTCCGCCTCCTCTTTGTGTGTGCGCTCTTTATGTTCTACCTTATCCTCCAGCTCCGATAGGTACTTCGTGTAAGCGTCCTCTACGGTTCCCATGTAGATGTCCACCAAGCTGATTAGTGCCTTTGTCTTTCTCAAGGAGTTTTCTGTATCCTTTACATGGTCTATGTAATCTCTCGTGAGGGAAAGGGTGGCATCAAGGAGATGTTTTTTCAGCCTAAATTTGCTCTTTGCCGTGGTGTAAGATAGGGTATAAAGCTCCTTGAGAGGATTCCTTTCAAAGGAAAACATCATTATGTAGAGCTTGCTAACGAGGGTATTCAAGGAAGGATTGACACCGACCTTTCCGAAGAAACTCTCAACGAACCTACCTCTGTACGAGTCAAAGAATTTCCTGTCTTCCCGTAAGAGTTTGAAGATACTTTCTAAGTCCAATCCTTACCTCTGTAAAAATCTTCTAACTCTGACGGCGGAAGCGGTTTAGAGAAGAAGTATCCCTGGGCGTAATCACAGCCAAGCTCTCTCAGTAAGGTAAACTGTTCCTCGGTTTCTATTCCCTCCGCCAATGTCTTTAGACCGAAGTTTTTCGCTATAGCGACCATAATCTTAACCAGTTCCATACTATCTTTATCTTCTGGTAGGTTCTTTATAAACTCACGGTCTATCTTTATGGCGTAAACAGGGAGCCTTTTAAGGTATGCGAGGGAAGAGTACCCGGTTCCGAAGTCGTCTATGTAGGACTTTATCCCCTGTGATGCGAGTATTTCTAAAAAGGTTATGGCTTTACCTGTGTCCTCCATTATAGTTGACTCCGTAATTTCCACCTCTATAAGCTCGAAGTCCTCCAGGCAGTCTACCGCCTTTAGAAAGTCCTCCGTGAATGAGACCCTCTGGAGCTGTTTTGGAGATACGTTAACCGCCACGGGAATTTTAAGCCCCTTTTCCTTCCATTCGCTTACCTGTCTGCAGGTCTCTTCAAGAACGAACCTGCCGACATCGTTTATTAGCTCACTGTTCTCTATAACGGGTATGAAACGCATGGGAGGTATTAGCTCACCGTTTTTCTTCCACCTGATAAGAGCTTCAGCACCTAACATCTTTCCGCTCTTTAGCTCTATCTTCGGCTGGAAGTAAAGCAAAAACTCGTCATTTTCTATGGCATCTTTGACATCGGTTCTCAGCTGGACTTGGGGTTTGTAAATATCCCTAAAACCTTTTGAATAGGTTATAACCGTGTTGCCACCTTCAGCTTTAGCCTCTTTAAGGGAAAGCTCAGCATTTGAGTAAAGCTCCTCCGCTGTAGAGGAGTCGTACGGATAAATAGCTACGCCTACCGAGAGAGTTATCCTAACCCTGTAGTTGTCTATAATTATCGGTTCTGAAAAATTCTCGATTGCTTTCCTGACCACCTCCCCGTAACCTCCTGTGGGGTCAATGACGACTACGCAGAACTCGTCTGCCCCTATCCTCCCTACAAAGCCCTTGCCCTTAAACCTACTCTCCAGCTCGTAGGCAACTTTCCTTAAAAGTTCGTCTCCCGCTTCGTAGCCGAAGGCTTGGTTTATCTCTCCGAACATGTCTATGTCTACGAGAGCCAAAACGAGCGTTTTCTTCTTAGCTTTGGCTTCTTCTACCGCATTTCCAAGGTAGTTGAGAAAGTAGCTTCTGTTAGGTAGCCCCGTGGTTGAGTCGCTGAACTTTCTTTCCCTGTAGCTGATGTCCTTTTCTATCCTCGTAAGTCCAAAGGAGAGGTCGTAGACAATCTCCTCAAGGAGGTCTAACTCCTTTAGAGTGAATTGGTTTCTCGCCGGTTTGGAGACCGTCAATACGTGGTTTTTGCCCACCTGCATACATAAAGTTAACAAATCTTTATTAAAATCCCCTTTTTCAAACAAGACCCTATTGCTGTATTTTTCTGTAATAGCTACGTAGGGGAATATTCCGCTTTTGTGTACCACGTTAACCGCCTCTTTTAGCATGTACTTCGGGACTGTTGAGGATATTATCAGATTATTTATATCTCTAAGCATCATGTATAAACCCATGTAGTTCCTTAGCTCCCTTTCGAGGTAGTTTTTCAGGTTCCTGATTGTTATTAATAGGTATTCTTTATTGTCTTTAAAAACACCGATACTAATTTCTACCGGAAGCAATTCATTTGTATTAATTTTGTTTATATAAACTACTTCGGAACACCTGTTTTCTTGACTATAACACGTTCCTATAAGGTATGTTATTTGTGGAGCTATGCTTTTTGGTATGACTGAAGACAGACTTTTGCCCACAAGTGACTGATCATAAAGCTCACGAATAGCGTCATTTTCGTAAATCACCCTTAAATTTTCTACGTCAACCACGAGTGTAGGGTAGTATATTGCATCTACAATATCGTTTACTGTCATATAATTTAAATATATTTAATTTAAAAAAAAAAAAAATCAAGTTTTTAGTGCTAAGACAAGTTATTTACACTTTAGATACTCCGGCTGTAGAGTTACAGCTTGATAATGAAAAGCGGAATTATATTCCGTTTTTGTAGAGCGCTTGTTCCTTTATACGAACTAAGCCCTTGAGGTATTTTGAAGCTTAAAACTCTTCCTGTGTATTTCAGAGATACCTGCTCTGTTTATAGCTTCTTTATGGGCTTTGGTGGGATAGCCCTTGTGAGAGTGAAAGCCGTACTCCGGAAATACCCTGTGAAAATGCTCCATTATCCTGTCCCTGAGAACCTTTGCCACAACACTCGCACAGGCACAACTCAGGCTCTTCTGGTCTCCCTTAACCAAGGGAACACACTCGAACTCCTCGAGATTTACGTAGTCGCTTATCACAACATCAAAGTGGTGCTTCAGGTCTTCTAAAGCCCTTTTCATAGCCAGCTTTGTAGCTTCGAGAACGTTTATCCTGTCTATAACCGCACTGTCTACGACGGCTGTACCTACCGCCAAGGCTTTTTCCTTTATCAAGGAAAGAACCTCTTCCCTCTCCTTTTTGGAAAGTCCCTTTGAGTCTGTGTATAGAAAAGGTTCGGTGTATTGTGGCAGTACGACTGCGGCGGCAACGACGGGACCCGCAAGGGGTCCTCTACCGGCTTCGTCCACCCCCGCTACTAACTTGCCTTCCTTCCAGTACTTCTCTTCGTACTCTGTCATTAAGTATCTTGGGAAGTTTCTTGGTCGGTGGCTTGCTCTTGAGTTTCTTGTGCCTTGGCTTCTTCCTCTCTTTGCTTTCTTGCTTCCTCCTTCTTACGCTGCATGGCTTCGTATTCCCACTTCTTTATCTCCCTTATCTTTCTCTGAGCTTCTTTACCCTTTAGCTCTCTGAGGTAGTACAGCTTTGCCCTTCTTACCTTACCTATCTTGACTATATCTATCTTTTCTATGTTGGGGCTGTAGTAGGGGAATATTCTCTCTATACCTACGCCGTAAGATTCCTTCCTTACGGTGAAGGTCTTGTCAAGGGCGCCGCCCCTTATCCTTATAACCACTCCCTCGAAAGCCTGTATCCTTTCTTTGTCTCCTTCCTTTATTTTGTAGTGAACCTTTACCGTGTCTCCTACCTTAAATTTGGGGTAATCCTTCTTCGGTGTGTACCTTGCCTTTACCTCGTCAATCAGACTGCTCATGATGTTCCTCCTGCAAGAATTAGCGAATTTTTTATTTTATCACAGCAAAGTGAAGTAAATCAGCAAAACGAACTTTAAAATTAATAGATTTAAATTTTACATTTCGGAGAGTGATATGAGTGAGTTCAAGATAGAGATACCTTTAGATGTGGCTCAGAAGTGCGTTAAGTGCGGTTTGTGTAAATCCGTTTGCCCCTCTTACCACGGAGAAGAGGGAAGCTACGCCAGAGGAAGGCTTGCCCTTGCGGAGATGGTGGTAAAGGGAGAAATTCCTCTTAACTCCGATGTAGCCCAACAGTGGAACGAGTGCGCCATGTGCCGTAGGTGTGAGTGGGTGTGTCCAAACGACGTCCATTACAGAGACATATTTATAAAGGCAAGGGAGCTTCAGGGTAAGGAGCTGGGTAGAGACCTCATTTCAAGGGCAGGACTGGGAAGTTTGAACTTTATGCAGTCGGGTGTAGGTAGAAAGCTCATGAAAATTTCCGGTAGGATAGCTAAGCTGCTGCCCTCCGAGATAAAAACTCCCCTGCCCTCCGGGAGCGTCAAGTTCATGCCCAAACCCTCTGCGGAAGCCTTCGGTCTCAGGGGAAAGGTGTTTAAAGCGAAAGAGGAGAAAGCTAAACTCCTATTCTTTACCGGCTGTATGATAGACGTCTTTTACGGGAAAACCGGCGAGAGTGTTATAAAGCTCATGAACTCCTTGGGCTACACTGTTATAGTTCCCGAAGATATAAAGTGCTGCGGTGCACCCCACCTTTACCACGGAAACACGGAAGCCTTTGAGAAGCTGAAGGAACACAACCTCAAGGAGATGGACAGGTACGAGTTTGACGCAATCGTGGTTGCCTGTCCCACCTGCGGCGGAGCATTGATTGAGGACTACGGTAGGGATTGGGAGGTTAGGGACTTTGCCGAGCTTATATTCAAGGATACAGAGAAGCTAAAATTCAAAGGTGCAAACGAGAAGCTCACCTTCCACGTTCCATGTCATTCCTATACGGCGATGAGCGTAAACCCTTCCGTCTTTTACTTGGTTATGGAGAGGGTGGAAAATGCGGAGGTGGTAAAAGCCGATAAAGCCCAGTCCTGCTGCGGTTTCGCCGGATTGTGGAGCATTAAAAATCCTAAACTTTCCGAAAAGGTTCAGATGGAGAAGATAGAGGACTTCAACACGACGGGCGCGGACTACATACTTACTTCCTGTCCCGGCTGTGTTCTACAATTGAGAGACGGTGTTAGAAAGTTCGATTCAAGTCAGGAGGTAAAACACCTCGCAGACTACCTCGCGGAGGCTCTGGAGGAAGGGTGAACTCTTTAGCTACCGTATGCCCTGCTAAGCACCTCTATCGGGTGCAGGGGCTTTTTACCCGTTCCCAGCTCTATCATGTTTCCGGCGAGGGGACAGTCGGTTACGTAAAGGTCTGCCTCCTGAGCCTTTAGGTCGTCAAAGAGCCTGCTTCCTACCTTGTAAGCGTAATCAAAGGTCTCCTTCATCACACCGAAGGTGCCGTCGTGTCCCGAGCACCTGTCCACTATTCTCACCTTTGTTTCCGGAATCAGCCTCATGAGTGCAACCGCTTTGTAACCCACGTTCAAGGATTTGAGATGGCAGGGAACCTGATAGGCTATTCTACCCATGGAATTTTTGAAGTCCCTGTTGAACTTGCCCGCCTCCTGTAGCTTCCAGAGATACTCGTGAACCTCAAACACCTTCTCCGATACGAGCTTAACGTCGGGGTCGTCTGGTAGAAGGAGTGGGTACTCGTATTTTAGCTGTAAAGCACAGGTGGGAACGGGAACGAGAATGTCAAAGCCCGCTTCTATATAGGGTTTTAACCTCTCCACATTTCTCTTAGCCTTCTCCTTTGCGGAGTCAAGGTCTCCCATGTCAAAGTAGGGTATTCCACAACACTCCTGCTCGGGAAGTTCCACGTGTATGTCGTTCTTGTGCAGGACGTTCAAAAGAGCCTTTCCCTTCTCAAGGAAGTTGTAATTAAAGAGACAAGTTGAGAAGAGAGCTACCTTGCCGTTTTCTCCCTTCACGGGCTTGTTGTTCTCCCTGAACCAACTCCTAAAGTCCTGGGTATTGAACTTGGGTAGCTTAGCCCTTTGGTCTATACCTATGAAGTTCTCAAGAATTACCCTTACGGGTTTTGTGTTCATTAAGGTGTTTACGATGTGAGCCTGATGCCCGACGTTCAATTTCCCCGACAGGTCTGTATTTAGGATGAGCTTCATTACCGGGTTTGCACCCTTGTTTTTAAATTTCCAAGCCTTGTACCTCAAGGAAAGGTGGGGGAAGTCTAACTTCCACTCGTGAGGGGGCGTATAAGGACACCTGAAGTAACACTGCTTGCAGTGGAAGCATATATCAAGGGGTTTTGCCAGCTCTTCCTCGGTCAGCTTATCAAGGTCGTCGTCCTTGGCGTCCACCGCATCAAAGAGCGCCGGAAAAGAGGGGCAGAACGCAACACACAGCCTACAATCCTTGCACTTTGAGTAAACCCTCTTTGCCTCTTCAAAGATAGCCTCTTTGTCGTAAAACTTGGGGTCTGTTAGGTCAAAGTTAAACTCCTTCAGTCCACCTATTGAAGATTCGTACATCTTTCCCTTCCTTTTTTATTTATTTTGACGGGGGCGAAGCCCCCGTAGGTTCAGCTTAGGACATCTCCTTGTAGGACTCTAAAGCCTTCTGGAACCTTCCTGCGTGGGACTTCTCAGCCCTTGCGAGGGTCTCGAACCACTCGGCTATCTCGTCAAAGCCTTCGTCCCTCGCAACCCTTGCAAAGCCGGGGTACATCTCGGTGTACTCGTAGGTCTCTCCGGCTATAGCGGACTCAAGCATCTCCTCGAGGGAGTTTATGGTTTTGTCGGTTGCGGGGTCAACACCGCCGTACTTCCTCATCATGTCAAGGTGTCCGAAGGCGTGTCCCGTTTCACCTTCGGCAGTTTCCCTGAAGATGTTGGCGATGTCGGGGTATCCCTGTATGTCAGCCTCTCTGGCAAAGTAGAGATATCTCCTGTTAGCCTGAGACTCTCCGGCAAATGCGCCCTTAAGGTTCTCAAGGGTCTTTGTTCCGCTCAAGCTCTTGCTCATGATTCCACCTCCTTTATAGGCGTATTTAATATTTATTATATGAAAATCTTTTGCAATTTCAACCTCAGCTTGCCTTAACGCCCTCCTTTATGTCCCTGTCCGGAACCACCACGGAGAGGTTTTCTCCGTCCGACAGAGCCAAAATCATGCCTTGGGACTCCACCCCGAATATCTTTCTCGGCTTGAGGTTCGCCACCATGAGTATCTTTTTACCCACAAGCTCCTTGGGTTCGTAGAACTTGGCTATCCCCGCCATAACGGTTCTCTCCTCGTCCCCGAGGGACAAGGTAAGCTTCAACAGCTTCTCCGAGCCTTCCACTCTCTCCGCCGATAGAACCTTAGCCAAGCGTATGTCCACTCTGAGAAAGTCCTCTATGGTTATCTCTTTCGTCTCCTCCATATCTAATTAAAATTATAAATCTTTGAGGAAGTTTAAAAGAACTCTGTTGAACTCTTCGGGAGCTTCAAAGGGCGGAAGGTGTGCCGCTCCCTCAAGCTCGTGGTATCGGGCGTTTTTAATGCCCTCCGCTATCCTCTTGACCACCTGTGGAGGTGTCACCTTCTCGTCGTCCTTGCCCGCAATCACGAGAGTGGGAATATCAACCTCCTTTAAAAGCTCCGTGCTGTCTTTCCTTTCCGCTATTGCCCTCAGGGTTTTTACTATTCCCTCCTCACTTGCGGCTTCCATCATGGCTCTCAAACGGCACATCTTGCCTGTATCGGATTTTGTTGCGGGTGAGGTTTGGTTCTCTAACATGACCTCCACGAGGAAGTCCTTTCCTTCTTCTTCAACCTTGCGGATTAACTCGTACCTTGCCCTTTTACCTTCTTCGCTCTCGGCTTCCGCTCTGGTGGATACGAAGACCATACCCTTTAAGAGTTCTCTGTACCTCCTGAACATATCAAAGATTATGTATCCACCCATGCTATCTCCTACGGGTACTACTTTTTTAACTCCGAAGGAGTTTATCTTGTAAATAATAAAGTCCGTCAGCGTCTCTATGCTCAAATCACCTCTCAGGGGTGGTTCCTTTCCGAAGCCCGGGTAATCAAGGGCTACGTAGGGTATTCCCTCCTCTTCCAGAGCTGTAAGCTGGAAAGAGTACATATCCTTGTTCAGGGGGAAAGCGTGGAGAAAGAGAACTGCCTCGGGTAAGTTTACCTTCATTTCTAAACCTCCGCAAAATATATGGACTTAATCAATGTATAGCTATAATTTTATATTCCGGAGGTTTTAATATGAGCAGGTTTGCACGGGTGTTAGTGGTATCCCTTTTGCTTGCGGTGGGTTTGCTGGGTTTTGCTCAGGAGAGCAAGGGTAAAAAGGTGATAATTCCCAAGCAGAAGTACGCGCTCCTGATAGTGGAAAGCAAGAGCTGTATATACTGCAAGCAGTTGGACAGGGATTTGAAAACGGACGCGGAGCTTCAGAAGAGCCTTGAGGGTATAGACCTCTTTAAGGTTCTCTACGAGAGCTACTCTCCGGTGGTCGCCAATTTTGGAGGAAAGGAGTTTAAGACCTCCGAGAAAAACCTCGTTAGAAAGCTGAGGGCTACCTCTTTCCCGAACCTCATTTTTTACGACAAGCAGGGAAACATAATCCTTCAGATACCGGGCTACTTAGAGCCTAAACACCTGAAGTGCGTTATAACTTACGTGAAAGAAGAGAGCTTTAAGAAGATAAAGCTTAAAGACTACATGAGTAAATGCGCGTAGACACCTTTATATTTGACTTAGACGGCACTCTCATAGACTCCGCCGACGACATAGCCCTCTCGTTGGAGCTTACACTTAAAGAGCTTGGCAGGGAAGACCTGATGCCCGAGAACGTAAGGGAGCTTATCGGCGGGGGTGTTAAGGCTCTGCTTGAGAGGGTTCTGGGTGAAGAGTTCAGAAAAGAGCATATATCCGTATTTAGAAAGTACTACCTTCAAAACGCTGTGGTTCACACGGAGCTTTTTCCAGGTGTGATGGAGACTCTCCTTGAGCTTAAAGCTCGGGGAAAAAGGCTCCTGGTGGTCACCAACAAGATGAAGCTCCTTACCGACGAGATACTCCGCCGTTTGGAGGTTACGGACTTCTTTGACCTCGTGGTTGGAGGCGACACCTTTCCCGAGAAGAAACCCTCACCTCTGCCGGTGATGAAGGCTTTGGAGCTTACAGGTAGCAGTAAGGAAAGCTCTCTGATGGTGGGAGATACCTCTGCGGACATAGAGGCGGGCAAGGGAGCAGGAGTCAGAACGGCTCTGGCGGAGTGGGGCTACGTTAAACTCAACTCGGTTCCCCCGGACTACGTGTTCTCACACCCGAAGGAACTGCTCAGTTTAGCATAGCAAGTATCTGGTGTCTTATCACAGCCGCAGGTTTATAGTCCTTTGATAGCTTTAGAGCTTCTTCGGCAAACTTCAAAGCCTCGTAGTAATCTCCCTTCTTTAGGTAAACTCTGGCGAGGTTCAGGTACGGAAAGTGCTTGGAGTCGTATCTCTTGGCGGTAAGAGCCAATTTTAGCCACGGTATAGCTTCCTCCTCTCTTCCCAGCTCTATCAGATAAGCTCCTATGTCGTTGTAGGGGTTTCCGAACTCGGGGTCTATATCTATAGCCTCTTTACACAGCTCTATTGCCTTTTCGTAATCTCCCTTCATGCTGTAAGCCCAACCCAAGAAGGTGTAAGCCTCCGCGGTGGGATATATATCTATGGACTGCTCGTAAAGCTCTATTGCCTTGTCAAGCTCCCCTATCATGTGGTAGGCATACGCTTCCTTAAACAATTTCTCCGCGTCCTTCCTCGTCTCTTCCATCTTCCTTGACCTCCGTTATTTAATATAGTCATCATTAGAAAATATGACAAGGGAATACTAAAAGTTTTGGGAGTAGAAAGGTGCTATAAATTTAAAGAGTAATGAAAAACCTTGTGGTAATACCCACCTACAACGAAGCCGTTTCCATAGGGAGGGTGATAGAGGAGGTTTTTGAGAACCTTGACTGCCACGTTCTCGTGGTGGACGATGCCTCAACGGACGGGACTGTGGACATAGTAAAGGAATGGGCGGATAGGACGGGGAAGGTGTTCTTGATACAGAGGGAAGGCAAGCTCGGACTCGGAACCGCGTACCTGACGGCTTTCAAGTGGGGGTTAGAGAGGGATTACGAGCTTTTCTTTGAGATGGACGGCGACCACTCCCACAGGGGTGAGTTCCTACCTAAGTTTGTGGATAAGATTTCCGAGGGCTACGATGTGGTGGTGGGTTCAAGGTACACGAAGGGTATGGTGAATGTGGTTAACTGGGACTTTAAGAGGCTCCTTCTGTCCAAGTTTGCCAACATTTACGCAAGTAAGATTTTAGGGCTTCCCTTTTCGGACATAACCTCCGGTTTCAGGTGTTATAGAAGGGAGGTTCTCAAGGAGCTTTGTCTTAATAAAATCAGGTCTAACGGGTACGCCTTCCAAATAGAGATGCTTTACAGGGCTTACAGGAGGGGCTTTAAAGTTGCGGAAATTCCCATTATCTTTTACGAGAGAGAGGGCGGTAGCTCAAAGATGAGCAAAGAGATTGTTAGAGAGGCGGCGATTATGGTCTGGAAGCTTAGATTAGGGCTTTGAGGAGGTGTGCGCTATGAAGGTTAAGCTGAGCGATAGCGATGCCCTCGTGGTGGTGGACATGCAGAGAGACTTCATGCCCGGGGGAGCGCTCCCCGTTCCCGAGGGCGACAGGATTGTCCCGAAAATAAACGAGTATGTAAAAAGGTTTGCAGATTTGGGTCTACCGGTGTTCTTTACGAGGGACTGGCACCCGAGAGACCACATATCCTTTAAGGGACACGGCGGATTATGGCCTCCCCACTGCGTTGCGGACACCGAAGGTGCTATGTTCCACGAGGATTTACTTATTCCCTCCGACAACAAGTTCATAATATCCAAAGGAACATCGCAGGACTTTGACGCCTACTCGGGCTTTCAGGCGACGGTCTTGGAGCAACTTCTCAGGGAAAGGGGGGTAAGACGGGTTTTCGTGTGCGGTGTAGCTACCGACTACTGTGTGAAGAACACCACTCTCGGGGCTATAAATCTCGGCTTTCAGGCGCTTCTTCTCCTTGATGCGATTAAGGGTGTGGACGTGTCCGAGGGAGACAGCGAGAGGGCTATTGAGCTTATGCTCTCTAAGGGAGCCGTGGGGATTGATATAGGGGACTTAAATCCATGAGGCTCGCCGCCATAGACATAGGCTCTTACTCAACCCGCATGACTATTGCGGAGATTGTAGATGGAGATGTAAAAGTGCTTAAAGAGTTCGGTGTGATAACCTCTCTGGGTAGCGGTGTAAAGGAAGAGGGCTGTTTGCGTGAGGACAGGGTTAAGGAAACCCTGCGGGTGCTTGAGGACTACGCTCAGCACATAAAGAGCTTTGGAGTTGAAAGGGTGGTGGCCGTCGGGACTGAGGCTCTCAGGAGAGCCTGTAACTCGGAGGAGTTCCTATGCACCGTTGAGGAGAAAACGGGCATAAGGGTCAGGATAATAAACCCGGAGGAAGAGGGAAGGCTCGCCTACTTAGCCACCGCTTACAGCTTGAAGCTGGAGGGTTCAAACCTCGTGATAGACCAAGGAGGTGGCTCTACGGAGTTCGTTTTCGGGAACGGCTACTCGGTTGGGGAGGTGGTCTCCCTGCCCATAGGTATAGTCAATCTTACGGAGATTTTTTTTAAAAACGACCCCCCGAAGGGGGGTGAGATAGATAAACTCTATAAGTTTTTGGAAGATAAAATATCGCCTCTCAGGAGGGAGGTAAATCAGATTGTAGGTCTCGGGGGAACTATCACCACTGTCGTGGCTTTGGAGTACGGAGTTTATCCCTACCGCTCGGAGCTTATCCACGGGAGGGAGCTTTCTAAGGGGGCTTTAGAGAGGTGGTTCAACGCTCTCGTTTCCATCCCCTCCCACGAAAGGAGCAGGAGGTATCCGCAGGTTGAGGACAAAAGGGCTGAGGTCATAGTATCCGGTATAGCCATGTTCATAAAGCTTCTTGAGGTTTTCGGCAAAGACTCACTCAGGGTCAGCGATTGGGGATTGAAGCACGGGCTTATAGTGGCGGAGGCTATCGGTCAAAGAGCCTGAGTACGTTTTCCCTGCTTACGGGTTTTATAACCCCCCTGTCCGTGATTATAGCCGTTATGTTCTGTGCGGGCGTCGTATCAAAGGCTATGTGTGTTGCGGGAGAGCCTTCCGGAGCGACCTTACACTCTCCGAAGCTCTTTACCTCTCGGGGAGACCTCTCCTCTATGGGGATTTCCCTTTCGCTCTCTATGTTCAAATCAAAGGTGGAGTGCGGGGCAGCAACGTAGAAGGGAATGCCGTGTTCCTTGCATAGAACTGAGAGCGTGTAGGTTCCTATCTTGTTGGCTACATCTCCCCTTGCGGTTATCCTGTCCGCACCTACTATAACCAAGTCTACGAGTCCCCGACTCATTAGGTAGCCGGCGGTTGAATCCGTAATTACGCTGTGGGGTATTCCTTCCTTCATAAGCTCCCAAGCGGTGAGCCTCGCTCCCTGAAGGTAGGGTCTCGTCTCGTCAACCCATACATTTATCTCCTTCCCGCTCCTGTGGGCGCTCCTTATGACCCCGAGTGCGGTTCCCCAGCCCGCGGTTGCCAAGGCTCCCGTGTTACAGTGGGTAAGGATATTGGCTTTGTTCGGGATAAGCTCGTTTCCGAATTCGCCCATTTTGATGTTGGCTTCGTAGTCTTCTCTCTCTATGGATTTAGCCTCCTCCTCCAAATCTCTACCCTCTTTGAGGGCGTTCATCATCCTATCCAAAGCCCAAAAGAGGTTGAAAGCTGTGGGTCTCGTATACTTGAGTTCTTCGTAAACTTCCTCGGGGTCGTAGCCTAACTTCACTCCCAAGAGAAAGCCGTAGGCGGCAACGCATCCTATAGCCGGTGCGCCCCTGACGGACATCTCTTTTATCGCTTTAGCTACATCTTTGTGGTTTTTAAGCTCTAACCACACCTCCCTGTGGGGTAGTTCTCTCTGTTCTAAAAGAAGGAGGTGGTCTTTCTCCCACACAAAAGCTCTAACTTCCATAGGGAAATAGTATAATGTTATCTCACTTGGAGGTAAGGTAATGGACGTGGGAGTTATACCTAACGCAACCTTTTTTATACAAGGTGTGATATTCTTGGCATTCGTTTTTCTAATCAACCAGATTTACGTAAAGCCTTACATGGGTGTATCTCAAGGAAGGGAAAAGCTCGTAAATGAAAATCTTGAGAAAGCCCAGAAGCTAAGAGAAGAAGCTAAGGGCTACCTTGAGGAAGCTCACGGAATACTTGAGGAGGCGCGTAGAGAGGCAAACTCCATACTTGAGGAGGCTAAGAAGGAAGCTACAAAGCTAAGAAACGAGATAATTGACAAAGCTGAGCAGGAGGCACAGCAGGAGATTGCCAAATCGGTTCAAGAGATAAAAGAATCTTTGGAAACCGAAAAGAAAAAGATGGAAGGCGCTATAAGGGAGATAGCTCAGACGATTGTAAGAAAAATCATCGGAGAGGCGGCATGAGATACTTGGTTTTGGGCGTTCTGTTTGTGGTAAGCGGTAGCTTTGCGGCGGAAGCTGGCGGTCACGGTGGACACTCTCCTATGGAACTTATCTGGAAAGGCTTGAACATACTCGCTTTCCTCTTCATAGTTTACTGGTTCGGTAGAAAGCCCATCGCAGAAGCCTTCAATAACTTCTGGAAGTCCATAATAGCGAGGGTAGATGAGTCTGAGGCGGAGCTTGAGAAGGCAAAACAGGAGCTTGAAAAGGCAAAACAGGAGCTTGAAAAGGCAAAGGTAAGGGCTGATGAGTCCGTTGCTCTGGCTAAGGAGTCAGCCCAGAGCGAGATAGAGAACTCTAAGAAACACGCCCAGGAGATAGCCACGAGGGTTAAAGAGAGGGCAAAAGAGACGATTGAGGTGGAACTGCAAAGGGCTAAAAAGGAGCTTGCCGCCTTCGGGATACTGAAGGCTGAGGAGATAGCCCAAGATATGCTGAAGGATGCTTTCAGTAAGCCCGAGGTTCAAAAGAACTACGTAGAAAAACAGTTAAAGGCTCTGGAGGGTTCTAATGGTTAGAAATAAGGAGCTTGCCAGAAAGGCGGTCAGACTGCTTTTGAGAAAACTTCCGAAGGATAAAGAGAGCCTTATAGGAACCGGGGACTTTATCTCTTTGATGGCTGAGCTTTACAAGAGAAGTAAGGACATGAGAAACTTCTTTGTGGCTCCCGAGGTTCCCCACGAGAAGAAGCTTTCCCTTTTAAAGGCTTTCATGGATAAGTTCGGAGTTCCCTCGGAGGCGGTGGACGTATTTGATTACCTCGTAAGCATAAACGCTCTATCCCTGCTTTCCGAGATGAAGAGGCTTTACGACCACGAAGTTGAGAAGATAATGAAGATGTCCAAGGGATACCTTTACCTTGCCTCGCCCATGGAGGAAGGGGAGATTAAGAAGATAGTTGATAGCGTAGAGAAGTTCCTAAACAGGGAGCTTGAGGTTGAAGTGCTGGAGGACAAGTCCCTCATAGGTGGATTTCTCTTTAAAACCTCCGGTTTTGTAGTTGACGTTTCCGTTAAGAGACAGCTTGAGGCTCTATCCCTTGCAGGAGGAAGGTAAATGGAAAGGACTCTGATAATAGTTAAGCCCGATGCCTTTGAGAAGGGGGCTACGGGAAAGATAATAGACAGGTTTATTGAAGAGGGCTTTACGCTCAGGGCTTTAAAGCTCTTTCGCTTTACGGAGGAGAAGGCAAGGCAGTTTTACATAGTTCACAAAGAAAGGCCCTTTTACGGTGAGCTTGTGGAGTTCATGACCTCGGGACCCGTGGTTGCGGCTGTCCTTGAGGGCGAGAACGCTATCCAGAGGGTAAGGGATATAATAGGTCCCACGGACAGCGAGGAGGCAAGGAAAACAGCCCCCAACTCCATAAGGGCTTTGTTCGGAACGGATAAGGGCAAGAACGCAATACATGCCTCTGACTCTCCCGAGTCCGCGAGCTACGAGATACCCTTTATCTTTTCCTCCTTGGAGATAACCGATTGAGATGAAGCCCTTTAAGGGAGAGAGGGTATTCACGCCGGGACCCGTTGAGATACCCGACAGAATCAGGGAGGTTCTCGGTAGGCAGATAATACACCACAGAACGCCGGAGTTTACCGAGGCTTTTCTTGAGACGAGGGAGCTTTTTAAGAGGCTCGTAGACTGTGATTCGGAAAACTTCGTGTTCTTCTCCTCCTCCGGAACGGGGGCTATGGAGGCTTGCGTACTTAACTTCTTTGAGGAGGGGGATAAGGTAATAGCAGTCGTAGGCGGAAAGTTCGGTGAGAGGTGGGCGGAGCTCGGAAAACACTGGAGACTTAAGGTAATAGAGCATCACGTTGATTGGGGAAAGAGTGTAAATCCCGAGGATATTGAGAAGCTCCTAAAAGAAAATCCAGACTGCAAAGGTATTTTGATTCAAATGTCCGAGTCATCTACAGGCGCTTACCACGATGTTAGAGCTATTGCAGAGCTGACTAAGGACAGGGATACTCTGCTCGTAGTGGACGCTATAACCGCACTCGGGGTTTACGATATGAAGCCTCACTCTTGGGGGCTTGATGTGGTCGTGGGAGGCTCTCAAAAAGCTTTTATGCTCACTCCCGGTTTGTCTATGCTCTGGTTCTCGGAAAAGGCTAAGGATAAACTCACGGGTAGAGCCTATTACTTTAACGTGGGGAACGAGCTAAAGAAACAGGTTGAGGGACAGACCGCGTGGACACCCGCCATAAGCCTTATACTTGCTCTAAGGGAAGCTCTCAGGATACTCCTTGAAACGGGCATGGAGGGGGTTGAGAACAGGTACAGGACTATAAGCAGAGGTATGGCAAAAGCCTCGGAAAGTTTGGGATTAAGACTGCTTCCTGAAAATCCCTCTATATCTTTAACGACCCTTCTGCCTCCCGAGGGTTTATCCGCCGATGAGATTAGGAAGGCTATGCTCTCGGAGGGTGTGAGGGTTGCAGGGGGACAGGGAAAGCTGAAAGGAAAGATATTCAGGATATCCCACATGGGAATGGATGTAAACGACATGGTGGTGGCTCTTTCCGTATTGGAGAGGGTGCTAAGGGCAAAGGGACTTAAGAAAGAGTCAGGTGTGGAGGCTTTTCTGGAAGAAGTTTCAAGATGATAAAGTTCGGAACCGACGGCTGGAGAGCCGTAATAGGGGATAGCTTCACCTACGAGAACGTTAGAAAGGTTGCTCATGCCCACGCTGAGCTTTTGAAGGATAGGGGAATTGATAGAGTAATAGTGGGCTACGACTGGCG
>WFYI01000118.1 GCA_015490155.1 Aquificaceae bacterium | reverse complement strand
TCTCACCGGAATAGACACGGACAGACTTCCGGAGGAAAAAAAGAGAGGATTGAGCATAGACATGGGTTTTGCATACATGGATTTTGACGACATAGGAATCAGACTCGAGTTTATTGATGTTCCCGGGCATGAAAGATTCATAAAAAACGCGGTAGCCGGCATATCCTCTGCCACCGGTTTGCTACTCGTGATAGACGCCTCTGAAGGGATTATGCCCCAAACGGTAGAACACTTTAGGGTAGCTAAGAGCTTCGGGGTTAAGGAAGGGATTGCCGTTTTGACAAAAATAGACAAGGTAGATAGGGAAACCTTAGAAGTAGCTAAGGAAGAAGTTGGGGATTTTCTCAGAAACGAGAGCGTCAATTTTCATGTGTCATGTGTATCTCCCCGTACCGGCGAGGGACTGGATAACCTGAAGGAAACCCTTAAAAATGTCGCAGAAAAACTGAAGGAGGGAAAAGCATTAAAGCCTTTAAGGGTATTGGTGGATTCGGCGTTCTCGGTTCGCGGATACGGAACCGTTATAAGGGGTAGCTGTATAGAAGGCAGGGTCAAGGAAGGAGACAGGGTTGCAATAGAACCTGTCGGCTTGGAGGTAAGGCTTAGAAAAATACAGAACCACGGCGTTTTTGTTGAAGAAGCTGAAGCAGGTGAAAGAATCGCCCTAAATGTCCCCGACGTGGACAAGGAAAAGGTCAAAAGGGGCTTTTGGGTTTTAAAACCTAACTCTTACTTAAAAAGCAGGCTTCTTATTGTTAAATCCGATGTAGATATTCACAGCGGTAAGCTCTACTCCCTATTCTTCGGAATGAGGGAGGTTCACGGGAGGTTCAAGGGTATAGGCGAAGACGTTTATCTTCTCAGACTTTCGGAAGAGGTGGTCTCAAAGAGAGGAGATAGAGCTGTTCTGTTAGACTCCTCCGCAAGGCTTATGGGCGGTATAGAGGTGCTACATCCTGCGGTAAGTAAGCCTAAAAAGGAGTTTATAAAAGATAACCTGCGGTGCCTTAAAGAAAACTTCGGGCTTTACATTCTCAGGGAGCTTGATACTAAAGGTGTCGATGCAGAATACTTTTTCAAGCTCACAGGATACACCGTTAACTTTGAACACCTACAAGAGGCTGTAAAAGTTGGAGATAGGTTTTACTCTGCACGAGTTCTGGAGAAGCTTAGGAACAAATTAGCTACATTTTTGGAAGAAAACCTCAAGAAGGATACGCTCGGAATACACAAAGCAGAGGTTATGGAAAAGCTTAAATTAAGCCAGAGACTTCTCGAATACCTATTGAACAACACCGGGGATTATAGACTCGTGGAAGAGTATATAGTCGTAGAAAGCAACGCCGCTCTCGGAGAACATCCGGAGGTAAAAAATCTTTTAAGTTTACTTTCGGAAGGCTTCAGGGAAGAAAAGGATTTGCTCTCCGAGGGTGTAAGCGGGGAAGTTCTAAGGCTTGCGGTAAAGAGGAAGCTCATTCACAGGATAGGTGATAATCTCTTTTTAGCTAACGAGCAGCTGGTAAAGTTTGTAGAAAGTCTTAGGGAACTCGGGGAAGAGTTCTCAATTCGGGAAGCTAAGGAGAAACTTAAGCTCTCGAGGAAGTACATCGTGCCTTTGTTGGAATACTTAGATTACCTCGGGCTTACGGTCAGGAGGGGAGAGAAGCGCAGGTGGAGAAGTAATAAAATCTCCTTTTGATATAGGGAGAGGTTGGTAGGCTGGTGCTACCCCGGGACTTCAAATCCCGTGGGAGGCTCCGAAGGGGAGACTCCGGAGGGTTCGATTCCCTCCCTCTCCCGCCAAAGAAAAACCCACCACATCACAAGCGAAACTATCCTGCTTTCAGGAGGCAATACTCCGAAGGAGTTGAATTTCCAAAGTAAGTTCGTAAATTATTTCGGAGTTAAGATGCCATGGAAGAGCGTTTTAAAAGCCTTAAAGGATACTTTCTAAACAAATACGGCAGAAGGGTTCAAAAGATAACGGTAGCGTTACCCTTTACATGTCCCAACAGAGACGGGAGCAAGGCGTGGGGTGGGTGCACCTTTTGTGCCGAAGGCTCAAAGCCCTCTATGCTGAGCGCGGAGGTTCCCCTCAGAGAACAGATAAGGGAGGGGATAGAAAGAGCCAAGAGGAAATACGGAGAGGACATATACTTCTTCGTGTATTACCAGTCCTACACGAATACCTACGCCGACGTGGAGACCCTAAAGGAAGTTTACGACACAGCCCTTGAGTTTGATGGCATCGTGGGTATAGATGTGGGAACGAGACCCGACTGCGTGCCAGATGAGGTTCTTGAGCTTCTTTCCGAATACGCACGGAAGGGACTTGAGGTGTGGCTTGAACTGGGACTCCAGTCAGCGAACTTTGAAACTCTGAAGAGGATAAACAGGGCGCACGGGGTATCAGACTTCGTTGATGCGGTTCTGAGAGCCAAGAGGCACCCTCTCAAGATATGCACCCACTTGATAGTGGGACTTCCCGGAGAAGGAAAAGAGGATGTTATAGAAACCGCAAAGCTGGTAGCCTCCCTGCCGATAGATGGTGTGAAGATACACCCGTTGCACATAATAGAGGGGACGGTCATGGCTAACCAGTATAAGAGGGGCGAGATTAAAACCCTGTCCTTGGAGGAGTATGCTTCCCTATGCGTTGACGTTATTGAAATACTACCACCTTCGGTGGTGATTCACAGAGTCACAGGAGAGACGGAAGAGGACAGGCTTATAGCCCCCGAATACTGCTCTCCCAAGATGAAGAACAAGGTGTTAGAAGCCGTGCGACGAGAGCTTGAGAGAAGAGACACACATCAAGGCAGGGTTAATCCCTTCAATCACTCACCCTCTAAGATTTCCCTCTCTATATCAAAGTAAACGTAGTAAGCGTTTACCGGATTTACGCTGTGGAACACGGGCACCTTTGCGTAGGATATATCCACCTTTATAAGCTCCTCGTTTATGTTCTCCCTCACGTAATCAACATCGTATCCCTCCTCCATCAACCTCTTTATCGTGTTTCTAAGGTCTGTTATGTACTTCTTAGTCCATCTTACCCTGTCAAGTATCCTTTCCTGCGTTAGCATTGGCTTTCCGTGTCCGGGGAGCAGAATTTTGGGTTTAAGTTCAAGTATCTTATCCAAACACCTTATCCAAGACTTGGAGTTGCCCGAACCCAAAAAGGGCAGTCTGCCGTCAAAGACCAAGTCTCCACCGAAGAGGATTCCCTCCTTCGGCATCCACACGAGCAGGTCTCCCTTGGTGTGTCCCTTGCATATGTGGGAAACCTCAAAGAGGGTGCCACCGAGGTTTATCGTCATATCCTTATCTATGGTTATATGGGGAGGCTCTAAGCCCGTGCCTTCCATGTGCTTGCCCAAGAGCCTCTGCCTTGATTTGAGGAACGCCTCGCTTGAGGGTTGGGATAGGTATTCGTAGGCGTCCTCGTGGGCTACGGTTATGGCTCCCGCCTCTTTTAAAGCCTTTATGCCGTAAAAGTGGTCTGTGTGGTAATGGG
>WFYI01000117.1 GCA_015490155.1 Aquificaceae bacterium | reverse complement strand
CCCGAAGGGGGTTCCATTATCCTCTTTACCCCGTAGAGTGTGTTTACAATAACCCTGCTGCCGCCATCGGAGACAACCCTACCTATCACAGAGGCGTATCTACCCTTAGGGTTGCTTTTGAGAATGTCAAGCGTCTTATCCGCCTCCTCCTGTGCAACAGCAACCGTTATCATTCCCTCGTTCGCAAGGTGTGTGGGTTCAAAGCCGAGGAGTTCACACAGCCCCCTAACCGGCTCCTTTACGGGAATGCTCTCCTCGTCAACCTCTATCTCAACCATAGAAGAGCGAGACCACTCGTTGAGAAGCTCCGCAAGCCCGCCCCTCGTTGCGTCCCTCATGGCTCTTATAGAGCTAACCTCTCTTAAAAGAGGCTCTATCATGTCCCAAAGGGGTGCGCAGTCGCTTTCAAGCTCCATATCAAACTCCATACCCTCCCTTTCCGCCAAAATACAGGCTCCGTGGTCTCCGACGGTACCGGATACGAGTATCACATCGCCCGGACGGAGATTCCTCGCCGAAAGCCCGGGATAGAGGACTTTACCTATGCCAGAGCAACTTATAAATACACCGTCCGCATTTCCCCGTGGAACTACCTTAGTGTCCCCTGTAACTATACTCACCCCGACCTCACCGGCGGTTTTAGCCATACTTTTCACAATTTTTTTAAGAGAGTCTAAAGGAAAGCCCTCCTCTACGATAAAGGAGGCGCTCATAAACATAGGTTTCGCCCCCATGACCGCGAGGTCGTTCACAGTTCCCGATACCGCGAGCTTACCCAAGTCTCCTCCTTTAAAGAAGATGGGTGATACGGTAAACCCATCGGTGGTGAAGGCAAGCTCACCCTCCAGCTTGAGTATCGCTGAGTCTTCCAGAGCCTCCAAAACAGGATTTGAGAACTCTTTAAGGAAGATTTCCTTTATCAGCTTACTCGTCTCCTCTCCGCCCGAGCCTTGAGATAGGGTTACTACGCTCAAACTCAAACCTCCTTCAGTGACTTGTACATACGGAACAGACGTCAAAACTCCTCAAGACGGTGTAAGCCTTAAGCTCAGAATCAAGCCCTATCATGGCTTTCTCCGCAACACCGAGGTACACATCGTCTCTGGGCCCCAAGTTCCAGACCGTAGGTGTTATTACGTCGTAGAATTTGATTTTACCCCTGCTTACGGAAATTTTATGTATTAAAGTCCCCCGTGCGGCTTCAACCACGCCTATTCCCTCACCGGAGACGCTTTTTACCTCTTTGGGAGGTGCAATACAGCTCCTCTGGGATAAATCCACACTCCTCAGCTTATCTAAAACGCTCAGGGAGAGAGTAAGTATCTCGTCAAGCCTCGCAAACACCCTCACGAGAACACTATCTCCGTACTTTTTGTATAGGCTTACCACCCGTGGATTTTTTGCTATCAGTTGCCTTGCAAGAGGCCCCGTCTCGCAGGGAACCCCCCCGTAGCGAGCCGCCTTCGCCCAAGTGTAGCCCCTTCCGTTCTTAGAAAAGAAGGAGTAATTCCCAAGCTCGTAAACCCTTTCAGGGTGAAACTTACATATCCTTTTGGACTTAGTTCCCGGAACCACGCAAGGGTCTATAGTTCCTCCGGTTAGGAACCTGCCGTAGCTCCTGCCGACAGAGTCTAAGCCATGTTCAAAACAAGCCTCAAAAAAGCTGAGAATATCTCCCTTTACCTCTCTAATAAGTTTTGCACCGCTCATACTCATGTAGCTTTGTATCTCAATTCCCGCAAGCTTTTCCTCAAAAAAGTCCACCACTCTCTCAACCAAAGCCTCCACCTTGTTAATATCCGCCTCGGTAGGGTCACAGGTCACTCCTCCCGGCACCATGTAAGAGCTGTGGGGCCACTGTCCCGCTAAGGTAGCAAGGGCTTTCGTAGCGTAATTGCTTGCCCTCACGCCCTCCTGCCAGCCACTACCCTTGAGCGGTGCGAACCTCTCCCTGAGCGACGGCTTCAGCTTTACAACGTCGGGCATCAGGTAAAGGTAGAACCACCGTAAGTGGTTCTGAATAATTTCAAGGGAAAGGGTTATGTCTCTAAAAAGCCTTGCTTTTTCAGTGATTGTAACTTCGTAGCCCGCTCTCTTTAGAGAATCCTCTATCGCTTCCACCGTAGCCCTGAGGTGAGCATGACCGCAAATTCCGCATATTCTCGGGTTTATAACTAGGGCGTCCATTACAGGTTTTCCCACGAGTATCCTCTCAAAACCCCTGTAGTTGGGAACGGAAATGTAGGCATCCTTTATCTTTTCTCCCTGCCAGAAGAGTTTTAGTTCAGCCTCTCCCTCCAGCCTCGTGAGGAGCTTCTTACTCACCTTCATCAATTAATCTCCTTTTTAGCCTGTCAGGGGCAAAGGTTTTAGCAATACCAGAAACCATTATGTACCCTCTCAGGGACACTCCTTCGGGAAGCTCCGCGGGGATTCCCATGTTGTACTTGGTTTCCCACAGGTTCGCCCTCGGGAAATCAAACTCCGTACACCCGAAGCAGGGCTGTCCAGACCTCGTTTTTGAGCTTACACCGTTCCAAAGAATCCTGTTGCAAGAGGACTTCGTCATGGGTCCCCTACAACCGAAGTTATAAAATAGGCAGCCCTCTTTAGTTCCCATGCTTTCAGCTTCTACTTTCCACTCGTAGTACTGATTTCTCATACAACCGTCGTGCGTATAGTAGGCGTAAAACTCCTTAGGTCTTCCGTAGCTGTCGAGTAAAATCCTCTTCCCGGAAGCTATACTTAAGATTACTCCTATAAACCACTCAGGATGCGCAGGACACCCGGATATATTTATCACCGGCATACCGGACTTAGACCTGAAATCCTTACCTAAAATACCGCCCTTTTCCTTGAACCTGTATTGCAGCCCTGATACATTCTTTTCCTTTAAAGCGGGTATATTTCCGTAAACAGCGCAGTTCCCTAACGCAACCGTGTAATCCGCTAAGGAGGACAGCTTAAGAACAAGCTCACTGAGACTCATGCCGTCAAGTTTATAGGTTTTATCACTCTCACCTTTTGGCACAGCTCCTTCAAGGACAAGTACATCCAGTTTTATATCTCCGTTCAAGATAGCCCGTACCTTTACCTCTAACTCTTCTTCTTCAGAGATAGCGGGATGATAAATTAGATTTACCTTCCTCAGGAAAGAGCTTAATAGGGGTTCTTCCGCACATAGAAAGGACTGGGTGTTTCCGCAACAGGTTAGACCGTGTAGCCACAGAAGGTTTAGCTTTTCCGAGTTCATACATTTAAAGTATAGGACTGCCCGTCCGTAGGGGCAAACTTGCGTTGAAAATGGGTAGAATTTTATTAAAGTAAAAGTGAGGAGATAGAATGAAGGACCAGGTGGGTTTCTTAGAGGGCTTGCTCTTCAAAAGTATGTTCTTAGAGATACAGGAAAGGTACGAAGATGTGGTTGAACTCAGGCAGGACAACTACGAGATGATAAACATAGCCCGGCACCTCATTAAAGTGACCCAGCAGGTTAAAAGGATTTACGAGGAGATACCTAACCCCGAGAAGAAGCTTGACGAGACCTTATACACAACACTCTATCAGGCTCTTAAGGACATAAGCGGAATACTGTACGACTTTGCCATCGCAGAGCCGGAGCAAACTAACTACGTCTTAGTCCAAACTTACAGAAAGCTGGACAACCTACACACTTTATTTGCAAAGCTAAAAATATGATTTTTCTGAACAGGGAGGATGCCGGTAGAAAACTGGCTCTTCTGCTGAAAGAAAGAATAAAAGAACCTAAGAACTTCTTGATACTTGCTATTCCGAGGGGAGGCGTTCCGGTTGCCGGGGAAGTTTCGAGAGAGTTAGGCATGCCGCTAAGCGTAGTAGTGGTCAGAAAGCTGGGAATACCCTGGAACGAAGAAGCGGCTTTCGGCTCGATAGACCCTAACGGGAATGTCTACCTTGATGAAGAAACCGTCAACTATCTCGGGCTTGGCAAGGGTACTATTCACGAGGTAAAGGAAAGGGAATACGCAGAGTTAAAAAGGCGGGAGGAGATTTTCGTTCCCGAGGGATACCCGAATATGCAAGGCAAAAGGGTAATCGTTATAGACGACGGTATAGCCACAGGGTACACCGCCATTGCAGCTGGGCAGTTCGCAAGGAGCAAGGGAGCGATAGAAGTGTGGTTAGCTGTACCTGTATGCCCGTCGAACATAGGTAACAAGGTAAAATCTACCTTCGATAAAGTTTTCTGTTTTCATAAAGCGGAGACACCGAGTTTTGCGGTGGGTATGTTCTATCAGGACTTCCACCAGCTTACCGATGACGAGGTTTTAGACCTGTTGAAGAATTCCGGAAACGGTACTGGGGATTTAACCTGACAACAATCATCACTTTGCTATTTTGTAGGAAGAACTTGTTAAAGACCTTGAATTCTACATTTAAAGGAGGAAATTGATAATGGCTCATATAGACGAGCTGGCGGTTAGCTTTGGGCGGTTTATCGCCGAGAGAGACGAGATTCAGGTAGACGAGATAGACGATGAGGTGGTGGAAAAAGCTGTTGAGGAGTTCAAAAGGCAGGTGTTGAAGGACAAAAAACTTTCCGAGGACGAATTGGCAACCGTCTATGTAGCCATAGAAAACGGGCTTATGGACGGTGCAACCGTGAACGAAATGGAAGGATAAATTTTCGTAAAATAACTCTTTATGAAAAGACCTTACGTGATAATAGTGTCCGAGGTTAGCGTTGATGGAAAACTGACCCTTTACAGGGGAGCCTCCAGCAAAGAGCTTATGAGCCTCATGGACGAAGAAGCGTACCGATACCTCCACGAGATAAGAGCAAAGGTGGACGGGATAATGGTCGGCTGCGAAACCGTAAGAACCGACAACCCGAGCTTAACCGTGCGGTACGTGAAGGGGAAAAACCCCGTTAGGGTTATACCCTGCTCCACCGCAAACGTTCCCATAGATGCAAACATTCTAAACACCGAAGAGGCAAAGACCATAATAGCCACGACCAAAAGGGCGCCTGCCGAAAGGCTCAAGAAGATAGAGGAGAAGGGAGCGGAGATAATAGTTGCAGGGGAGGAACTCGTTGACTTTGATGCCCTTCTTCCGGAACTTTATGATAGGGGCATTAAAACCTTAATGGTCGAAGGCGGAGCCTCTATAAACTGGGAGTTTATACGAAGAAGGGCTGTAGACGAGATACGCCTAATTCACCTTCCGGTAATAGTTGGAGGAGAGAATGTCCCAACCCTTGTTGGAGGAGAAGGTATCAAAAGGCTTAAGAACCTACTACACCTCAGAATACGAGCGCACTTCAAGAGGGGACATCAGTTAATTACCGAGTGGGAAGTGGTGAGCTAAATTTAATATCTACGAGGTAAATTTTACAGGAGGTAAGCGTAAATGGAAAAGGAAGAGTTAAAGGAATCAAAAGAGGAAAAAGAGGAAACCGTAGAAGAGAAAGAAGCCCTCGAAGAGAGGTTAAAGGAGCTTGAACAGAAAGTTAAAAAGCTCGAGCAGGTTGCAAGGGCATCCAACTCCAGAGCAGTAGAGCTTCAAAGGGAAGTAGAGTACCTCAAAGACAGATACAGAAGGGACTTAGAGGAACAGAAAAAGTACGGCTACGAAAACTTCGCAATTGACATACTCGAGGTTCTCGATAACTTCGAAAGAGCGCTGGAAATAGGGAAAGCCTCATCGGACACGGGTTCCATACTCCAAGGTGTAGAAATGATTTACAAGGAGCTAAAGAGGATTCTCGAAAAGCACCACATACACGAAATAGAAGTGGAGGGAAAAGAGTTCGACCCCTATACCGCGGAGGCTGTAGAAACACAACCCAGCTCAGAAGTCCCACCAAACACGGTCTTGAGCGTAATAAGGAAGGGATACAAACTTCACGAGAAAGTCATAAGACCTGCAAGGGTAGTGGTATCCGTTTCTGAAGAGGAAATTACCTAATGGAGATAAGGTTTAAAGACTTCCATAGGAAGATGGCTCCCTTTAGGGACGAAAGCATGGAACAGCTCCTTGAAGAGCAGGTGAATGAGTGGATTAGGCTCAACAAGGTAAGGGTCATATCCGTAGAGACTCTATGGCAGAGGAACGCCCATGTATCCGTAGGTGTTAGAGTTTGGTACACAGTGGGCGAGTAATATGAAAAAAAGAGCCGGCATATTCATAGACGGGACTAACCTTTACTTCGTTCAGAAGAACTTCCTAAGCTCAAAGATAGACATAGTCAAACTCGTAGAGTTCTTCAAAAGGGACTACGACATATACAACGCTTTCTTCTACCTTGCATACAAGGAGGAAGACGAAAAGCAGGACAAATTCTACAGAGTTTTAGCCTTCAGCGGCATAACGGTTGTAAGAAAACCCCTAAAACACCTCAAAGACGGAAGTATGAAGGGCGACCTTGACGTTGACATAGCCATAGATATGTTATTGACCAAGGACAACTACGATGTGGCAATCTTATGCTCCGGAGACAGTGACTTTGAAAGACTCGTAAAGGTTCTTAGGAGCTTCGGTAAGGAGGTAGTTTGCCTATCCACAAAGGAAAGCTCGTCGATAGAGCTTGTAAACGCCTCCGATAGATACATAGACCTTCGGGACATTCTCCAGTTCGTAAAGTTAGAGGACAGGCATGAGTAAGGTATTCCTTTCTTTCTTTGAGAGAACTTACTCCCTTCGGGAGTCGAATTTTATAAAAAACTCCTTTCTGAAAGCCTCGGAGGTATTTGAGAGCTATGGTTACGATTACGTATGCCTGCCTTTGTTTGAGAAACACGAGGAGCAGGATAAATCCATAGGAGAAAGGGCAAGGGAGAGCTTGAGCTTTAGGGATACTCTTAGCGGGGAGTTAATATCTCTCAGACGAGACCTGACCACTCTGGCGGTGAGAACCGTATCGAGTTTCGGGGAGCTTAAATTTCCCTGCAGGGTGTTCTACTTCGGCAAGGTCGTATCCATAAAGGAGGAGGGTTACGAAAGCTACCAAACCGGCATAGAGCTTATGGGGGTAAAGAGCCTTGAAGGAGATGCGGAGGTTATATTCGCCATAAACGACTACATAAAGTCCCTGGGATTAAGGGACTTCTCAATAAGCGTGAGCCACGTGGGGATAACTCAAAGGGTTTTGGAAAGTGTAGAGGAAGGGTGCAGGGAAGAGATAAAGCGTGCTTTGGAGAACAAAGACATAAGCTATTTAAAGGCTAAGTTCGGAAATTCATTCACAGCTGAGCTTCCCCTTTTTCAGGGAGGAGAAGATGTTCTAAAGGTTTTGGAAGAGAGGGGATTTGTAGAAGAAGCACAGGAATTAAAGAGGTTGGGCTACTACCTTAAAGAGGCTGATATAAACTTCATCTATGACCTCGGAGAAGTGAGGAAACTTCCCTACTACACGGGTGTAGTGTTCGAGGTCTTCCACGAAAAGTCCGGTTTTCCCATAGCCTCGGGGGGGAGGTACGATAGCTTGTCGAATATTTTCGGGAAAAACTTTCCGTCTACCGGAGGAGCCGTGTACCTGAGCAGGATTTACGGACTTACGGATACTAAGGTACAGGGTAAGGACTTTTTCATAATAGACATGTCTCAAGATAAGAGCCTTGGGTATAAACTGGCGTCCTTTTTAAGGGGAAATGGGTACAGAACAGGTAGAGACATGGTGGACAGAGGTATAGAACACTCTTTAAAGTACGCTTTTTCGGAAGGTTTTAGAAGGGTTATCGCAATTTACGACGACGCGGACATTAGAATTTATAGCTCTGTAAAGGATTTTGAGGTAATCTCCCTAAAGGAGTTCCTTAACGCGTTCAAGAAGTCTTAACTCCTCCCAAGGAAGCCCCTTCTTACCGAAATGTCCATAACAGGAGGTTTTCTTGTATATAGGTTTTCTTAGCTCAAGGAACTCTATCATCTCTGAGGGTTTTAGGGGAAAAAGTTCTTCAACTACGCCCTTTATCTTTTCCACATCTACCTTGTGGGTTCCGAAGGTCTCTATATCAAAGGCCACAGGCTCGGCAAGTCCAAAGGCATAACCTATCTGAACTACGCACTTTTCCGCAAGCCCGCCCGCAACCACATGCTTGGCTATCATCCTCGCCATGTAAGAGCCGGAACGGTCTGTTTTTGTAGGGTCTTTGCCGGAGAAGGAGCTTCCGCCGGAGAACCCTATATCTCCGTAAGCGTCGGAAACAATCTTTCTACCCGTCAGCCCGGTGTCTGCAACGGGTCCGCCTATTACGAACCTACCGGTAGGGTTAACTTTTATACTCGTATCCTCGGTTATGAATTCACGCGGCACTTCCTTCTTAACTACCTCCTCTACAACCATTTCCCTCAAAAGCTGAAGGGATATGTCCGGGTCATGGTGAACATACATAGTCAGGTTTTTGAGAAACTTCGGTTTACCGTCCTCGTAAATCATACCCACGAGAACCTTGCCATCGGGTCTTAAAAAGGGAAAATTGCCTACCTTTCTCAAGTCAGAGAGCCTGCGGGTCAATCTATGCGCAAGGGTTATCGACCAGGGCATGTAGTTTTCAGTCTCGTTGCAAGCGTAGCCTACGACTATAGCGGTATCTCCGGCTCCCTCAGCGGATATCCCGAGGGCTATCTCCGGACTTTGCTCATCTATTGCAGTTATAACCGCACAGGTATCCGCGTCAAAGCCCAGCTCGGGCTTTGTGTAGCCAATATCCTTTACTACGCTCCTTGCCACTTTTGGTATGTCTATGTAGCTTTCCGTGGAAAGCTCCCCACCCACGAGAATTAAACCCGTAGTAACAACTATCTCGAGTGAAACTTTACTGTAAGGGTCTTTACTTATAAACTCATCGAGTAGGGCATCAGCTATCTGGTCTGCTATCTTGTCCGGATGTCCTTCCGTAACTGATTCAGCCATTCTAAGGGAGTACATACTTCATATTTTACAGAAACATTTGGGGTAAGGTTCTATACCTTTAACTTTCCATTACTTACATAAACGACTCAAGAGTTCGCTCAAAAATATAGAAGTTATATCCTTCTATTTTCGTTCCAACAGCTTTACGGTAGGAAGCAGAGTCTTTTTGCACAACCTAAATATCTAAGCAGACATTATCTATTACGAGTAGCTTAAGAGGGAACGACTCATTGAGGAATAGGTAAATAAATATATTCTTATATAATAATTTTGGTATAATAGTGTAGTAGTTATGAGTTACATCACATTTTACGGTTTACAGCTAAACGAAATTTTTTATACATGTGTTATAATAACGTCGGAGGGCTAGTGAATGTTAATTCAAGATAAAACGGGCGGGGCGAAGGAGGGAATAAGAATGTCCTCTATAAAAATTCTCGTGGCTGGGCATTTTAACGCCGGTAAGACGACCTTTGTGAATACAGCCTCGGAGATAAAGACGGTGTCTACGGAGAAGTCTATAACGCACTCAAAGGAAAAGGAGTACAAGGGCAAAACGACCACCGCCATGGATTACGGAGAGGTATCTATAAACGGTAAAAAGCTTGCCGTTTTCGGAATTCCGGGACAAGAAAGGTTCTCCTTCATGTGGAAAATTCTTTCAAAGAACACACAGGGATTTGTCTTTCTCTTGGACAGTACAGCTCCGGACATGTGGAAGGATACTGTCAGGCAAATAGATATGCTGACAAGGTACGCAGAGGTTCCCTATATAATTGCTGCGAACAAGCAGGATTTACCGAATGCTCTCGGAGTATCCGTAGTTAGAGAAAGGCTCAATATAGCCGACGATATCCACATAGTTCCGTGCATAGCAAAGGAAAGGGAAGTTGTGAGCGATACCATAGAGGTTTTACTTTCTAAGGTAAACTCCTAAGAAAGTCGGGGGTATGTAGTATGAGCATGAACATAATCAAAAAACAGGAGGAAGTAAGGGACTTTTTCAAGGAAATATCCAAGGACAACAAACTCGACGGCATAATACTCGCTGATATGGAAGGGCTCGCCATGATTTCCTTTAT
>WFYI01000116.1 GCA_015490155.1 Aquificaceae bacterium | reverse complement strand
TTTTTTGTAGTTCCGAGAATAGTGGAGGTTTAAATCGAATGGCAGAGGTCTCTGAGAAGGAATTGACGGAAAAGAAGAAAGTTCTTGAGGCTTCAATTGCCAACATAGAGCGGAAGTTTGGTAAGGGAACCATAATGCCCTTTAATACCGCAGAGAAAGTCAGAGTTGAGGTTATACCGACGGGTTCCTTGTCTCTGGATATAGCAACCGGAATAGGCGGTATACCGAGAGGCAGGATAATTGAGCTTTTTGGTGTGGAGTCTTCTGGCAAGACAACCCTTGCGTTGCACATAATTGCAGAGGCTCAAAAGAAGGGAGGCATAGCCGTATTTATAGACGCCGAGCATGCTTTAGACCCTAAGTACGCTAAGAGATTAGGCGTGAATATAGATAACCTTTACATATCCCAGCCGGATTACGGAGAGCAAGCATTAGAGATAGCGGAGAGCTTGATAAATAGTGGAGCTGTTGATGTTATAGTTGTTGATTCAGTGGCAGCTCTTGTTCCCAGGGACGAGTTGGAAGGCGATATGGGGGATGCTCAGGTGGGTAAGCAGGCAAGGCTTATGTCCCAAGCGCTCAGAAAGTTAAAAGGGGCGGTTCATAAAAGTAATACTTCCCTTATATTCATAAACCAGATAAGGGAAAAGATAGGTATTATGTTCGGCAACCCAGAAACTACGCCCGGAGGGCGTGCGTTAAAGTTCTTCTCGGACATGCGGATAGAGGTTAGAAGGGCAGGGGACGTTAAAGAAGGTAACGACAAAGTAGGATACAAGGTTAAAACCAAGGTGGTAAAAAATAAACTCGCTCCCCCATTCCAAGAAGCAGAGTTTGAGGTAATTTACGGAGAGGGTATATGTAGGCTTTGTGAACTGATTGACTTGGCTGGTAAGGTAGGCATACTTACCAAAAGCGGTTCCTGGTATAGCTACGGGGACAAACGCATAGGACAGGGCAGGGAACAGGTAAAGAGCTTCTTGAAGGATAACCCGGAGATAGCCGAAGCTATAGAACAAAAGATAAAGGAGGAAACCGGACTTGTTCCAGTTGATACTGAAGAAAGCAATTGAGCTGGGTGCTTCTGACATACACCTCAAGGTAGGCTCGAAGCCGATAGTAAGGATAGATAAGGAGTTAGAGGAACTTGAGGAATATCCTCCCATAGACCAGAACCTTTTTGAGCTTTTTCTCGAAGAGGTCTTAAGCAAAAACAAGCGTAGGGAAAGGGAATTTGAGGAATACGGAGAGGCAGACCTGTCGTACGCTATGCCCAAGGTAGCGAGGTTCAGGGTGAACGTTTATAAGCAAAGGGGAACACCGGGTATGGCTCTCAGGGTTATACCCTTTGACATTCCCTCCTTTGAATCACTTAGGCTGCCGAAGGTTATGTTGGAAACGGCTATGAAGTATACGAAGGGTCTTATACTCGTCACGGGTCCGACAGGTTCAGGTAAATCTACCACCCTTGCCTCGATAATAGAAGAGATGAACACTCGTTTCAGCCGTGTAATAGTTACCATAGAAGACCCGATAGAGTACCTTTTCAGAGATAGGAACAGTTTCATAATACAAAGGGAAGTGGGGAGCGATACGTACTCCTTCCCGAGGGGACTGAGGGCAGCTCTTAGGGAAGACCCTGACGTGATAATGGTCGGTGAGATGAGAGACGCGGAAACTGCTGAGATAGCCCTTCAGGCTGCAGAAACGGGGCACCTCGTTTTTTCCACCCTTCACACCATAGATGCTAAGGAGACTCTGAACAGGATAATAAGTATGTTCAGCCTTGAGGTTAGAGACCAAATCAGGCAGATGCTTGCCGGAGCTTTGATAGCGATATACTCTCAGAGGCTCGTTCCCAGGTCGGACGGTAAAGGTGTTGTTCCAGCGGTGGAGATACTGATAAACACCGGGGCGATAACCGAAGCTCTCCTTGACCCCGAGAGGCTCGACGAGATACCAGACCTCTTGGAGAAGGGCAAATCAGCCTATGGAACCCAAACCTTTGACCAGCACCTTGAAGAGCTTTACAGACAGGGGCTTATAAATATGAAGTCTGCGCTACTCCATGCCTCCAAGCCTGCAGACCTTGAGCTTAAGTTGAAGGGAATATCCAGCGGAGGTTCGGATTTAATCGGCTCCCAGTTTACCTGACCGTATAAAATATCTTTCCGTGATAATCGCCATAGACGGGCCTGCGGGAAGTGGAAAAAGCACCTTGGCTAAGGAGCTTTCGAAGAGGTTGGGCGTTCCCTATTTAGAAACCGGGCTGCTCTACAGGGCGGTAGGCTATCTATGTCTTAAGGGAAAGAGCAGATGTGACGACGTAGAGTCTACGGTTAAGTCCCTCGATGTGTTAGAGGTTAAGGTAGACGTAGAGGGAACAAGGGTTTTTTACGAGGGAAATGACATTTCAGGGAAGCTCAACGACGAAAGAGTCGGCAAGTTGGCTTCACAGGTGGCTACGATACCTGAGTTTAGAGAAAAGATAAATGACCTTTTTAGAAATCTTGTAAAGGGAAAGAGTGCGGTGGTCGAGGGTAGAGACGCGGGAACCCATATATTTCCTAACGCTGAGCTAAAGTTTTTTATAACCGCATCACCCGAGGAGAGGGCAAAAAGGAGATACAATCAGCTATTAAAGGCAGGCAAGGAGGCGGACTATCGGGAGATATTGAATGCAATCGTAGAAAGGGACAAAAGAGACAGCTCGAGGGCTAAATATCCTTTCAGACCTGCCCCAGATGCTATCGTGATTGATACGACCGGCAGGGAAGTGGAAGAAGTTTTGAGAGAGGTTATGGAAAGGATTAATGAGCTACATTCCTAACGCAATATCAGTTCTCAGGTTGATACTCTCTCCTTTGATAATTCCCTTTACCGCGAGGGATGTAACCTACGGTTTCGTTCTCTTCTTCGTACTGTCGCTCTCAGATGCATTAGACGGCTTTCTTGCGAGGAAATTTAGGTGGGAAAGTAGAACCGGGAAGTTCTTAGACCCCCTTGCAGATAAGATTCTGCTGTTTTGTGGACTGCTATCGGTTTCCTATGTGGTGGAACTCAGGATACCTTCGTACCTACTCTACTTGCTCCTCGTAAGGGATTTATATCTCATTATCGGAACGTCTTTCCTGCGACCTTTGGGCTTTGTTCCAGAACCTACTTTGCCGGGCAAAGCGGCTACATTTCTGACCGTGGCGGTTGTGGTTCTCGTATACACTGCCAACATCTTGGAGACCAGCTCGCTTTGGAGCGTAATCTACCCGCTGTATGCAAGTGCGGTTCTGTCTATACTAATATCTTGGATGCAGTACACCGCGAAAGCGGTTAGGTTTATAAAAGAAAGGACATGAAAGGTTCAGCTTACAAACGATGGATTTTACTCAGCGATGAGATAAAGCCTACCAAAGAAACGGTGAATACTTATGGCAGACTCATCGGTCAACTCATAGCAAACAGGGGTTTTGAGGAAATTCACGAGCTTCTCTTTAACGTTAAGCTAAAGAACATCCTTCCTTATGGATTAATTCCCAACATAGAACCTGCCGTCGATAGGATAGTTAGGGCTGTTAAAAGAGGAGAAAGGGTAATAATCTTCGGTGATTACGACGCAGACGGGATAACCGGGACGGCTATCCTTTACGACATTCTTAAACAGGCGGGAGCTAAGGTTGTCGCTCTTCTCCCTACGAGGGCTACGGGCTACGGGCTTAACCTCGAGCTTGTAGAGAAGTTTTCTAAATACGGTGAGCTACTAATTACGGTGGATAACGGCACGTCAGCAATAGAGGAGATAGAAAGAGCAGACATGGACGTGGTGGTAATAGACCATCACAACGCTCCGGAAGAGTTGCCGAAAAAGGCTATCCTCGTAAATCCAAAGGTAGAAGATTCGACCCACAGGTACATAAGGGAGCTTTCCTCCTCCGCTATATGCTTTTACATAGGTGCGCTTCTTGTAAAAAGGTTAAACCTCGATTTGGATATAAGAGAGTATTTAGACTACGTAGCCATAGGGACAGTTGCGGACGTAGTTCCCCTTAATCCGCTGAACCGTATATTCGTAGTGAAGGGGCTTGAGCTTATAAACCATATAGCCGAAGGAAGTTTTGATAAGGCCGGAGTTCGTAATCTACTGCGCGTATCGGGAAGGAGGGAAAAGGTTACTGCAAAGGACATATCCTACTCGATAGCACCGAGGATAAACGCGGCGGGAAGGATTTATAATCC
>WFYI01000115.1 GCA_015490155.1 Aquificaceae bacterium | reverse complement strand
CTTCCCTGGTGGCCATAGCGGAGGGGTAACACCCGGTCCCTTTCCGAACCCGGCAGTTAAGCCCTCCTGCGCCGATGATACTGTGCCGGTCCGCGGCACGGAAACCTAGGTCGCCGCCAGGGGCTTTAACTAACATTAGAATTAATAATCATGCTCAGTTCTTTGATTCAAAGGAACAATACCAAAATACTGCTCGTAGTTCTTGACGGTATAGGTGGACTGCCAGTCAACGGATTAACGGAGCTTGAGAAAGCAAACACTCCGAATCTTGACCGCTTAGCCAAAACTTCTGCAACAGGACTGCACATACCTGTAGATTACGGGGTAACACCCGGTAGTGGACCGGGACACCTGGGTATCTTCGGTTTTGACCCGCTCGAATACAAGATAGGAAGGGGAATTCTTGAAGCCTTGGGGCTCGGTATGGAGGTCAAGGCAACGGATGTAGCCATAAGAGGTAACTACGCCACAGTTGAGTATAGAGATGGAAAGCCTGTAATTGTGGACAGGAGAGCGGGGAGGATATCCACCGAGGAAAATAGAAGAATTACGGCAAAGATTAAAGAAAATATAAAGGAAATAGACGGTGTTCAAATCTTGATTAGCCCGGGAATGGAGCACAGAAGCGCAATAATCCTCAGATTCCCGGAACCTTTACCCCCGGGTAGCGACGAGGTGAACGATACAGACCCTCAGAAGGTAGGTGTATCTCCTCTATCCGCCGAAGGGAAAAATCCAAACGCTCAGGAGGTAGCGGAAATAGCAAACAAGTTCCTTGAAAAGGTTGCCGAAATTTTGAAGGACGAGCCGAAGGCTAACTACATTCTCCTAAGAGGTTTTGCACAGAAACCGGACATACCGAGTATGAGAGAAGCCTTCGGGTTAGAAGCCTGCTGTATAGCTGTATATCCTATGTACAAGGGCCTCGCAAGCCTCGTGGGTATGGAGCTTATAGAGTTTGAGGGCAGCTCAATAGAAGATGAGATAAAAGCTCTCAAAAGCGTATGGGAAAGCTACGACTTTTTCTTCTTGCACATAAAGAAAACTGACTCTTACGGAGAAGACGGGAACTACGAGGCAAAGGTCTCCGTAATAGAAGAGTTTGACAGACTTTTGCCATCCCTATTGGAGCTTAAGCCGGACGTGATAGCGATAACAGGAGACCACTCAACACCTTCGGTGTTAAAAGGACATTCATGGCATCCGGTTCCCCTTTTAATACACTCCCAGTATGTCTTAGGCAATACCTCCGAAAGATTTACCGAGAGAGAATGTCTAAAGGGAGAGATAGGAATAATCCCCGCAAAGAAAATCATAAACCTCCTCCTTGCTAATTCCCTCAGACTCTCAAAGTTTGGAGCTTGACACACCGCAGAAGCTTGTAGGATAATAATCCCTCAATATGAACATGGTAAGACTTCAGCTTATATACCCCGAGGAACTCGTAAAAGAACCTATCTTGTGCAAAGTTTGCAAGAACTTTAACATAACGCTAAACATAAGAACGGCACGGGTCACCGCAGACACGGGAATGTTAACAGTGGAAATGGACGGCGACTCGGACGAGATAGAAAAGGCAATAAAGTTTATAGAGGAAATGGGCGTAAACGTCCAGCCCATAGAAGGTCAAATTTTTATGGAGTAAGAACTTGGAAGAACTCTGCCCCAATTGTGGCTCAATCCTTTATATCGTTGATTGTTGCGGGGGAGGGATATGGTACTGCGAGAACTGTAACGAGTACTACTATTACGGCGAGCTAACGGAAGAACCTACCATTGAATAGAAAGTAATTTAACTTCAAATAGAAAAGACGGGGGCTAAAGCCCCCGTGACCATCAGGCACCGAGCCTCCTAAAGAGGGGTATAGCAATCACCAAGAGAGAAAGCAGTACCGAAAAGCCTCCGGTACTACAACCTCCACCACCACCTCCGGAGGTAGGAGTATAGGAGGGCGGATTGTTAGGCTGTTGAGGAGGCTGTCCACCTCCGGGCTGCCCAGAAGAGGCATCTACGTTCTCAACCACCACGGCAAAAGGGTCTCTCACGTATCCATCGACCCTGCCATCGTAATCGTATTCACTTCCGTCTTCCACATAGAACCTTATCTTGTTCCCGTTTATCTGAACATTCTCAAGAAGCTTAAAGCCTTCCGTTGTGCATTTGCCTATCTTAGCTCCGGCCGGAACGGGTTGCGTTAGCTCAAGCTCTATCCATACTCCTTTCTTACCTGTGTCTACCTTAGCTGTAAATCTCATCCAAAGGGAAACGGCTTTTATGTCCTTCGGCACATCGCATATAGCCCCTCCAAGCTCAGTTACGCTTGAGAATGAACCTTCTTCAACTCTTATAAAGCTACCATCACTAAGCCTCCTGCTCTTAAATAGGTTCTCCTGATTCGTGGGAAGCTGTGTCACCACATCCACGCTTATCCTCGCTTGGTCATACTCAAAGAACGGGTCAAGCACCATGCAAACCACATCGTAGGTTCCCGGCTGCAGATAGCCGTATTGAACGGTGTTCGTAAATGTGTCCATGTCTATCCACCCGTCTCCGTCAAGGTCCCACCAATACCAGAGTGCATCTCCGTTGGGGTCGGAGGCATTACAGGTGAAGGTTACTAAGTTCCCAATAAGGACGGGGTTAGGTGATGCGGTTAGGCTGTTTATAACGGGTGCGCCGTTTGCCTTGAAGTAGGCTATGCAGGTTTTATCGGAGTTCATAACTACGGTGCAGTCCCAGTTGCTTCCACAGGAGGAACAGTCCCCTCCCCATCTGTCAAACATGACGGGTGGGGTGCCGTTTACGTCGTTCCAAATACCTAAGAGTTCGGATACACCGGGGTTATATTGGGCTGTGCAGGTTCCGGGGCAGGATATTCCGCCGAACAGAGACCAAACTCCTGCACTTGAGCTTCCCACACCTTGAGCCTGCACCGTGAGGGTGTACTGCTGAGAACCTGCAGGAGGAGCGTTTACCTGTATGCTCACGGATGAGAAGTTTCCTATAGCACCCGTGGAGTCTTCGGCTTTACACTTGGCGTCGTAGGTTCCTGCGGAGGTGTAAATAAAGCTTGCGGTGTTGCTTCCTGTTATAGAGTCAACGTTTCCGTCTCCATCAAAGTCCCAGTAATAAGCGACTATGGGGTCACCATTGGAGTCGTTTGCGTTGCAGGTAAAGTTCACGTTCAGGGGGGCGTTTCCGGAGGTGGGGTTGGCTGAGATATTTGTGGTAGGTGGGTTGTTGGGAGATGGTGGAGTGCTTTGTTTGAACCGCGCGAGACAGAACTTATCGCTCTGGATGTTGCTAAGCGTGCAGGAAGCGGTAGTTCCACAGCTTGAACAATCTCCTTCCCATTTATCAAAGGTGTATCCTGTTCCCGCACTTGCGTTTAGGGTAAGGTTGCTACCCGCATTTACCTGTGTTGAACAGGTGTTGCCGCAGTTGATATTTCCTCCTGTCACCGTCCCATCTCCCACTTTACCTACGCTCACCTTGTATGAGGTAGGATTGCTTACGGATATGCTCACAGATTTGGTTGTAGTTCCGCCTTGGTTGTCAACTGCGGTGCATTTGGCGGTGTAGTTGCCTGCGGATTGATAAACGTATGTGGTTTTGTCTGTGAAACCGCTGCCCGACAGCAGGAACGGGCTGTAGGTTCTGTCTATGTTCCCATCTCCGTCAAAGTCCCATCTGATTTCAACCACCCAGCCGTCAAGGTCACTTGCTCCGCACTCAAAGTTAACGCTAAGGGGAGCGTTTCCGGAGGTAGGGTTGGCGGTTAGGGATACCAAGGGGAGGATGTTTGTGTTGTTTTGAGGCAGTTGCTGGAAGTTAGCTGTGCAGTTTATGTCTTTGTCCATGGTTAGTAAACAGCTAGCACTATTCCCACAGGACTTACAGTCTCCGTCCCAGCCGTTGAACTGGCAGTTGGCAAAGGGGGAGCCTGCTGTGAGGAGGACATTTGTTTTATCAAAGAACTGAGCGGAGCAGGTTCCGGGACAGTTGATGCCTTGAGGTGTGCTGACTACACCACCACAACCGCCGTTTATGGTTACATTTAGAGTTCTTTTTGTAGCTGTAGCCGGTGGAGGCACGAACTCGTCCGCTCCTATGTCAACTATTTTTACCGTATCGTTATTACCATCTAAAGGTCTTGTATCGCCTTCAAAGTCTGTATTAGGAACCAAGGAGGTAGGGGAATCTTTTCCCGAGTCTATAGCCGGGGATAGGTTTGTAAGGTGAAAGTCTCCATTTGCAGGGTCTTTGAACTTGGGGTCTGCACTGAAGTTATACCTTATGTCTTTTGTAAGCCCTCCGCCACTGTTATCGTTTATCCTAAGGCAACTTCCGTTTCCGCTAAAGTCGTTACAGGAGAATATGTTGTTAATAACATCAAGGTTGAAGACTGTTCCAGACGCAGCGTTCACATAAACATCTCTACCTCCTGATGGACTCCAGAAGGTATTGTTTTGTACGAGGAAAATATCATCTGCGTGTTTGTCATCTTCAGCGCTTATAAATAGGTCATCTCCGCTTCCGTCCGCTTTATTGCTGTAAAAAGTATTGTTTATAACATAGAACTTTCTCAGAAAGTTAAAAGGTCCACCGCTTCCAACGCTGGAAGAAGAATCAAATGCGGTTCTAAAATACACACAGCCACCTTTGTCAGGAGAGTAATTGTTATAAGCTAAATTATTCCTTATGTAATAATAGCCGGTACTATTGCTGTGAAGGTACTTAAAATCTCCAATATATACACACCCTCCATTACCGCCAGCTGAGGTTAATTTATTACTGTCAAAAGTATTTCGCTCTATAAAAAGCTCCACATCAGACCATGCCACGATATGTATAGCCCCTCCACCTCCAGTGGCTGTATTCTTAGAAAATTCATTGTCTGTTATGTAAAACTTTCCTCTAACATTACCAGACAGGCTTATTGCTCCTCCCAGTGAAGCATCATTAGCTGTGAATGTGTTGTTTTTTATATTAAGTGTACCGTCAAACAGTTCCGAACGTATAGCTCCCCCTACCGGGGCAAGGGACGGAGTGCTTTTAATCGTATTACCTGTAAAGGTGTTATTCTCAATATTTAACGTAGCGTTTGAACCGTAAGACACCCCAAACCCTAAAGCCCCTTCGGCGTAATTGTTTGTAAACGTGTTGCCGTTAATATCTGCAACAGCTTCATTCTTCGGTGAAATATAAAAATCCAGTCCTCTTTTATTCTTACTAAAGGTATTGTTTTTTATCAGCAGATTTATCTTTGCAGCCGGGTTTGAGGTGAGGCAATTTCTCTGCTCGAGGATTAAATCTAAAGAGTTTGCCGCAGCACCGCTAAAAGTGTTTCCATCAACATTAACATTAATAATATTGTCAGAAGGAGTATTGCTTACCCAGCATAATGTCACGTTATTGCTACCTTTTATATCAGGACCGTAATATATTTCGGCGTACGCTTTGCTGCCGGAGAACCTATTGTTCCGTAAATAGAGTTCCTTCAAAGCATAAGTCTTTATTTCAAGAGAGGGTTTATTGATGGTCGTATTCTCAAATGTGTTGTCGGCTATGTATATATATCCGTAATACCGAACATCCGTAGCACCGGAAGGTATTTCTTCGGGTTCAATGCTTATCGTATTGTTTTTAAAAGTATTACCTTGAAGAACTATATCTAACAAGCTGGACTTTGAAGTATCTGTATGGAAGTATATATATAAAACCGCTTCCATGTCAGGAACTTCAAAAGATGAGTTTTTAATGCTTATATTTCTAACATGCTCCATTCTCACAAAGGTTCCACGCTGCCCCTTGAATGTAAGCCCGTCTATATACACATTAGAAACACTATGTTTACCAGAAATAGATTGATATAAATCAAAGGTCAAGTACATATTTTCTATCGTGACGTTTGTTATGTAAACATATCCCCAACCAAAAATGTCTAAGTACTGAGTGCTTGTCCCTGCTGACTTAATAATTAGGTTTTTAAGAGTTAAGGTGGCATTACACGTGTCATCGGCGTAGAATTGCCAAGTATATTCATAGTAACTTCCTGTCCAAAATCTTGGCACCATTATAACAGGTGTTACGGGTGAGTTGCCCGGAGCTGCCTGGATGGTTGTAGGAAGGTTAAGACAGCTATTATATTGGCTTGTTACTTGCTGAATAGTTACGTTATATGTAAAGTTGTTCGCGTCCGTGCATAAATTGATTTCGGAAGAATCACCGTCACTTGAAACTTTACCAAGAGCATCGTTAAAGTTGCACGGGTTACTGCAACTTGTCCCGACATTATTAGCTAAGTTGCAAGCTGCGGTAGCCTGTGGGGAAACGTAATACTGCTTCAAACCAAAAGACGCGGAAGAAACGAGCAACACCACAAATAAGCTCAAAAGCCTTAGCATAACAACATCCCTCCTTAACACATTTCTTAGGGGCTAATATACAGAAAAGATTTCTCTTGCAAAGCCCGATTTTCGCAAAAACCGAGAAAAAGGCGAGATTTTTGCCGGAGGTGTTGGATATACAAAAGCGGGAGAGAAGGTTTAAATTTATAAACTTGTTAAGATGGGAAAGGAAACGGGAGTTAAAGAAGGAAGTTTCAGGCTGGAGACGAGCTTAAAACCCGCGGGAGACCAGCCAACGGCAATAGAGGAGCTTTTGGATAACCTGAACAGCGGTGTTAAGGAGCAGGTTCTTTTGGGAGCTACGGGAACGGGAAAGAGCTTTACCATAGCCAACGTCATAGCCCGCTTTAACAAGCCCACGCTTGTGGTGGTTCACAACAAGATACTCGCCGCACAGCTTTACAGGGAGTTTAAGGAGCTTTTCCCGAACAACGCAGTTGAGTATTTCATCTCCTACTACGATTACTACCAGCCGGAGGCTTACATACCCGAGAGAGACCTGTACATAGAGAAAGACTCCTCCATAAATGAAATACTTGAGAGATACAGGCACTCCGCAACTGTCTCACTCCTGAGCAGGAGGGACGTCATAGTGGTGGCTTCCGTGTCCTGTATATACGGTCTGGGAAGCCCCCAGCACTACGAGAACATGGTAATAAGGCTCTCGGTGGGAGGTTTTCTGAACCTTACGGGCTTTGTTAAGAAACTCGTGGAGCTGGGATACGAGAGGAACGACTATGCCTTCAAGAGAGCTACCTTTTCCGTAAAGGGAGACGCGGTTGAGGTAATTCCCTCCAACGCGGAAGACTACACCCTGCGGATAGAGTTGTGGGACGACGAGATAGAGAGAATGGTCTTGATAGATACCTTAAACAGGCATATTGTCGGTGAGGTAGATAACTACGTCATATTCCCCGCTTCCCACTACCTTGCACCCGAACACACGATAGACAAAGCCCTTGCAGAGATAGAGAGAGACCTTGAGGAGAGGGTTGAGTGGTTCAAGAAACAGGGCAGACACGTGGAAGCCCAGAGGTTGAAGCAGAGAACCCAGTACGACCTTGAGATGATAAGGGAGCTGGGACACTGCAAGGGAATAGAGAACTACTCGAGGTACTTTGATGGGAGAAAGCCGGGAGAACCCCCTTACACACTCTTGGACTACTTCCCAGAGGACTTCCTTCTCGTTGTGGACGAGTCCCACGTGACCCTGCCCCAGATAAGGGCGATGTACAATGGAGACAGAAGCAGGAAGGAGAAACTCGTTGAGTACGGCTGGAGACTGCCCTCCGCACTTGACAACAGACCCCTGAAGTTTGAGGAGTTCTTGGAGAGGATAAATCAGGTTATATACGTATCCGCAACGCCGGGCGAGTGGGAGATAGAGAGAAGTCAAGGGGTAGTCGTGGAGCAGATAGTTAGACCCACCGGACTCGTTGACCCAATAATTGAGGTAAGACCAAAAAATAACCAGCTCGAAGAGCTGGTAAGAGAGATAAAAGAAAGAAAAAAGAAAAAGGAAAGAACCATCGTCCTTACCACGACCAAGAGGCTTGCAGAGGAAGTAGCCGACTATCTTACGGACAGGAAAATCAAAGCTAAGTACCTGCACTCGGAGCTTGACGCCATAGAGAGGGCGAGGATAGTTAAGGAGCTTAGAGAGGGAAGCGTGGACGTAATCGTGGGTGTGAACCTCCTGAGGGAAGGGCTTGACATGCCGGAGGTCTCCCTCGTTGCAATATTGGAGGCGGACAAGGAGGGCTTTTTGAGGAGCTTTACCTCTCTCATACAGACGATAGGAAGGGCGGCAAGGAACGTGAACGGAAAGGCGATACTCTTTGCGGACAGGATTACCAACTCCATGCGAAGAGCCATAGAGGAGACCAACAGAAGGAGGGAGAAACAGCTCAGGTACAACGAAGAACACGGCATAACTCCCAAAAGCATAATCAAGCCCGTGAAGGAACTCCTCGCAATTGAGGAGCTTGATTACGCAAAGTTTCCCACCAACATACCCAAGAACATCAAGTCCGAGGAAGACCTGATTAAGGAGATAGATAGGCTTGAGAAGGAGATGTGGAAGGCTGCCAAGAACTGGGAGTTTGAGAAAGCCGCAAAGCTGAGGGACGAGATAAAGAGATTGAGGGAGCTGTTTAACTTGAACTAAACCCCCGAACCTGCTATGTGCCTTCCCCCGTCAAGGCATATTACCTCTCCGGTTATGCTTTCTGCCCTCAGAAGGAACTCGGTGAGTGTTACGACATCCTCCATTGAAACCTCTCTCTTTAAGGGAGTCCTCGCGAGTATCCTTTCCCATTTCTGCCTATCCATTCCCTCGGGAATTAGAACGGGACCCAGAGCTATGCAGTTGACTATAACCTCGGGAGCGAACTCCTTTGCCAGAACCCTTACCGCGGTATGAAGCGCACCTTTGGCTATGAAGTAAGCGGAGTAGTTTTTGTAGGGAGTCCTCTCAACAGCCCAGTCCCCGAAGGCGACAATCCTGCCCTTTACAGCTCCTTTGTTTTTTCTCATTACCTTATAGGCTTCCTTGGAGATACCGAAGAAGGCGTAGGTTATGGGTCTCATGTGGCTCTCAATATCGCTTATATCGGTATCCTCAAGGTTAATCCTTTCGTAGGGAGAGGCAAGGTGAACGAATCCGTCTATCCTGCCGAACCTCTCAACGGTCTCCTCCACCACCCTACGGTAAGAGCTTTCCTCAGTGAGGTCTGCCCTTATGCCGAGGACTCTGTCTTTACCGACTCCTTTAAGCTCCTTTACCTGCTCCTCGGAGCTTCTGTAAACCACCGCAAGGTTATATCCCCTACCGAGAAGGTGCTTGCACACCTCCTTACCAATCCTCTTTACACCCGTAATTATCAGCGTCTCTGCCATGAGAATTTATTAAATTTACACCCTTAGCCCTTTTCCGTCTTCCTACATTAGCCGCGTTTTACGGGAAACTCTTTAGCAGAGAGGTTTACGGAGCTATACCTTGAGCCTCACAGAGGTGTAAGGTTTATATTTAAGTTAATGCTCAATTGGGATAGAGTTAAGAGCGAAACGGAAATCATTATAAGAGAGATGCTCTACGACGACCCGAGGGATGTTCTTAGAGAGTATGAAAAGGAAAGGCTTAAAGGGATATTCCTCTCCAACCTGCACAGGTTTGATAAGAAAAATAAGTCTTACTGGAAGCTCGTTTTAGACGTAAGCGATGAGGAATTTACCAGAGCAGTTAAAGAGAACTTTAGAGAGGCTCACAAACTCAGGGATTACTGAGGGATTTTATCTTGCCGGTGGGACGGCCATAGCTGCAAGGTATGGGCATAGAGAATCCGAAGACCTTGACTTTTTCACCTTACCTGGCAAGGAACTTGACGTTGATAAAATGACAGCACTCCTTAGGGAAGATGCAAGGTGGATTCGTATTGACTCCGGCACGGCGATTTTTATTTACCTTCCCGAGAATGTAAAGGTTTCATTTTTCTCATATCATTATCCGCTTGTCAGAGAGCCGGAACTCAGTAAAGAACTCAATATCTTTATTGCTTCAGACTTAGATATAGCCTGTATGAAAGCCATAGCTATAGCTCAGAGAGGGAGTAAAAAGGATTTTTACGACCTGTGGTTTTTGCTCCGTCATCATACATGGAGTATAGAAATGCTGGAAACGGCTTTGAAGGAGAAGATACCATATTGGGACTTCGGGATATTTCTAAGGAGCCTGACGTATTTTGAGGACGCAGATAAAGAGAGCTATTCGCAAATAGACGAGCGTTGGGAAGATATAAAGGGCTTCTTCAAGGAACAGGTAAGACTTTATAGCAGAGAAGAGCATTACCCGGAGCCGTAAAAAAGCAGGCGATTTTGGCAGGCGACTAACTACAAGCCCATTAGTGCAGAAGCCCCTGACAGGGAATATATTTATCTTTTGTCATGCTTACGGAAGACTTTGACGTTGCAGTCGTAGGTGCAGGGCACGCGGGCATAGAGGCTGCCTTGGCGAGTGCCAGAATGGGGGCAAAGACCCTTCTCTTTACCCTGAACGCGGACAACATAGGGCAGATGTCCTGCAACCCTGCCATAGGGGGAATAGCCAAGGGGATAGTTGTCAGGGAAGTGGACGCCCTGGGTGGGGAGATGGGCAAAGCAATAGACAGAACAGGAATTCAGTTTAAGATGCTCAACACCAGAAAGGGTAAAGCGGTTCAGTCCCCCAGAGCGCAGGCTGACAAGAAAAGATACCGGGAATACATGAAGAAGGTCTGCGAAGAGCAGGAGAACCTCTACATAAGACAGGACGAGGTGGTGGACATAATCCTTAACTCCAAGGGAGAGGTTCAGGCGCTAAAGACGAAGCTGGGAATTGAATACAAGGTCAAGGCGGTAGTGATAACCACAGGCACCTTTTTGAACGGACTCATATACATAGGCGATAAGACCTTTCCCGCAGGGAGGGCTTGGGAACCGAGGTCTGAGGGTCTGTCCGAGTTCTACAAAAGGCACGGCTTTCCCCTGCTCAGGTTCAAGACGGGAACGCCCGCACGACTGGACAAAAGAACGATAGATTTCTCCTCCCTTGAGGTTGCACCCGGAGACGACCCGCCGCCCAAGTTCTCCTTCTGGACACAGCCCGTAGGAAGCTACTGGTTTGAGGAGGGCAAACCGCAGGTGGACTGCTGGATAACCTATACCACACCCAAGACCCACGAGATAATAAGCAAGAACCTTCACAGAACCGCCCTCTACGGAGGACTCATAAAGGGCGTGGGACCCAGATATTGTCCCTCCATAGAGGACAAGGTGGTTAAGTTCCCCGACAAGGATAGGCACACGGTATTCTTAGAACCCGAAGGGTTGGATACCATAGAGATTTACCCCAACGGACTATCCACATCTCTGCCGGAAGAAGTCCAGTGGGAGCTTTACCGCTCCATACCCGGACTTGAGAAGGTGGAGCTGATAAGACCCGCCTACGCCATAGAATACGACATAGTCCCTCCTACGGAACTTTACCCCACCTTGGAGACCAAGAGGATAAGGGGACTCTTTCACGCCGGCAACTTCAATGGAACGACCGGCTACGAGGAGGCCGCAGGGCAGGGAATACTTGCCGGCATCAACGCCGCCCTCAGGGCAATGGGCAGAGAACCCATATACCTGAGACGGGACGAGAGCTACATAGGAGTTATGGTTGACGACCTTACCACCAAGGGAGTTATGGAACCTTACCGCCTCTTTACCTCCCGTTCGGAAAACAGGCTCTACATAAGGCAGGACAACGCCCTGCTGCGCTTGGGCAATCTCGGAGCCGAGCTGGGACTCCTGAGCGAGGAACAGGTAAAGCTCCTTAAATACGTTGAGGAAGAGATAAATAAGTGGGCGGAGTTCTACAGAAAGGAAAGGACGAGCGTAGCGGTGGGAGAGGGAACGCGCAGCTACACCATAGCCACCTTGCTGACCGCCAATTACGACCTGCAGAGGATAAAAGAAGAGCTGGGATACGAAATTCCCTCGCACCCCTACGTCAGGGAAGAGGTGGAGATAACCCTGAAATACGAACCCTACATAGAGAGGGAGAGAAAGTTAGGCGAACGCCTTAGAAAGCTGGAAGACATAAGGATTCCCCCGGACATAGATTACGACTCGGTGGCAGGACTGACCAACGAGGCAAGGGAAAAGCTAAAGAAGTTTAAACCCATAACCGTCGGACAGGCGAGCAGGATAGACGGCATAACCCCGGCTACCATAACCGCTCTCCTAATCCATCTGGGAAAACTGGACTGACTCCTCAAGGGTTTGCCATAACCTTTTTAAGAGTTTTTCTTTATCTAAACCCACCTCGCGAAGCGAGGTAATTCTATTTTTTAAAAGAACTTCATCAATTCCCAAAAGCTCGCTCGCTTTCCCGTAATCAAAGTCCTCATAGACGCTCCCCTGAATTAAAAAGGCTCTCCTTCCCGTCCTCATTGCGAGCGCCACCAACTTCCTTGAACCCACCCTTATCTCCCCTACGCTGGGAGTAAAAAAGCACAGGGCTTGCCGGTTGTATTTTCCGCCGAAGCTCTCCATCTTAGCCTCCGTCCCTAAAGCCCTTAGAACCTTTAGGAGCTTTCCTGAGAAGGCAAGATACACCCGTTTGGGAGTGCTTCCCCAACGCTCTTTAAAGTCCACGAGGCTGAAGGAGATGTCCCAGCCGTGCAGCAAAACCCCTCCGCCCGTAGGTCTTCTGACCCACTCAATCCCCTGCGGAGGCTCCTGAAACCTCCCTATGCTTACACACAGCCTATCCCACCTATATATCCTAAAACTCGGCTTTCCCTTTCCCTCCTCCAGCCTGAAGAACCCTTCCTCGTCCAGCCTCATATTGTCCTGCGGAGATAAAGCCGGAACTTCCATAAAAAGGAGTATAAGTAAGAAGGGGCTGAAAGTTAGCCTATGAACCTTCTGAAGAAGGGAATTGCAAATATCAGCAAAGACAGAAGCAGTGAAGAGCTGCCTGTATTACAGCCTCCGCCGCCACCGCCACCCGTAGATGGTGAAGTTGGAGGTTGCTGTGTGCCGGGCTGACCACCTTGGGGTGAGGAGTCATACTCATAGGCTCCTATATCTGGTGCACTTCCTACAACCCTCGGGTTACCTTCAAAATCTGTAGCAGGCAAGGACGGTGCGTTGGAGTCCCCCTTATTTATCATGGGAGAGTTTGATTTCAAACGCAAATCTCCATTTGTAGGGTCAACAAACATGGGGTCCTGTGTAAGGTTATTACCATAAGAGTAACTACCACTATCTACAACTATAAAATCTTCGGATTGCGCAGT
>WFYI01000114.1 GCA_015490155.1 Aquificaceae bacterium | reverse complement strand
TTGAGTATAGTCTGTATAATCTCACGTATCTTTTCCACATCTACATCCTCTTTGGAAAGCAGCCTGTAAATTCTCTCGAGGTTGAGTCTTATGGGTGTGAGGGGATTTTTAATCTCGTGGGCTATCCTCTTTACAGCCTCCTGCCATATCTTGAACCTCTCGGCGAGAATTATGGGTTGTATGTCCTCCAATATGTATATGCTGCCCTCCTGTGTATCTATCTTCTGCCACCGCAGGTTTTTACTCTCTAAGTTCCTGAGTTTCTCCTCCGACACCTCTCCCTTTCCGTACAGCTTTCTGAAGGTATCGTTCACCTTTTCCGGCTTTCCTTCCCTGCTAACGTACGCTACTCCCACAGGTATGGAGTCAAAGAGCTTACTAAGGAGGTCTCTTTCCCTCTGGAGTTGTGTGTATATGTCTCTCAGGTTATCTCTCATGGATTTAAAGTCAAGGAACAGGCTTTCTATCTCGTCACCCGTTCTCTTAACTTCTATGTCCACGTCAAAATCTCCCGCGGCGAGCTTTCTTGCTTTCTGGGAAAGTTCTTCTATAGGTTCGCTTAACCTTCTCGCCACCAGTATAGCAAGCCAAACGGTCGAGAGCAGAGTTAACAGAGTTATGAAGACTATAAAAAACACAAATATACCCGATATTATGTCTCTCGTTTTCACGAACGCTCTAAAGTCCAAAGCAAGCTTTCCAAATTCCTCTATACTTCTTACGGTTTGTATGTTCTTAGATAGGGTTATCCTATAATTTCCCTTTGCGGTTGTTAGGCAAAGCTCGTAGCTTCTTTCAAGCTCGAGAACCCTATGGGGACATAAATCTACCTTCTCCACCTTTCGGAACCTTCCGAGGGAAGTAAGCTCTTCCACGTGTCCCAGCTCAATCACGGTTTTAGCTATCCTTTCGTACTCTTTCAGCTTTTCCTTCTCGAGGTTTACGAGTTGGGAGTATAGCTTTTGAGCCTTTGCGGACATGTCTGTAGTTCTCCCGCTTATGTAGGATTTGGTCGATTGTAAGAGGAACAGTATTATAGTCACGTTGAGTAAAAGTATGGGAACGAAGAGGAATAACATGAGTACGTTAGCGAGCTTAACTCTGAGCTTTGCTTTTCCCTCTACGTAAATTTTTATCAGCTTCCTTAATATAACCGCAAAGGACGTGACAAGAACGAGTATGTCAAGGTTTATAACTAACAAGAGCAGGTAGTAATTTACATATGTAAGGTTCTTAAGGTTATACAGGAAAGCGGTGTTAATAAGAAAAATCGCTAATAGAAGTGTACTCCAACCTAAGATTTTTCTATTCAAGGTTTCTCTTCTTCTTCTTGGTTGTGCTTGTGCTTAACAATCTCTCCCTCCGCTGAGTATATCGCCACCTCGGATATGTTCTCTGCATGGTCTGCCATCCTCTCAAAGTGCCTCGCTACAAAGGAGAGGTGTATAACCTTCTTTATGTTCTTCGGGTCTTCCATAACATAAGTGATAAGCTCCCTCTCGAGCTGGTGGTAAAGTTCGTCCACCATAGTGTCCTTGTTTATAACCTTCTGAGCGAGCATCGTATCGTTTTGGAGGAAGCTTATAACGCTGTCGTTGACCATCTCCTTAACCATCTCTGCCATAAGGGTAAGGTTTACGTATGGCTTTAAGGGTGGCTCCGTTGCGAGCATTAAAGACCTCTCCGCCACGTTTTCTGCTTCGTCCCCCATTCTCTCAAGGTCTGATACTATCTTGTATATTCCCATTATCAATCTCAGGTCTCCAGCCTCCGGCTGGTATAGGGCTATCATCCTTATACATCTTCTCTCTATCTCAACCTCAAGGCTGTCTATCTCATCATCACCCTTGATTATGAGTTCAGCCATCTCTATGTCTTGATTGTTCAAAGACTGTATGGCTCTGTCTATTGCCTGCTGAACGAGTTTAGCCATCTTTACCACAAGCTCTTTAGTCTCCTCAAGCTCCTGAAACAATCTCATAAGCTATATTTTAAGTGGGTATCGTTAATTTTCAATTAATAAGGGCTTTAATCGGTAAGCAGATAAATCTTTCCTCTTATGTCTATAACGTAAATATTTCCCTCGGTGTCCTCGGCAAAGGAGGATATTTTAAGCTCCGTATCGAGTAAAAGCCGGGCTTTGTACTTTCCATTGTCCTCCGAAATAGCCCATATCCTTCCGGAACAAAAATCCCCGAATACGTAAGCTCCGTATAAATCCTTTATCCTGTTTCCCCTGTAAACGTATCCGCCTACCACCGCACAGTTTCCCTCCTTAAGCGGATACTCATAAACCGGAAAAGCGTATCTATCCCTTGAGAGACAGCCCTTTACCCTGTAAGGGTGATTGCCTTCATAACACCTCCAGCCGTAGTTCTTCCCCCCTTCCACGATATTAATCTCCTCCCATCTGTCTTGTCCTACGTCTCCGACCCACAACTTCCCGGTTTTCCTATCGAAGCTAAACCTCCAAGGGTTTCTAAAGCCCCAAGCGTATATCTCTTTCCTACCGCCTCCCTTTACAAAGGGGTTGTCCGAGGGTACGGAGTAACCCTTTTCCGTATTCACATCTATTCTCAGTATAGAACCTAAAAGTGTACGGGTATTCTGAGCGTGGTTGTAAGGGTCTCCCGCAGAACCCCCATCCCCCAAAGCGATGTAGAGGTATCCGTCCGAACCGAAAGCTAACATCCCGCCGTTGTGGTTGGTAAAGGGCTGTTTTACCCTTAAAAGGATATTTTCGGAGTGAGGGTCTGCTCTCTTAAAGCTCTTAGCCTTGTAACGGGCTACCACTGAGTTCATATCTCTGTCGGTGTAATAAACAAAGAAGTAGCCGTTCTCAGAGAATTTGGGATGAAAAGCCATACCGAGAATACCCATCTCTCCACCGTTCAACACGCGGTCTCTCAAGTCCAGAAAAACCTTTGCTCTTTTGTCCCCCTTTTTAAAGGTTTTTACAACCCCCTCCTGTTCGAGAATGTAGAACCTACCTCTTTCGACGGGAGACTCTAACATAAAGACGGGCTTTTCAAACCTTAAACTGAACACATCTTTGAGCTTTAACTCTAACGAGAAGGAAACGCCTATAACCAAAGCAAATATGAGAATCACCATCACTTAAAATATACCCCTCCCTTAAAAACTATTCCCTCAAAGAAATCAAAAAAAGCGGAGTTCATGTATACCGACCCGTCCCTGTAAAGCTCCAAAACTCCCACATTAGGATTTTCCTCCAGAAATCTCCGCCTAAGACCCTGGGGCATGGAAAAAAGAGCGGTGGCATATGCGTCCGCAAGGGAACAATTTTCTGTAGCCACGGTTATCTGAAGGAGATTTTTATCGCTGACTTCTATATGCTCCCTATAGTAATTCCCAGAGGTGGAAAGACACAGGTCTTTCTTGTTTACCATCTGGACTAAAGAGCCTTCCCTCGGGTCTTTCACCGCAAGGGCTTTCCTTATTCCCCAAACCTTCATGTCTCCGGCTATACCTATAAATCCCCAGGGAGAGTTCACGTATTCATAAGCCTTCTCAACTGCGTATCCCTTACCTATGCCCCCTAAATCTATAGCCATATACATTTCCTTTAAAAAAACCTGCCCGCCCCGTATAACTAAGTTATTTAAATTTATCAACCGCTTCGCGGTAGTTGTATTAATCAATTTATTTCTCTTAAAGTTTATTGTGTAAGCCCCTACGGTTATATCAAAAAAACCGTAGGTCTTGTAATAGACGTACTTTGAAATTCCAAGCACCTCTAAGGTATCCTCCGATACGCTTACGGGTTTCACACCTGCATAGGCATTTATCCTTGAAATATCAGAAGAGTCTATGTAATCGGAAAGTCTCTCCTCTAAATACCTCATGTACTTGTAAACTTTGTAAACGTCGTAGCCTTCGGGAAGCTCTATCCTTGCGTAAGTTCCCATAAGAAAGAATGTCCCGCTCTGAGCAAAGCAAAGAAGGGGAATTAGCGCAAAGAAAATAAAACGCATAAACTTATAATATTCACTATGCAGCTCGCCGGTTTTCCTTTTTCACGACCCAGAAGGCTCAGAAGGAACGAAGAGATAAGGAGTCTGGTCAGAGAGACAGCCCTGAGTCTCGATGACCTCATATATCCGATGTTCGTAAGGCACGGAGAGAACGTGGTGGAGGAAATACCCTCCATGCCCGGGGTTTTCAGATACTCGGTGGACAGGGTAGCGGAAAAGGTAGCTCAGGTAAGGGATAAGGGTATAAAGGCTGTCATACTCTTTGGAATTCCCGAGCATAAGGACGAGGTCGGCTCCGATACTTGGTCTGACGAGGGCATAATCCAGAGGGCTTTAAGGGAGATAAGAAAGGAAGTCAAAGACATATACTTAATAACAGATGTCTGCTTCTGCGAATACACCTCTCACGGACACTGCGGAGTCCTGCACGGACACGAGGTAGATAACGATAAAACCCTTGAGAACCTAAAAAAGCAAGTAGTATCCCACGCACGCAACGGGGCGGACATGGTAGCACCCTCGGGCATGATGGACGGAATGGTAAAGTCTATAAGGGAAGCTCTCGACTCGGAGGGATTTACCCACATTCCTATAATGGCTTACTCTGCCAAATACGCTTCTGCTTTCTACGGTCCTTTCAGGGACGCGGCGGAATCTGCACCCTCTTTCGGAGACAGAAGGAGCTACCAGATGGACCCTGCCAACAGGAGGGAGGCTCTGAAAGAGGTAAGCCTTGACGTTATGGAAGGTGCAGACATAGTCATGGTAAAGCCGGCTCTGGCGTACATGGACGTTATCAGGGACATAAGAGAGAGGTTTCTTCTTCCGGTTTGTGCCTACAACGTCAGCGGTGAGTATTCCATGGTCAAGGCGGCAGGCAAGCTCGGCTGGATAGACGAGGAAAGAGTTACCCTGGAGATACTAACCTCCATAAAGAGGGCAGGTGCGGACATGATAATAACCTACTTCGCCGAAGAGGTTGCAGGGCTTATATAAAATCTATGGGTCGGTCTTGCGTTTATACAACCCTTGATGAGAAAAAGGCTGTAGTTTTTTATTAAAGGGATTTTGAAACGGACACCTTAAGGGGCTATAGTTTATCTAAACATTTGCTTAATTATATACAGATTATATACAGGGTGAAAGAAGCTATGTAGAACTGGAGTGGATAGAGAGCTATAGAAAAGCCTGATGAAAAAGTTTCCGAGAGTGAAGTTGGTGATGCTAAACGTGGAAAGGAAAGTTGTAATTACAGCATTCTTTGATAGAGGGTTTAGGCTATGAAGATGTATTATGAGCCTGAAGTGGATGCTTTGAGAATAAGTCTTCGTAAAGGTAAAGCTTTAGAAAGTTAGGAGATACTCCCTAATGTCACTGTGGATTATGCGGAAGATGGAAAGGTTCTGAGTATTGAAGTCCTCTATGCAAGCAAAACTCTGGAAGACGTTATGTATATGAATAAGCTCTTAACTGCTAAATCGTAGAGCTTTGCTTTCAGCAAATAGATGAAATGTCCTAAAACCCTATAGCTGTTTCCAGATTGTACAAAATCAATACCTGGGGGTGATGTTATGACTTCTCTTGTCGGCTTTATACTGCAAGAGAAAGGATTTTCCGTATTTGAGTTTATCCCCTTTACAATAGCCTTGTCTATAGCTCCCTTTCTTGATAAGGAAGGTGTAAAAAGTGAATGACCTCGTGCTTGCCTTATTAATTCTTACGGCTTTCCTCATTGCCGTAGGCGGGTTGATTATTTGGCTTAATCGTGAAACTCTCATTACAAAGTGAGCTTACAAAAAGATTATTTACTCATTCGGCTAATAAGGTCTCGGTGGTCTTCCTTCACAGTTTAGAGTTCTGGTCTGCTTGCCGTTCGATAGGGTAAACACTTTGAGCTACAAAGGCTGAAACCGAATTTCTCATCGAACAGAGAAAGTTCGTAGTTAACTATATTCTTAATCCCTTATATAAACGGAGTTTATCGTTGTAATAATTAATCTTTATTGCAAATAATTATCAAATTCATATCCTTTATATCTAAGAATAAATGTATTAGGAGGTGGTCATGAGATTTGCGTCGGTAGTTGCGGGAGCTGTGTTCTCGTCACTCGTCTGGGCTACGGAAGGAAGTCATTACGAGTACAGGTACGTAAAGGAATTCCCTACCGAAGGAAAGGTTCTCCTGTCATCGGCATCGGGCGGTGAGATAAAGGGAAAGGTGATTTACACGGGAAAGAAGGAACTCAAGAACAAGAGGAAGCTCATAACCAAAGATAAGGAGGTCTGCGGTAGGGGCTACAAGATAGACGAGGTCTACGTAGTAAGCAAGTCGGGAGGTGTAAAGAATGCGGTAGTGTTTTTGGAAAACGTTAAGGGTGTTAAAAGGGAAAAAGGGGCAAAGGTAGTTCAGAAAAAATGCGAGTTTAAGCCCCGCGTGGTGGCTATGACCGTAGGCTCTTACCTTGAGGTTGTTAACGAAGACAGCGTAAAGCACGAGGCTAACGGCGTTCAGGACTTTGAAACCATATTCCAACTCTCACAACCGAGCGCAGGCATGAAGGACAAGGTGAAACTCGACAAGCCCGGAGTAGTAGAGATTACCTGCAACATACACGGCTGGATGAAAGGCTGGGCTGTAGTTCTCAACAACGACTTTTACTCGGTAACGGATTCTGAAGGGAACTTCTCCATAGGTAACGTTCCCCCCGGTGAGTACAGGTTAAAAGTATGGCACGAGGGCTTCGGGGAAAAGAGCGTAAAGGTAAAGGTCAGCGAAGGTAAAGCCACAAATGTCTCCTTTGAATTCAGATAAGGAGGGAAGACATGGGAAAAAGATGGAAGATTTTAGGCGTTGCGGGCATTTTTGCACTGGTGGTAGGGGCTGAGTCCTCAAACAAACCAAAGATAGGGGCTTTGCCCGACAAACCGCCGGAACCTCCGGATAACCCAACCACCCCGGAGAAGGTGGAGCTGGGCAAGCTCCTTTACTTTGACCCGAGGCTTTCCGGTGATGGAAGCGTATCCTGTGCTACCTGCCACGACCCAAATCACGGGTGGGCAAAGAAGAGGGTGATGTCCCCAGCGTATCCGGAAAATAAACACTTCAGACACTCGCCTACCGTTCTCAACGTAGCTTACAACATGCTGATGTTCTGGGACGGAAGAGCCAAGAGTCTTGAAGAGCAGGCTGAGAAACCTATACTCTCTCCCTTTGAGATGAACATGAACTACGACCTGTTAGAGGAGCGGCTCAAGGCTATTCCGGGATACGTGGAAAGGTTCAAAAAAGCCTTTCCCGGTGAGAAAGACCCTGTGAACATAAAGAACGTGGCAAAGGCAATAGCCGCCTTTGAGAGAACAATAGTATGCAACGACTCGCCATTCGACCTCTACATGAAAGGTGATAAGAACGCTATGACCCCGGAACAGGTAAAGGGAATGAAGCTTTTCGTAGGTAAAGCCGGGTGTGTTCAGTGCCATAACGGGGTGAACTTCACTGACGATAAGTTTCACGTTACGGGGGTTCCCAAACACAAGCTTGAGAGTAACGCTCTCGTTGCCGCTACGCGGAACTTCGTCCTTAGAGAAGCAGGGTTCAAAAACCCAGAGAGCATAGACAGGGATTTAGGAAGGTACTTCCTGACCAAGAAGGAGGAGGACAAAGGCTCTTTTAAAACTCCCACACTCAGGAACGTATCCCTAACACCACCTTACATGCACAACGGGGTTTTTAAGAACCTCGACGAGGTTATAGAGTTTTACGACAAGGGTGGTGGAAATGTACCTAACAAGAGCAAGCTCTTAAAGCCCTTGAACCTATCCGACGAGGAAAAAGCTAATTTAAGGGCTTTTCTTGAGGCTTTAACCTGTAAAAACGTTCCGGTGGTAGAGGAGCCGGAGTTGCCCGAGTACAAAAATTAGGGAGGTGTAAAGCATGAAGAAGATATCACGCAGAGACTTTTTTAGCCTTTCCACGAAGGTGGGGGCGGCAGCTTTCACCGCGGGAGCTATATCTCCGTTCACGGGACTTGTGAGTGTAGCGGAGGCAGGGTCACACGGGAGCAAGTCCAAAATCACGCCCTTTAACTTCGTAGTCGTAGGAGATACCCACCTATACGAGATGCCCAATCACAGGTTTGACAAGACTTTCGACAGAGCCATAAAGGACATACTTGCGATGAAGCCTAAACCGGACTTCGTCCTGTTTATAGGAGACCTCGCACAGTTCGGGAAGGTTAAGGAGCTTGAGAAAGGAAAGAAGTTTCTGGACAGATTGGAAAAAGCAGGTATCAAGTACCTAATCATACCCGGCGAACACGACTGGTACCTTGACATGGGCAAAACTTGGAAGAAGATGTTCGGTAAAGACCACTGGAGCTTTGACCACAAAGGAGTCCACTTCATAGGGCTTAACTCGATACTCGTTGAGGACTACTGGACTGCTAAGAACATGACCCCATGGGAGAGGATGTTAGCCATAGCGGAGCTTGAGTGTCACGTCTGCGGTCTTTGGGGCGTTGGGGAGAAACAGCTCGAGTGGTTGGAGAAAGACGTAAAGAAGCTCAGACCGGACACACCCGTGGTGGTCTTCACCCACTCACCCTTGTGGGACTTCTATCCAAGATGGAACTTCCAGACCAAAGACGCACCCCAGATAAGGCATATACTATCAAAATTTGAGAAGGTAATAGCCATTCACGGACACGTCCATCAGGTAGTCTACAACAGAACCGGCAACATGGTACACATAGGGAACTTAGCAACATCGTGGCCCTGGCCCTATCCTCCCGTGGAGCTTCCCTATCCCAAGATACGCATGAACAGGGTTGACCCGGGAGACATATACGACGGAATCGGATTTGCCACCACCTACATAGACGATACCTTCTTAGGCAAGCTGAACTATAAAACTTGGGCGGAGCTTCTGCCCGACGAAGTGAAAAAGGGAGTTTTACTCTGAGGAGGTGAGCTATGGTTAAGCTTAAAACTTTGGTTTTGGTAGGTTTGGCTTCGGCTATAAGCGCAGGTGTAACCGTTTTTATAAGCTCAAAAACCGCGGAGGCAAGAAAGCCCTTTGCACCGGAAGACCTTAAACTTATGGACGAGGAGCTTATGCAACTCGTGAAGAAGGGGGACGAACTCTGGCACAGCCCCAAGCTGGGTAAGAACGGACTTACCTGCGCCAACTGCCACCCTGACGGAGCAAACGCAAACCCCCATACCTTCCCGAAATTTCAGGACAACGTAGGGAAGGTGGCCACGCTCAGGGAAATGATAAATTGGTGCATAGAGAGACCCCTTGAAGGTAAAGCACTACCCGAGGACAGCGAAGACATGAAGGCTCTTGAAGCTTACGCAATATACATGTATAGGGGATACCCGCTAAAGCCGGGAGATAACACTAGGGAGTATCCACCTGTTAAAGTGAAGTCAGGTCCCGGGTACCCTTAACCTCCTCCCCCCTCCCTTCCTTTTTTTGTTATAAATTTTTAAAGTTATGGAATTCAAAGAAACCGACTTGCCCGGAGTGGGCAAGAAGTACACAGTTGGTTTAGAGAACGGTGACGAGCTAACCCTCGTTATACACAACACGGGGCGGAGAGAGCTTTACGTAATTGAGGAGGACGAGGAAGAACCCATCTGCGTTATAACCCTTACGGAGAACGAGGCAAAAGATTTGGGCTTTCTCCTCGCGGGAACCACCTACCAAACCGTTGCCACCGACAAAATGGAGCTGATAATGAAGGAGATGGTGATGGAGTGGGTGAAGGTGGGGGTAAGCTCATTCGTGGCAGGTAAAACCATAGCGCAGGCAGAGATAAGGAAAAAGACGGGGGCATCCATAATAGCGATAATTAGGGGAGAGGATATGATAGCAAGCCCAGACCCCAACACGGAAATAAAGGGAGGAGATACACTGGTGGTTGTGGGAACGAGAACCCACATCAATAACTTCTTAGAGCTGTGTGGAGACTGCTCCACCTGAAGGTATGCAGGAGCAATCCCTTATCCTTCTAAATCTCCTCTTTATAGCCCTCTTCTTGGCAGGCTACCTCCTGAAGCGTCTCGGCATTCCCGTGATAATTTCCTTCATTCTGGTAGGCTTTCTTGCCAAGCTCTGGATTCCCGAGGAGGAGGTTCACTCCCTTACCCTCTTTAAGGAAGCCGGAATAATTCTCCTTTTCTTTTTCATAGGTATGGAGTACTCCTTTGAAAGGTTAAAGGGCATGGTATCCATCTGGAAGCCGGGAGTGATAGACCTGCTTTTAAACTTCTTCCCCACTTTTTTTATCTCCCTCGCCTTCGGGTTTGATTACATAACATCTTTGATAATAGCAGGTGTCGTGTACCCATCAAGCACCTCCATAGTGGCAAAGCTCCTTATGGAGTTCAAGCGATTAGCCTCTCCGGAAGCGGAACTACTTATAGGAATTTTAATCTTTGAAGACTTGGTGGCAATATTACTGCTTTCATTTCTAATTCCCTTGAAGGAAGCCGAAGGTAGCGGGTTTGTAGAACTTCCCCTGAGCTTGGTTAAGATACTGGTCATATTTGTAATATTTTACCTGCTGGACAGGTATGTTATCCCAAAGGTAAGCTCACTGCTCGATAGGGTTTCAGAGGAGGACACCTTCGTCTTTTTTCTTCTAGGTAGCATACTGCTCACGGGACTTCTATTTAAGGAAATGGGAATATCGGAGGCTCTGGGAGCCTTCCTGCTGGGGGTCTTGGTTCCCGAGACCAGAATAATGGAGAACATAGAACACCACCTATCCTCTTTGAAAGAGTTTTCCATAGGGATTTTCTTCTTCTTCTTTGCTTACGAGACGCAGTTGGAGGTGCCAAGGGAAATTTACCTGCTCGTGGTTATAACGCTTTTAGGGATAATTACCAAAATCTTATCCACATACCTCGCCGGGTGGGTGTTCGGTCTCAAGCGCAAATCAAGGCTCAGGGCGGCGCTTTCCTTTGTTCCCAGGGGTGAGTTTTCCGTAATCATAGCATCTATGGAACCGAGCGTTAAGGTGATTTCCGTTCCCTTCATATTCACCACCGCAGTTCTGGGAAGTTTCCTCTTTGGCTTCTCAGGAAAGATTGTGGACAAGATTTACCCGCCTAAGAAGAAGAGAGCCTCAAGAGGGCGCTCTCAAGCTCAGCTCTTTTAGTTTCAATATCGTCCTTTGGAGAAACAGATATCTCATCTCCCCTTATAAACTCACATCTCGCAAAGGGCTTGGGAATCTCCATTCTGTCCCAAGTGTTTAGCGTAATGTAGTTATCAAACCTAAAAACCACGGGTACTATGGGCTTTCTGCTCTTTTGAGCCAAGTAAACTATGCCCCTTTTAACCTTCAGAGCGGGTCCTTTGGGACCGTCAACGGTTATGGCGACGGTTTTGTCCTCTTTTAAAAGTTTCAGAAGCTTTATAGCCGCTTCCCTACCGCCTTTACCCTGCCTGCCTTCCTCGCTGGAGCCTCTAACCACTTCTATGCCTAAACCCTTCGCTACCCTCGCGGCAACCTCACCGTCCCTGTTTCTGCTAATGAGTCCGTATATGTCTTGGTCAACCGCAAGGAGTATAGCCGGCAAGAGGTGTCTGTGCCATATAGCTATGAGCTTTCCCCTGTCCCTGTCAAAGTCGTATCTTTTCTTCCACCTGTAGGTCTTACCTACCAGCCTGAGCGCCGAGGCTATCAGGGGTGCCAAGAGTATAAGTGCTTTGTACTTGAGCCTTTTATTCATTCTGCTGTGTTATGATTATATCCAAGTAAGGGCTAAGGAGTATGTTATGGACGATAAGCACTTCAAGGAATTTTTGGACGATATTGTTAATGATATCCCGAAGAAAAACATTCCAAATAAAAATACTAAGGAGAGTGCTATGGAAGACAATCAGCAGTTCTATGCGGTTCCCTTCAGTCTCGTAGGAATTTTTATAACGGATAAGTCACCGGAGGAAAGTATTAACAACGACCTAACTCCGGAGGAGTTGGAAAAGCTCCAAGACATAATCTCAAGGATGCTCTTTAAGGAGGGTGTTAAAGTGGTCATATACCCTTCGGTGGTGCCTCCAGACCAAGTTGACGATGCTATGAAGGATTTTGAAGACATGGTGTTCGGTGAAGGAGAATGACTAAGGTAGTTGTCTGCGGAATTCTCGGAAGAATGGGGAGGCGGATAACCGCCGTAGCCATGACAGACTCGGAGGTAAGCGTAATCGGGGGAGTGGAGCACCCGGACTGTATAGCCACAAAAGACCTCGGTGAGGCTCTGGGAGTTCCGGAGCTTAGGGGTAGTTTAATAACACCGAGGCTTGAAGACTTTTTAGGTGAAGCCGACGTGGTTATAGAGTTCTCAGGAAATCCGACGGCGGCTGTGTCCCACGCAAAGCTGTGCGCCTTGGAGGGCAAGCCCATAGTTATAGGAACGACCGGGTTTACGGACTCCGAGCGAAAAGAGATAGAAGCTCTATCAAAGGAGATACCAGTACTTCTGGCTCCCAACATGAGCCTCGGGGTAAACCTCCTGTTCAAGCTGGTTCAGATAGCCACGGAGGTTTTAAAGGACAAGAACTTTGATATAGAGATAACCGAGATACACCATCGCTTTAAAAAGGACGCCCCCAGCGGAACAGCCGTGAAACTGGCTCAGATTATATCCGAGGAGATTGGAAACAGCAATCTTGTTTACGGAAGGCAGGGCGAAGCCCCGAGAAAAGAGGGAGACGTGGGCGTTATGGCTCTCAGGGGAGGCGACGTGGTGGGTGACCACACCGTATTTTTCTTAGGATTTGGAGAGAGACTTGAACTTACACACAGGGCAACCTCCCGCGATACCTTCGCAAAGGGTGCCGTGGAAGCTGCTAAGTGGATTAAGGATAAACCTGCGGGTTCTTACAGCATGTTTGACGTTCTCGGTCTTTGATGAGGGAAAAAGACTTAGAAAGATTAGAGTTTTTCAAGATAAAGGACAAACTTAAAACCTTTTCCCACTCGGAGGCCACGCAGACCCTTATAGAGGAATTAACCCCCTTCACCGAAAGGGAACAGCTTGAGCGTGAATTAGAGCTTACAAGAGTATTCTTTGAGATAAAGGACAGCGTTCCAATTTACGAGTTCGTTGATATAAGAGACTACCTGAAAAGGGCAAAGATAGAGGGTTCTCTTCTATCCGTGGAGGAGCTTCTGAACCTCGGAAACCTCTTAAAACTGATAAGGGAGGTGAGAAGAGCGATAGGCTCTCTGGTTGAAAGGTATCCGGTTTTGAAGAGGCTATCCTCCAAACTCCACCTGTTTTCAGGGCTTGAGAACCTCATAGAGGCTTCTATTGACAGGAGGGGATTCGTGAGGGACGAGGCAAGCGAGGAGCTGCTAAAGGTACGCAGAGCAATAAGGGGGATAGAAAAGGAGATAATGGAGAGGCTCGAGAACCTCCTTCGCAGACCGGATGCGGACTCCGTGTTTTCCGACAAGATAATAACCATAAGGAGCAACAGGTACGTAGTTCCGGTAAAAACCTCGCAGGTCAAGAAGATATTCGGGATAATTCACGGAACCTCCTCCTCGGGCTATACCACCTATATAGAGCCTCAGTTTGTCATACACCTGAACAACAAGCTCACCGAGCTAAAGGGCGAGGAAGAGGACGAGGTTAAGAAAATCCTTCAGAAGATTACCTCTTACGTAAAGGACTTCTCCCAAAAGATAGAAGAGAGCTTTGAGGTACTGGTTTACATAGACCTTATAAAGGCGAAGGTTGAACTTGGAAAGCTCTTTGACGGAACTTTCCCGCAGATAGGGGACTTCGTTGAGCTTAGGGAAGCTAAGCACCCTTTGCTCTCTATACTCAAAGAAGATACGGTTCCCGTAGATATACTAATGAAGGAAAGAAGAGGGCTTATACTCACGGGGCCCAACACCGGTGGTAAAACCGTATCCTTGAAGACTCTTGGGCTTATAGCCCTCATGTTTCAGAGTGCAATGCCCGTTCCAGTAAAAGAGGGCAGTGTACTTCCGATTTTTAAGAACATCTTTGTTGACATAGGGGACGAGCAGAGCATAGAGCAGAACCTCTCCAGCTTCTCCTCCCACGTTTCCAATCTTGCGGAATTCCTTGATGTAGCCTGTGAAAATACCCTCGTTCTTTTAGACGAACTCGGTGCGGGAACAGACCCGATGGAAGGCTCCGCCTTAGCCATAGGAATTCTTGAGTATCTGAAAGATAAGGAGGCTTGGGTGTTCGCAAATACACACCACACACCCGTGAAGCTTTACGCGGTTAATTCCCAATACTTTATCCCTGCAAGCGTCCTCTTTGACCCTGCCACACTTAACCCCCTGTACAGGGTAGCCTACAACTCTGTGGGTGAGAGCATGGCTTTTGAGATAGCCCAGGCTTACGGACTTCCGCAAGAGGTTGTGGAGAGGGCAAAGGAGGTTATCGGCAACCTCGGGGAGTCTTACAGGGAAGCCACAAAACAGCTATCCGAGTATGTCAGAGAGTACGAAAGCAGGTTAAGGGAAATAGAATCCAAAGAAAAGCAACTTGAAGAAGCCCTAAAGAAGTACGAGCGGTTAATAGAGGAGTACGAGGAGCATAAAAGGAAGGCATGGAGAGACATATACAAAGAGGCTCGTATCTTTCTACAAAAGCTGAGAGCTAAGGCAGAAAGCACGGTAGAAACTTCCAAAGAAGACATAGAAAGGCTTGTGGCTGAAAGCGAAAAACAGCTTAAACTCTTCGTGAACGAAGAAAAGCCCGGCATAATGGTCGGTGATGCGGTTAAGTTCATGGGAAAAGAGGGACGGGTTCTAAAGCTTGAAGGAGACAGAGCCTACATAACATCCGGCTCTTTTAAGTTCTGGGTTGACGTAGCAAACCTTGAAAAGCTGGAAAAAACCCTGAAGCAAACCTCGGTAAAGCTCAGAGATAGGAAGCCATCTAAGAAGTTAAAGGAGATAGACCTAACCGGTTTAAGCGTGGAAGAGGCAAAGTTTGCCCTTGAAAAATTCCTTGAGGAGGCTCACAGCGCAGGTGTGAGGAGCATAAAGATAGTTCACGGCATAGGAACGGGAAAGCTGAAGGGCATGGTCAGGGAACTGCTCTCCGGCTCCGATAAGGTTAGGTTCTTCCGAGAGGCGTATCCCAACGAAGGTGGAAGCGGAGTAACCGTCGCTTACCTGAGCTAATGGTTCTTGTGGGTAAAGTAAAGAGCCAAAGCTATTCCCATAGAACCCAAAGACAGGAAAAACAAATCTAAAGGCTCTTTGTACTCCATATCTACCGCATGCTTGAAAAACACAACTATGAGAACCATTATGACCACTCTACCCAACTTCGTCTTTAAGTCCTCAAGGTTGTTTATGAATAGAACCTTAGAGCTTTTAGGGTCTTGTTCCGCTACATCGATTTTTGATACGAAAAGCTCGTAAAGTCCGAGGGAGAAAATCAGCATGAAGGTGGCTATTAAAAACATGTCTATTGAGGCTATAGCCGCGGTGAGGAGCTTTTTCTGAAACACCGTGTAATCTAAGGTTTTAATGAGCTTTAACAATGGAAGAAGAATCTCCATCAAGCCCGCTATGAAAAGCACGAAAGACGCTACCAAAGAGCTGACTACCGCAAGCAGAACTAAAAGCCTCGATTTCCATAGGAAGCTCTCAAATATAAGCTCTAACCTCTTCATACCTTTACCCCGATTTTAATTGACGGATTAAATCCTGAGCAAATTATACTCTAATGCTTAAAGTGTCTCATGCCCGTTATCACCATAGCCAAGTTATGTTCGTCGGTAGCTTGAAACACCTCTTTATCCCTTATAGAGCCTGCCGGGTGTATCACCGCAGTTATGCCCTCTCGTGCCGCTATGTCTATTGAATCCCTGAACGGGAAGAAAGCCTCGGAGGCAAGCGAGGCACCTTTAAGCTCAAATCCGTATCTCTTTGCCTTCTCTATAGCACACCTAAGACTGTCCACCCTTGAGACCTGTCCCGAACCTACTGCAAGGGTTCTCTTGCCCTTCGCTATGACCACGGAGTTGGATTTAGTATGCTTGCACACCCTCCACGCGAAGAGCAGGTCTTCCATCTCTTCCTCGGTAGGGCTTCTTTTTGAAACGACCTTCAGTTCTTTGTAAAGCTCCGTATCTTCGTCCTGTAATAGATAACCACCGCTGACCTTCCTTATATCAAGCTCTCTCTGAACACCTGCGAGCTTTAAAACCCTGAGATTTTTCTTTTTAGATAGAATCTCAAGGGCCTCCCCGGTGTACTCGGGAGCTACAACCACTTCAAGGAACATAGAGGTAAGTTCCCGAGCGGTTTCCTCGTCAACGGTGCAGTTAAAGGCAACTATACCCCCGAAGGCGGACTCTGGGTCTGTCTCCTTAGCTTTAAGGAAAGCCTCCCTGACACTTTCTCCCACAGCTACCCCGCAGGGGTTATTGTGTTTAACTACAACACATACCTTATCCTCGGGAAACTCAAGGGTGAGCTTTGCGGCAGAATCGGCATCGAGGTAATTGTTGAAGGACATCTCCTTACCCTGCAAAACCTGAGCCTTCAAAACGCCTAAGCTCTCAAAGGGGCTGTGGTACATAAAGCCTTCCTGATGAGGGTTCTCTCCGTATCTGAGCTTCCTTCCCAGCTTCATGGGAATGCTCAACTCCCTCGGTTCCTCCTCTATATCAAACATTCTCTTTAAAGCGTTGGATATAACGCCGTCGTAGTACGCGGTATGGGAAAAAGCTTTCCACGCAAGGTAAGCCCTATCCTTATCATCAAGAGTCCCTTTTTTGAGTTTATCCAGAACCCAATCGTAGTCCGATGGGTCAACCAGAACGACCACCCTAAAGTAGTTCTTAGCCGCCGCTCTTATAAGTGTGGGACCTCCTATGTCGATAAACTCCATAAGTTCTCTTTCGCCGAGGTCTTCCTTCATCATGTCCTCAAAGGGGTAAAGGTTCACCGCAACGAGGTCTATAGGAACTATCTGAAGCTTGTCTATATCCTCTCTATCCTCACCGACCCAATCCCTATAAAGTATTCCCCCGTGAATTGCAGGGTGAAGTGTCTTTACCCGCCCGCCGAGTATCTCAGGGTATCCTGTAGTACTGGACACTTCTTGAACCTCTATACCCTTTTCCCTAAGAAAGTTTGCAGTTCCGCCCGTTGAAAGGATTTCGTACCCGAGTTCTTTGAGGGAAAGGGCAAGCTCGTCTATCCCTTCTTTGCGATAAACAGAGAGTAAAGCTCGCATTATTCTATTTTACTCACTGACCTACGCTTACGACCCTTAAAACCTCTTCCGAGGTAGTTATACCCTTTCTTATCTTTTCCACACCGTCTTGAATCATCTCTCTGTATCCCTTCTTTAAGGCAACTTCTCTTATCCTTCCCGCATCTTGAGTTTGGGTTATGAACTGTTTCAGCTCCTCATCGAACTCCAACACCTCAAATATGGCAGTCCTACCTTTATAACCTGTTCCAAGACACATATCACAACCCCTACCTACGTAAAAGGGAAAGCTATATTCAAGCCCAAGCTCTTTAATCTCCTCCTCTGACGGTTGGTATTCCTCCTTACAGTTAGGGCATATCTTTCTAACGAGCCTCTGGGCAACTACACCCTCTATAGAGGAGGCAACGAGAAACGGCTCAACACCCATGTCAAGGAGTCTGGGAACCGCAGAAACCGCATCGTTGGTATGAAGCGTTGAAAGAAGCAAGTGTCCGGTAAGGGCAGCATGAACCGCTATGTCTGCGGTCTCGGAATCCCTTATCTCTCCTACCATTATCACATCAGGGTCTTGCCTGAGTATAGACCTAAGCCCGGAGGCAAAGGTCAAGCCCACTTTGGGGTTAACCTGTATCTGACTGACACCCCTTATCTGGTACTCCACAGGGTCTTCTATGGTTATTATGTTCTTGGTAGGGGATTTAACGTGAAGGAGCATGGCGTAAAGGGTGGTACTTTTACCAGCTCCAGTGGGACCCGTTATTAAAACTATACCGTAGGGCTTCTCTGCCAGCCTCCTCAATCTTTCCTCATTCTCCGCAGAAAGCCCCAGCTCCCCAAGGGAAAGCAAAGCCCCGCTCTTATCCAAAAGTCTCAGGACTACCCTTTCTCCGAACACCGTCGGGACAACAGATACCCTTATATCCAAGTCCTTCCTACCTATCCTTACCCTTATCCTCCCGTCTTGGGGAACCCTCCTTTCCGCAACGTTCAGGTTGGATATGACCTTTATCCTTGAGACCACAGACCTGTAAGTTGAAGGATTTATCTTCATTATCTCGTGGAGCATTCCATCGAGTCTGAGCCTGACCACCGCCTCTTCTTCGTAAGGTTCAAAGTGAATGTCCGAAGCACCCACCGTTGAAGCCTTTATGAGAACGTTATTAACGAGCTGAACTATGGGGCTTTCATCAGAATGGAGCAGAAGGTCTGAACTAACCTCTTCCTCCCCCTCTTCGGAACTCTCTATGTCCACCGATTGCTCTGATAGCCTCTCCTGCAACTCCTTTGCAAACTCTTCCTCTGAGAGTATTAAGAGCTTGACATCCTTACCTTTAAGGAAGCGTATCTCCTCCACTTTCTCCGGAGCAAAGCCCTCGGGAACCAAAAGCTCTATGAAGTCTTTCTCTTCCCTAACAGGTATAAGCCTATAATCTTTAAGAATGTCCATAGGATAAAATTTTAAGCTATGAGCTGGATTTTTATACTCCTGCCTGCCTACGTAAGCTTACTGTTCCTTGCGGGCGGTTTTTTGTGGACTTATTGGCTCAGTAATATGCCGGAGATAAAAAATGTCCCGAGGGTTGAGAAAAAAGTTCCTGACATAGGAGCAATTGGGGAGAAGCTTGCAGGTCTATTTCCGGTAGAAGTTAACACCGATAGCGGTAGCAAGGAAACACCGAACCTCTCCCGTAGAGCCGATATAAAGCTCAAGGGTGTAATCTTAGGTAGCGTAAAGAGGGCGGTAGTTGAGATAAACGGAAATCCCCTGATAATGTCGGAAGGGGAGGAAAAGAAAGGAGTTAAACTCTCCAAGCTATGGAGAAACAAGGCTAAGTTTACTGTAAATGGAGAGGATAAGCTCGTGTACTTGAGCGTTCCCGAAGTAAAAAGTTCGTCCATTAAAGCTCCCCTCCCACCACCACCCCCGCCTCCGGGAGAGGTCTCTCTTTCAAGAAAGGAAATTCTACGGGTCACGAAGGACCCGGGAATAATGTTCCGTGAGATAAGGCTAGTTCCCTATGTAAGGAGCGGGAGAACCGAAGGTTTTATATTCGAATGGATAAAGCCGGGTAGCCTCTTCGATAGGGTAGGTTTAAGAAAAGGGGATGTTCTGGTTTCTATAAACAACATGGATATAAAGAGCGGAGAGGACGCCTTCAGGATACTACAAACTCTTAGAAACTCTGATAGCCTGAGAGTTGTGGTCAAGAGGCAAGGCAGAAGGAAGACGTTTAATATAAGAATAGACTAAACCCTAAAGGAGTTTTAAGATGAATGTTGTAGCTGTAGGCGGTGGCACGGGGCTTTCAACGCTCCTTAAAGGATTAAAGAAGCACGTTGGCAGGGATATAGATAAACTCTGCGCCATTGTCACAGTTGCGGACAGCGGTGGCAGCACCGGAAGGTTAAGGAGTATATACGATATACCTGCCCCCGGAGATATAAGGAACTGCATATCCGCCCTCTCCGAAAGCGAGGACATTCTCCAAAAGCTCTTCAGTTACAGGTTTAAGGGCGAGGGTCTCGAAGGACACGCCTTCGGAAACCTGTTCCTTACAGCCCTGACGGACATAACGGGTAGTTTTCTCGAAGCGATAAAGCTATCCTCCGAAATCCTCAGAACCAAAGGGGAAATCTTACCCTCAACTGTGCAGAGTGTACACCTCGTCGCCAGATTTTCCGACGGTGAGGAGGTCTTAGGAGAGGAAAGGATTACGGAGTACGGTAAGGATAAAAAGGATGTCAGCATAGAGGATATATGGATAGAGCCTAAAGACGCAAAAGCACCCATAGACGCCTTAGCGGAAATAGAGTCAGCAGACCTGATTGTCTTCGGTCCCGGTAGCCTGTTCACGAGTATAATCCCGAACCTACTCATACAGGATATAAGGGACTCCATCAGGCATAGCAAGGCTTACAAGATATTTATAGTCAACGCTATGACCCAACCCGGAGAAACGGACGAGTTCACGGCAGACAAACACGTGGAAACGTTTCTAAGGTTTTCAGGTCTGGAGAAGGTAGATGCGGTCGTTGTCAATACGCGCATGCCTCCTGTTGAGATTTTAAACAGGTACCTAAATCAGGGACAGGAACCGGTCACACCGGACATAGGTAAAATAGCCAGAAGGGGCATATCTGTTTATGCAGAGGACTTAATAGGAGACAAAAGCGATTACGTGAGACACGACCCGGACATACTTGCAGACCTACTGTTACGGATAGCAAACAATGAGGTACTTTCTAAGCTTTGATACCCAAAAGATACCCTCAGAGGAAGCGGAGGTAGTCATCTGCGGGAGCGGCATAGCCGGTCTAACTACTGCCATAGTCCTAAAAGAGCTGGGGGTAAGTCCGGTAATAATCACAAGGGGTTTGGGAAATACCTATTACTCCCAGGGAGGAATTGCTGCTCCCATACATCCGGAGGACAGTCCCTACGTCCACCTCCTCGATACCCTAAAAGCCGGCAGATACATAAATAACGAGGAGAACCTCCGGATACTCGTAAACGACGCCGTATTCAGAATAATAGACCTCGAGAGATGGGGTGTATCCTTCGATAGGGAAAAAGAGGGCTTTTACGAACTTGCTCTCGAAGGAGGACACTCGTTCAAAAGGGTGCTAAAAGTAAAAGACTATACGGGAAAAGCGATATACGAAGCCCTGCTCAAGAAAATTAAGCAGTTGGGTATAGACATAGTTGAAGGTGAACTTCAGGAAATTCTCGGAGAAGAAAGGGTCTACGGTGTTATATTTAGCAAATACGGTAGCCTTAGAGTTTTAAAAACTAAAGCCGTTATCCTTTCCACGGGCGGAGCCGCGTCTATGTTCAAATACACCTCAAACCCGGACAAGGTCAGGGGAGACGGTATAGGCATAGCGGTAAGAGCTGGAGCTGTATTGAAAAACACGGAGTTCGTCCAGTTCCATCCTACAGTTCTAAAAAATTCGGGATTTTTAATATCCGAAGCCGTAAGAGGAGAAGGAGCCGTGCTGGTCAACTCCAAAGGGGAAAGATTCGTGAACGAACTTCTACCCAGAGACGAGGTTGCAAGGGCTATATTTCGTGAACTCGCGGAAGGGAAAGAAGTGTTCCTTGACATGAGACCCATACTCGACAAGGGTAAAGACCTGAGAGATACATTTCCGACCATCCTGTCCATGCTCCAAAATGTGGGGATAGACCCTTACAAGGAACTCGTACCCGTGAACCCGGCAGCACACTACTACATAGGTGGTATAGAGGTCGACTCCTCGGGAAGAACCTCCGTTGAAGGACTTTACGCAGTGGGAGAGTGTAGCTGTACCGGTGTACACGGCGCCAACAGGCTTGCTTCCAACTCACTGCTTGAAGGGGTGGTATTCGGTTATAGAACAGCCTACAGAGTTCGCTCGGATTTAGCCTTCTTAGATGGAAGATTTTCACACGTTAAGAATGCCTCCCAGGGAAAGGGTGTTCCGGGATTTAGCTACGCAGAACTCAGAGAAATTATGTGGAAATACGCAGGGATAGAAAGAGACGGAGAGGGCTTAAACATTGCAAAGCAGAAATTACAAAACTGGATAGAAAGTGCGTGCAGTTGGGAAGGAAGCCCGTCAAATCGCAAGCTGTTGGACATACTGCTGGTGGCTTACTTAACGGTAGTTTCTGCAATTGAGAGAAAAGAAAGCAGAGGCGGACATTACAGGCGAGACTTTCCCCACGAAAGGGAAATATACAGAAGGGAAAGTACCATACCTGGCTTAGAGTGTATATACTTACAGACTTCTTTGCGGATACGGTAGAATCCATACATAAAGAGGCGGTCAAGAACATTTAGGAAGGAGTCCATAACAGGGGTTAGCTTATAAGAAAGTATACCCGGAAAAATCATAAAATTTGCAGTGTGATTACCCTCATTTGAGAGCTATATTATTTAATATTTAGGTTTAGATGGAGGCACTATCCATGATTGTGGAGGAAAGAGCTGCACAGCAATATCCCGTAAAGGAGTTATTTACCCAAATTCTCAAGGAGTTCCTGACTCTCCAAAAGCGCTTTCCCGAAATTCACGTCTACCTTGATAGCGCTGAACCTATTCCATTTCTCGTGATAGAGCTGGAATACGACAGGCTCAATAGAGAAGATAAGGATTTCCTCTTCGGTTTTGGCTATAGGCTAAACAAAGCTCTCCAAACTGTATTCGGGGAAGGTACACCTTTCGTAGAGGTAACCATACTCAATAAGGTTCCCGGAGGTACAAACCTCATAAAGATAATCTGATGGAAAGCTCGGAGTTCCACGAGAAAAAAATAGAAGAGATATTAAAAGCTTACAAATCTTCAGATTCTCCGTTCGTTCAAGGAGTTTGCCTATTCTATATAGCAGTTCACACTATCGATTGGGTTCTTGCCCGATACGACGTTTCTCCAAGCACCCATAGAGGGAGAAAAAAACTCATAACCCGATATCTTGAGGAAACTGTTTTTTCCAAGTTTGACCAGCTCCTTATAGCTTCTATAAGGATCAGATATACAGAATACGCTAGAGAAGAAGTGAACCAGGAAATGAAGGAAAACCTAAAGGAACTTTTAAAACAATTGAAGGAGAATTATTCCCTTGACTCAAACATAGTAAATGGTATACTTGAAGTGTTAGAGAACTAAGGTTGCCGAAGAAACCTCTGGGCAACTGAACTTATTATTCATGATAATACCCACAAGCTAAGGCTCAGACACTTACACTTCCCATGTGGGGTTGAATACAAGGCTTGCTTGAATTTTATAAGGTTTAAAATTATTAGAGTTCAGGAGGATTTAATATGGGGTTAGGACTTAACTACACGCCCGATAAGGTTTACGACGTTATTATAATAGGTGCGGGGCCTGCCGGTAGCACCGCGGCGATATACACCGCAAGGGCTGGATTAAGTACACTCGTACTGTTCAGGGCTGAAGCTGACGGAGCCTTGGGCGTAACCCAACAAATAGAGAACTATCCCGGAGTTCCGGGTCCTGTTTCCGGATACGAGCTTCTAAAGATAATGAGGGAGCAGGCTAAGAGCTTCGGTGCGGAATTCGTT
>WFYI01000113.1 GCA_015490155.1 Aquificaceae bacterium | reverse complement strand
GCGGTAGCCTTTGCCTTAGGTTTGTTAGTTTTTTTCTTGTTGTTCTTAGCTTTGTATATATGGGGTATTTCAAAAACATTAAAGCTAATCGGCTCGGACCCTATTCTGGGAATACCTCTACTGATAGCAGAGATTACGCTCACTGTAATGGTTGTATTCCTGTTCAGGTTGCTTTATCTAAAGCTAAAGAGCAAGGTCGGTAGGTTTCTGTAGCCTCTAAAAAGGAAGTATATTTTTACTTATGGTAAGAAAACCTGCGGTTGCCGGCTTGTTCTATCCTTCAGACAGGAAAGAGTTAAAGGAGTTGATAAATACCCTGTGTGGTGAGGAACCGGCCGAGAAGCTCGAAGTTAAAGCTATACTCGTTCCTCACGCCGGGTACATATACTCCGGGCGAACCGCCTGCGACGTTTACAAGAGAGTTGTAATACCTAAGCGGATAGTACTTCTCGGCACTAACCATACGGGGCGGGGGGAACCCATATCCGTGTACTCGGGTGAAGCGTGGGAAACACCCTTTGGATTTCTTGAGATTGATAGGGATTTAAGGGAAAAGATATTAGATTACCCGCTCGTTCAGGCTGAAGAGTCTGCCCATGTGTACGAACACTCCTTAGAGGTTCAAATGCCATTTTTACAAAGATACGGGAAGAACCCTAAGATACTGCCGATGGTAATCTCTCACCTAAACTATGAGACGGCAAAGGAGTTCGGGAACTTCTTAGGAAAAGTGTTGGTTAATGAAAACGCCCTCGTGGTAATAAGCTCAGACATGTCCCACTACATAGATGCCCAAGAGGCAAAGCTAAAGGACGATATGCTTATATCCGCTATGGAAAGGCTTGCTACAGACGAGCTTTACTACAAAGCTATCCAGTACGGTATAACCATGTGCGGCTTTGTACCCGCCGTTGTAGGTATAGAAGCTGCCAAGGTCCTCGGCGCGAAAAGGGGACTTGTAATAGACTACTCTAACTCCGGGGAAACTACAGGAGATTTCACAAAGGTGGTAGCTTATCTGGGAATGGTGTTTATTTAAAAAAGCCCCCTTGGAGGGGGCAAGAGCCGAAGCTCTATTGGGTGCAGCCTTAGAACTTGAAGCCGGCTTCTACAGCTAAGGTTGTTTTGTTATCTTTGCCGTTGAAGAGTGCATCGTCTGTGTTAAGGTATGCGAGTTCAGCCCTTACGTAGTAGTTGTCAGAGAAGCTATAGGTAGGAGTTAGGGTAAAGCTGTATCCCTTTCCTCCTTCGTATATTCCGCTGCTTCCTCCGTCGAAGTACTCAAACCTGAGAGGGAGTTTGAGGTTTCCGAAAGAAGGTATTACGTAAAGTGCCAAACCTAAGCCGCTATCATCTTGTCCGGGGGACTTGGCGGAGTCGTCAAGCCACTGATAGTCCAAGTTTACGGCAACATCAACACCGCCCAGAGATGTTCCGAGAACCACGTCTATCAGGTTTTTACCTACACCGCTACCGTAATCGTAGTAAGTAAGGGCGTAGTCAATTCCCATCAGAGAGCCGAGAGAACCTACAGCGAAGTTGTCACTTTCGTACTCTTGGTTGTACTCTGCGTAGAAGCTTATGTTGTCGTTCAGGCTGAAGGTTACCCTAGCGCCCGGATATATGAAGGGCTGGGCGTACCAAGTGGTACCGAAGGTTATGTTAGGGTTAGTGTAGGTGTCCGCAAGCTCGTAACCTATATTGGTTGTGAGAACACCTGCGTCTATTGTCAAGTTGCTCGTGGGAGATATGCTTACATAACCCCACAGAATTCCAAAGCCGTCGGTGGCACCCCCGCTGTCAACGGATACGGACATCAGGTCTCCCTGCCCGCCATCGTACACGGTTGACCAGAGAGAGCCTCCGAAAGCAAGGTCAAAGGAGACAACACTTCCTTCGCTGGATACCCCTACTATGGCGTTTGTTATCTGAAGGCTATCCTCGCTTGGGTTAGTGGTGTAAAAGTACCCTGCGCTCAATCCACCGTAAACGTTAAGGTTTACGCCTTTAGGAAGGCTGACCTTTAGGTCTCCTGCCATTACCACGGAGCTTGTAAATATGGCTCCTGCGAGTATTAGTTTCTTCATGTCGTCTACCTCCTCTTAGTGATTTGTAAAAAAAGAAAAGGGGCGGAGAAGAGAGCCATGCTTTTATCACTGGTTGTAGGCGCTTTCTCCGTGCTGTGTGGAATCCAAACCTTCCACCTCGTCGTCCTCTTTCACTCTCAATCCCGTGAGGACTTTCGCTACGAAAATTATTATCGCCGTAAGTATTCCGGAGTATAGTATGGTAGCTATTACACCCTTTATCTGTATAAGAACCTGTCCTGCGTTTCCGTAAAGGAGTCCCGCACTTCCTCCAACGGCGGGGTCGGCAAATACACCTGTGAGTATAGCTCCAACTATACCGGCGACACCGTGTATTCCGAAGACGTCGAGTGCGTCGTCGTATCCGAGAGCGGCTTTTATCTTAGCAACCGCAAAGTAAGCAAATACTGCGGCTATTGCACCCACGAATATGGAACCTACGGGGTTAACGAAGCCTGCGGCGGGCGTAATTGCCACAAGACCGGCTATTATTCCCGAAGATATTCCTACTACCGTGGGTTTGCCCGTGTGGAGCCACTCGGAGAACATCCATGCAAGGGCAGCTGCAGAGGTGGCTATGGTGGTGTTGAGCATAGCATAGACCGCAACCTCGTCGGCGGCCAAAGCCGAACCTGCGTTAAATCCGAACCAACCGAACCACAGGATACCCGCTCCAAGCGCTACGAGGGGAACGTTGTTGGGAATGAGTGCGGTATCCTTTCTTTTTCCGAGAATCAAAGCTCCCACCAGACCGGCTATACCGGCGTTGATGTGAACGACGGTTCCACCTGCAAAGTCCAAAGCTCCGTCCTGGCTTAGGAATCCTCCACCCCATACCCAGTGGGCAACGGGCGGGTAAACGATTATGCTCCAAAGGACAGCGAAGATTATCCATGCGGAGAACTTCATCCTACCTACGAACGAACCGCTAACGAGCGCGGTAGTTATAGTGGCAAAGGTGAGCTGGAACATCACGTCCAAGAGCGCCGGATATCCGGTATCCGCATTTATACCGCTTATACCCTTTGCAAAAAGATACTGGGTAGGATTACCCATGAAGCTGGCTATGTCGTCCCCGTAGGCTATGGAGTAGCCAACCGCAAGCCACGTCAAGCTGACTATGGCAAATGCCACGAAGGACATGGCTATCGTGTTGAGAACGTTCTTGCTCCTGTCCAGCCCTCCGTAGAACAGGGCAAGTCCGGGCACCGTCATGAACACCACCAGCGCCGAGGCGGTCAGCATCCATGCGGTAGTCCCCGTATCAAGCTTAGCGGACTCTTCCGCAAATGCGGGCAGAAAGGAAAACAGTATTGCTATAATACCCCATACATGTAAGCGTCCCATCGTTATTCCTCCTGTTATTTTTAAACCCCCGCCAAGGGCGGGGGTTCTTTAACTTAATTAAATATCAAAGTAAAGCTCGAACTCCTTGGGGTGAGGAGTGAACCTGAGTTCGTCTATCTCGGCCCTCTTGGTCTCTATCCAGAGCTGTATGAGTTCCTCGGTGAATACTCCACCCTTGAGCAGGAACTCGTAATCGTTTTCGAGTTCGTTGAGGGCCTCTTCCAAGGAGCCGGGCAGCTGGGGTATTCCCTCAAGCTCTTCGGGGGGTAGGGAGTAGATGTCTTTGTCAAATGGCTCTCCGGGGTCAATCTTGTTCTCTATTCCGTCTATGGCAGCCATGAGGAGTGCGCTAAAGGCGAGGTAAGGGTTAGATGTGGCGTCGGGGAACCTGACCTCTATCCTCTTAGCCTTGGGGGACTGGGAGTACATGGGTATCCTGACTGCTGCAGACCTGTTCCTTGCAGAATAGGCGAGCCTTACGGGTGCCTCAAATCCGGGAACGAGTCTGTGGTAGGAGTTTATGGTGGGGTTGGTGAGTGCAACTATAGCCCTTGCGTGCTTGAGTATTCCACCTATGGCGTAGAGGGCGGTCTCAGAAAGACCTGCGTATCCAGAACCTGCAAAGAGTGGCTCGTCTCCCTTCCATATGGAGAAGTGGGTGTGCATTCCCGAACCGTTGTCGTTGGGGAGTATCTTAGCCATGAAGGTGGCGTATTTTCCGTGCTTTGCGGCAACGTTCTTGACTATGTATTTGTAAAGAAAGAGCTTGTCAGCCTGTTCCACCAGAGAGTCGAACCTTATGTCTATCTCCGCCTGTCCCGCGGTGGCGACCTCGTGGTGGTGAAGTTCGACTATAACTCCCAAATCGGAGAGTATGGTCACCATCTCGTTCCTCAAGTCCATAGTTTTGTCCAGCGGGGGTGCGGGGAAGTATCCCCTCTTGTGGGGTATCTTGTATCCGGTGGAGGCTATCTCCCTGTTCCACCAACCTTCCTCAGAATCAACTCTCCAGAAGGAGTAATTGGCGTCGTTTCCGAACTCAACGGAGTCAAGTATGAAGAACTCAGCCTCGGGACCAAAGTAGGCGGTGTCTCCTATTCCCGTCTGCTTGAGGTACTCTATAGCCTTCTGAGCTATGTACCTGGTGTCCCTTCCGTATCTCTCACCCGTAACGGGGTCGTAGATGTCGCATATCATCACAAGGGTCTTAGGCTCTATGAAGGGGTCTATGAAAGCCGTGTTTGGGTCAGGCTTTGCGAGCATATCCGACTCGTTTATGGACTGCCAGCCCCTTATGGAAGAGCCGTCAAATCCCCTTCCGTTCTCAAAGGTGTCCTCGCTTATCTCGTAAGCGGGTATGGTCAGGTGTTGCCACTGACCGAAGGGGTCGGAAAATCGTAGGTCTACATACTGGATACCTTCCTGCTCAATCATCTTGAGCACTTCCTGCGGTGTGTATTTAGGCATAGCTGCACCTCCTTATATTGGATTTCTTAGATTGCTACTTCGCCCTTCTCGCCGGTTCTGATTCTTACTACGTCCTCAACGGGGAGAACGAATATTTTTCCGTCCCCTACCCTGCCGGTCTGAGCCGTCTTTACTATCACGTCAACCACCTTTTCCACGTCCGCATCGTTTACCACTATCTCTATCTTCACCTTGGGCAGAAAGTCTATCACGTACTCTGTTCCCCTGTAGATTTCCGTGTGTCCCTTCTGCTGTCCGAAGCCCTTGACCTCCGTAACCGTCATACCACCGACGCCCACCTCAACGAGGGCATCTTTAACCTCATCAAGCTTAAAGGGTTTTATAATCGCTTCTATCTTCTTCATCCTTCAACCTCCTGTAGTTTATTTTTGCAAAGTCCGTGCCAAAACTAAAGAGAACACTGGCACAGGAAAATTATACCCTTCCCTTTAGTTAAGCCACGGGAAGCCTTGTTAAGATGTAAACAATTTTGTAAAAAAGTTAACAAGATTTGTTTAAGGGCATAACCCTGTACCCTTTACCAACCTCCACACTGCTTCTTATAGCAGATGTGATAAATTCTTTAGCCTTCCCGACCGCATCCAATATGTTAAGCCCTGTAGCCAAAAAAGAAGCTATGGCGGAAGCAAAGACACAGCCCGTTCCTCTAACTTGGAAGGGTAGCCTTTCCGACTTGAACTCATAAAACTCTCCCTCGTAGAGAAGGTAATCGATAGCGTATCTGTTTCTGAAGTGACCACCTTTGATGATAACGCTCTCCGCACCGAGGTTTTGAATACTTTCAGCGGAAGCTTTAATGTCTTCAACGGAAGCTATGTTTATACCGCTCAGTAGCTCTGCCTCGTGAAGGTTCGGTGTTACGATTGTTGACATGGGAATTAGCTCACTTTTGAGTACGTGTATAGCCTCTTTATCAAGAAGTGGAAACTTATTTTTTGAGAGTATAGGGGTATCCAGAACTAAGTTATCAACTTTTCCTTTAAGAGCTTTGCTTACCTCAAGGATAATTTCTCCGCTGCCGAGCATTCCAATCTTAACCGCTTTTACCTTTACGTCTTCAAGGAGCTTGGTGATTTGCTCGTATACAATTCTGGGTTCGAGATTAAGTGTTTTGTAAACTCCCTGCGTGTTCTGTACGGTCACCGAGGTTATCACACCCAGTCCGTAAACTCCTAAGGAGTGAAAGGTTCTAAGGTCAGCTTGTACGCCTGCTCCACCGCTCGGGTCTGAACCTGCTATGCTTAAAGCTACGGGCACCATATCAGAAGAAGCCACCTAATATGAAGTGAACCCTCGTGGGTGATGTATCACCCGGAACCTTCTTTAACTTGTACGCAAGGTCTATCTTTATGGGCGCAAAGGGAGTTATGAGCCTTATCCCGACTCCTACGCCTCCTCTAAGATTTCCCGGCTTGAAGTCTCCCCAGTTCTCCGCACCCATACCTATATCCAAGAAGGCTCCCGCGTATACTATTTTCGTAATCGGATAGTTCGCTTCGAAGTTAAAGAAAAGCTCCTTAGTAGAGCCTATTGGGTCACCGTTTGCGTCTATCGTTCCCGCGTATCCGTAATCGTATCCCCTTATGGTGAAGTCTCCGCCTACGAAGAACCTTTCGTCAAGGGGAACGTCCGTGCCGCCGTATGCTTCTACAAATCCGATAGTACCCTTGCCCGACAGTATCAAACCGGTGTCAAAAATCTTGTCCTGCCAGTAAGACGCGTGGGAGAACCTGAGCTTAAAAAACTTTTCCGTTCCGCCCAATACGGGCACCGCAAGGCTCGTAGACAGTTCAGTTAAAGCCCCTTTCTTGGGAAAGAGGTAGTAATCCCTCGTATCTCTTCTTACAGTAAATATGAGTTTTCTTGAGTCCCTTGTGCCTTCCTGCCTCTTTATGAAACTTACCGCGTCCTCATCTATGTCCGAGTACCTTATCCTTTGAACGCTTATACCCAAAGATGCCCTCCAGAACTCTCTAAACTCCCTTGAGACATCTACCTTAAAACCTGTCCTCTGCACGGTGTAGGTCGTGTACTCGATTCTCCTGTCGAATATAGAACCGGATAGGTCTATGGGCTTTTTCAAAAACCACTTGTGCGTGTAGGAAAGGGAGTTGTCCCTGTATTGGGAACCGTAGGATATGGAACCTCCCAGTATGTCTCCCGTTCCCCTAAAGTTACCCTTTCTTGCGGATAAAAATCCCGATAGACCCGTTACTTGGTTGTAAGACAACCCTACCGAGAACTGACCTGTAAACCTCTCACGGATTTTCATGAACAAGTCCCACTTATCTTCGTCTTTTGGAATGGGTCTTATGTTTACCTCGTCGTAGTAGCCGAGAGATAAGATACGCGTTCTACTTCTGTCCATACTCTTTTTAGAAGCTAAGCTCCCTTCGTGAGCCCTCATCTCTCTCCTAAGAACGTAATCGCGCGTTTCGTAGTTACCCCTTATCTCTATCTTGTCAACGTAAACCGGTTTACCCTCTTTGATTTTTAGTTTTATATCTACTTTCTTATCCTTTACATTTACATGCTTTTCCTCTTGAACTTGCGCAGTGACGAAGCCTATCTCGGAATACCTTGCTTTTACATTGCCTTTTACACCCTCTATTAAACTTTTTTTGTAAAAACCTCCCTTGTTCTTTCTGAGAAGGTCACCAACAAGCTCGCTGTAAGCAAAGAGCGTGTTACCTTCAATCTCAAACTTACCGAGTTTGTACCTACTACCTTCCTCGATAAAAATCTTTATGTCCCTTCTCCCGTTTTTAGCCTCAACCTTGTAAGATATATTTACCTCCAAAAAGCCTTCGTCTTTGTAGAACTCTTTTAAGGTTTCTATATCTTCCTTAAGAACCTC
>WFYI01000112.1 GCA_015490155.1 Aquificaceae bacterium | reverse complement strand
GTAGACAACATTATAATGTTTCTTATTAGCATACACTGGATAAATGTACCAAAAGAAAACTTGAGCAATCGTTTTCAGTTATATAGATATATATATCTAAACTATTGTCCCCTCTGCCTTGGGCGGCTTAAATACAAATTTATACGTAAATACAAAACAAAAAAATATGCCTGTACCCGATTCCCAAAATGTTTTTATTTAAGAGATTCCGCGAAAGACTTCCCAATTTAGTCATCTAATCCATGCTTTGTCCAAAAAGCTATGGGATAAAATGAGAACCATGAGTAGGGATTGGAGTGAATACAACAGACAGCTCGTAAAAAGAGGCGAAATTCTCATAAATCCCTTGGTATTCGGACTTAAGCCTAAAGACAAGCAAACTAAGAAAACAGGCAGACCTGTGGTGTATCCGAATGGGTTTGTGCCATAAAATGGCTAAACCCGGGTTTATGGATTATATTTCTAAAGATGGGAGTGTTGGGGTATATATTGATGGCTGTAATCTTGGGGGGATGTACCTTGAAAACCGAAAAGGTAGTTGTGCAAGAGGGCAAAACTGAAAGAACCTGCTTTTACTACGACGACGGCACTTACAGGGTAATAAAGACCCACTCGGCAGACTTCCCCATCTCTTACAGGGGAGCTAAAAAGAAGTGCATAGAGGACGTTTCTACGAAGATAGTTATTGAGAGACAGGAGATAAAGCAGAAACAATGAGGTTTCTTATACTGCTTTTTAGCTTAATAACTCTGACCGCTTACGCGGTGGAAAAAGAAAGTAAGGATAAAACTCACATCACCATAGACAGAAAGCCCGAGGGCAAACTGCACCTGATAAAGAGCAGCTCCCCTGTCGGATACCTGAACTCCATGCTCATATTCCTCGCAGACCAGATAGAGAAGAACAAAGACAGGAAGTTCATCTCTGAGCCGGTGGTAATTACCACCTTCGCGAACCTTGACAACCTGAACCAGACTAGCAGTTTGGGAAGGCTGATAGCGGAGAGCCTCATACACGAGTTTCAGGTTAGAAAGTGGAGGGTGCTTGACATAAGGCTTTCCAAAAACATAGAGGTGAACGAGAAGGGAGAGTTTATACTCAACAGGGATGTTGAGAAGCTCTACAAAAAGTACAGAATAGCGGGCGTGATAACGGGAACTTACTCCCTTACGGAGGAGTGCGTTGTTATAAACGCAAGGCTCATAGACGTCAGAACGGGCGTCGTTCTCTCAAGCGGTCAGGTGTGCGTTCCCACTTACGGCATAGAGGAGCTTTTGTTTGACAGAGACTCCGCCCCACCTGTTAGAATTGTAGGTGGTGAGTAAGCTACTTCTTTTGGTATCAGCCTTCTTTGTGGGCGGTTGTGCCTCGGTAAACTGCAACATAGCTTCCCACGACATACTCCCCAGATTAAACCTAAAAGCGGTATTTGATAGCGTTGCAAGGGATATATGCTCTCAGAGATGCGTCCCAAAAACGGCTCTGGTTACGGACTTCTTGGACATAGAGAGCTACAGACCCGAGAGGGAAGGAATACTCATGAGCGAGATTATGAGGGGAAGCCTCAGCGAGGTGTGTTGTTATCAGATAGTTCAGGGGGAGTTTTCAAAGCACTTTAAACTCTCCAAAAGGGGACTTATAGCGCTTACCAGAAATCCTGAGGAAATCAGAAATAAGGAATTTCCCTACACGGAGGCTGTGGTAGGGACTTACAGCTTTTCTGAAAACAAGCTGTTTGTGTTCGTCCGTCAGGTGAACCTAAAGACAGGGAAGATAAGGAAGTTTATAACTAAGGAGATAAGTTATTCCTGCGTGGGTAATCAGGTTGTCGGGACGGGAATAATAGAGAAGGTCAAGGTTTGGGACTGAAGTTTTTGAAGAAGTCATAAATGTATTCAAGGATTTCCTCGCTCAATTGGTGGTTCTTCAAAAGCTCCTTCTCTTCCCTTATAAGCTCAACGGAGCGGGGTATGAGGTTGTAGGGAGGTTCGTTGGGTTTCAGTATCCCCAAGGAGGACATTCCCAATAGGGTGTGCCTTACGTCTTCAGCTATGCCCTCCATGATTATGTCAAAGTTAAACTTCTTGTAAAACTCCTTGCGTTCAAACTCGTTTTTATCAATCAAGCTCTTTGTGAAGGCACAAATCCTCGCCCAAGTGGTCAGCGTCTTGTCCCACTCCGAGCGGTCAAGGTTCTCAAGCTCCATGTGTATATAGTTCAAAAGGTACTTTGCCACGTACTCCTTGGCGCTGTCCAAGTCCTCAAATCCCCAGACCTTTTCCTCTTTCTTTAAGAGATGGGATATGTCCTTCTTCATAAGATTAAAAATTATAACCTTTCAAAGGTGTAGCCCATGTCGAGATAGTAGCCTATCAGGTAGGGCAGAACTCTCTTTGCGGTTATGGGTATGTCGTGAAGGAGCAGGGTTATACTGCTTTCGTTCCTCAAAGACCTGCGGATAATGTCCCTTGTAGAGAGGGGAGACTTGTGGGAGTAATACCTCCAGTCCTGAGAGTCCACGTCCCAACCGATTACCCTGTAGCCTTTTCTCCTCAAAAACTTGAAGACCTCGCTGTCGTTGGCTGTGTCGCCGTAGGGGAACCTCCACACCTTTCTGTAGGGTATCCCGCATCGGGAACTCAAGCTTTTGAGAACCCTATCGGTGTAGAGGACTTCCCTTATCCTATTTTCCGGGTTTAGGGTGCTGAACTTCCTGTGCGTGTAGGAGTGATTTCCGAGGCTGTGTCCGGCTTCAAGGATTTTGTAGGCTATGCTTCTGAACTTGTTTAGCCTCCAGCCTATACAGAAGAAGGTCGCTTTAACACCGAAGGTGTCTAACACCTTGAGTATCTCCTCGGTTGTCTCCTCTTTGGGTGAGTCGTCTATGGTGAGGTAAATCCTTTTATCCCGGTGTCCGGTGAAACCTATACCTGTGTTCGTAAGGATAGAAATACCGCCGAAGGCGGTCAGTTTTAAGAAATCCCTCCGTTCCATCTTATAAGTACTTATTATATAACTTAGACTATGAAGGTCTTTCTTTTCGTAAAGAACTCGGAGAAGGCTATCAGCACGGCGAGGGAGCTGAAGGGCTTTCTTACATCAAAGTGCGTGGCTTCGGAGCTTTTCGTGAACAGGGGAAAGGTAACTTCCCCCAAGGCTTTAAGAAAGTCCTCCCTGATGGTTGTGGTGGGCGGAGACGGGACTTTTCTGGCGGGTGCGAGGCTTGCCTCAAGGTGGGGGGTTCCGGTGGTAGGTGTAAACGAGGGAAGGTTCGGCTTTTTAACGGAGATAGAGCCTTCGGAGGCACCCCGTATGCTGGATACCATACTGAGCGGTAAGGCTAAGCTCCAAAACCGGATAATGCTATCTACCTACCTTTACAGGAAGGGTGTTAAGAAGTTCTTGGGGAATTACCTAAACGACATAGTGGTATCTAAGAGCGCAATTGCGAGAATTATGGAGATAGAGTGCTTTAGCAACGATAAGTTTATGATGAGGGTATTCGGTGACGGTGTTATAGTCTCAACTCCCACGGGTTCAACGGCTTACGCCCTGTCCGCAGGGGGTCCCATAGTTTACCCTACCTCCGAGAGTCTGCTTTTTATACCTATATGTCCCCATACGCTCTCCAACCGTCCCATGGTTATACCTGCGGACTTCTCCGTTCGCTTCAGGATTTCCTCTAAGGACAACGCCGCCTATCTAACTATGGACGGTCAGAGGGGGCTTTTCCTTAAAAAGGGAGATGTAGTGGAGGTGAGGAAATCGAAAACTTACTGCAGGGTTTACACGAACCCGAACCTTTCCTTCTTTGAGATACTGAGAAAAAAACTCAGATGGGGCTGAGGGTCTTCATCAGCCTGAGTATCTCCAATTGGCGTTTAACCACGTAATCGCTCAGCAAGTCTTCCGTCTTCATGTCCGTTTCCAGCTCCACACCGATTCTGAATACATTTCCGTGGGGAGAGATGTGTCTGACAGTTCCAAACAGCTCAAATTCAGTATTTGACAGGGTAAACCCAACTTTAACGGGTGTATACTTTTCTAAACCTGCCGGATTTTCCGCGTATATGCCTACACCCTTTATGGATATGTCTGCTACGATACCCGTTAGGCTATTGGCTTTCCACGATAGATTTATTTTCACCTTTTCCTCCGGCACTACACGCACGTGTTTTCTCTTTTCCACATCTACATCGTTAAAAGCCTCTATCTCAACCGTTATATATCGCTTGTCGCCGTCTATTTCCCGAATTACCGCGGATACAGGCTTTGGTATAAAGGGGGCTATCAGGGTTGCCCTGTCTCCCGGCTTGTAAACACCCATGTGAGAGGTCTTAATCTTTATACTTCTGTCAGAAACCTCAAGGATTTCTGAGCCTGAATCTACGAACAGCCCCTTGAATACCGTCTTAACTACGAGCTTTCTCATACCCTTCTTGAATGCCGCTCTAAATAGTTCCTGAATTATTTCCGCCTCCTCTTTGTGTGTGCGCTCTTTATGTTCTACCTTATCCTCCAGCTCCGATAGGTACTTCGTGTAAGCGTCCTCTACGGTTCCCATGTAGATGTCCACCAAGCTGATTAGTGCCTTTG
>WFYI01000111.1 GCA_015490155.1 Aquificaceae bacterium | reverse complement strand
TTGACAGGGTTCCTTTAAAGATAGACCCCAATCCGCACAACAGGGTGTACCTGAACGTTAAGAAGAATAAACTCGGACACATGATTTAGCAGGGCTTTAAAGTCGAGTTTGCCTCTATTGGAAATATTGACTAAATTATTTCGGTTAGCTCACCGGGAGCGGAGCCGGTGGCAGATGTGACCCTACCCGGGGATAGGTCACACGCCATATTTAATAAGATACCCGTTAAGGTTGATTTTCCTCGGGCATTTCTGTAAATTAAATGGCAGTCCTTTAATCGTGTGAGGTAAGCATGGCAGATTTTAGGAAGGCCGGAATAGACAGAGGTGATATAGAGGCAGAGCTTAGAAACCTCTTAATATCTGCGAAGATTAAAAGGGAAGAGTACTTGAATATGATAGAGGAGCTTGAGAAGGAAGAGCTTGAGTACGACTTGGCGGAATACAGAGACTACTACAACAAAGAAATAGAGCCAATTCTTGAAAGAGCTGAGACGGAGATGGACGACTACATACTCAAGATGGCTCAGGAACTAAAGTTTATATACTTGAGCATAATCAAGGAGATAGAGAGTAAACTAAAGGTTTTATAGGGGTTTACAGGTCTCCTCTGTATATGTTCTCGGCATCTTCTACCTTTATCACTTCTACGCCTGCGTATTTTAAGTCCGGCTCCTTTGATATGGGGTCGTACCTGTCGCTAACTAAAATATTTACTGGTTCTCCGAACTCTCTCGGATAACCGAAGGGGGTAAATACGTGCCCCCTTTTTATGTTTCCGAAGATTACAATCCTATCTATGTAGCCTCTGTCGGAGTATATTCTTACCTTATCCCTTTCGTTTATTCCCATATCTGATGCGTCTACAGGGTTCATGATTACAAAGGGAGGAAGCTCTCCCTTGAGTAGTTCCGGGCTTTTTCCCGTCTTTGTCATGGTATGCCAGTTGTTCTTGAGCCTTCCGGTTACGAGTATAAACTTTCCTTTCTCCCTTGCTATATCAAACTTTGCCGGGTAGAATCTTGCCTTACCGCTTTCCGTGGGGAACTTTAGGTCTTTGTAGAGCCACCGATTACCCCATCGTGCAGGTAGTTCTTTGTAGCTCAGCTTGGATATGTCACATAGGCGCCCACTCGTTGTGAGTTTGAACTCGTTAAACACATCTTCGGGCTGTGCGTAGGGGAACATATTGCCTTTTCCCATTTTTTGTGCAAGCTGGGTGAATATGAGCCAGTCCGGTTTTGAGTCTCCAAAAGGCTCTTTAAAGCTGTGGCAGTAAGTTATAGTTCTGTCTGAACCTGTCATAATACCCTCTTTCTCTCCCACCTGCGAAGCAGGTAGTATTAAATTTGCATACTCACAAGTATCGTTCCAGTAAGAGTCTTGAACTACGAGGAAAGCCTTTTCCAGAGCCTTCTCCACTTTGCTCAGCTCAGGCATTGATACTGTCGGGTTTGTGCATACAGTCCAGAAGAGCTTGATTTTCCCCTGAAGTATCTCCTCTATTGCCTCGGTTACCGTGGGTCCCGGTGTGGGTGATATGTTTTCTGCTTTCCAGAATTTTTCTATGAATTTTCTATCCTCGGGATTTCTTACGTCCCTGTACCCGGGCAGTCCGTTTGAGAGGTAACCTACCTCTCTTCCTCCCATAGCGTTCGGCTGTCCTGTAAGCGAGAAGGGACATCCCCTTTCGTTTAACCTTCCGGTTGCTAAATGTAGGTTGATGAGTGCGAGGTTCTTGGAGACTGCGTTTACTGATTGGTTTAACCCTTGACACCAAAAGGATATTAGTTTTTTACTTTGGGCGAATATCTTGGCAACTATGTATATATCTTCCTTGCTAACCTCACATATACTTGCTGCGGTTTCTGGGGGGAAATTCCGTGCAACTTCCATAGCCTTTTCAAAGCCTTCTGTATACCTTTCCACGAACTCAAAGTTTATCCAACCCTCTTTGTGGAGTACGTAAAGGACAGAGTTTAGAAATACCGTATCTGTACCGGCTCTTATCTGTATGTACAGGTCGCTTTTCCTGGCTGTCTCCGTTTCGAGGGGGTCTACGGTTACTATTACGGTTTGTTCCGTTTCTCTTCTGCGTTTCAAAACTCTCTTGAATAGAACCGGGTGGCTTATGGTGGCGTTTGAGCCTATGAATATAAATGCTTCTGCGTCGTCGATGTCCTCGTACGTACACGGTACGCCGTCTGAACCAAAAGCGTATTTGTAAGCGGCAACTGCGGAAGCCATACACAGCCTTGAGTTGGCGTCTATGTTGTTTACTCCTAAAAGCCCTTTTACGAACTTGTTTATCACGTAAGAGTCTTCGGTAAGGAGCTGTCCGGATATGTAAAAGTATGTCTCTTCGGGAGACAAATTTGTAAGCTTCGCCTTCAATATTGTGTATGCATCTTCCCAGCTTATTTCTGTAAACGGTTCGTTTTTGTCCTGTCTGTAAAGGGGTTTTGCTATACGCCCTTTCTCAAATACCTTCGGTAAGTACAAGGGTTTCTTACACAAGTCACCTTTATTGGACGGATGTTCGAAATCCCCTTTGATTTTGCCTTTGTCATTTATATAAAGCCCGCAACCTACACCGCAATACGGACATTGGAATGTAGCCTCTGCCATACCTATATTAGGGCAATAAGGGTGCCAATTGGATTGGGTGTGGGGGTGATAAGTAAAAAAGCGGGCGACGGGACTCGAACCCGCGACCTGCGGCTTGGAAGGCCGCTGCTCTACCAACTGAGCTACACCCGCTTTAGTGGTGGAGGGGGCAGGATTCGAACCTGCGTAGGGCGAAGCCCGGGGGATTTACAGTCCCCTGCCTTTGACCGCTCGGCCACCCCTCCTGAGTAGCCCTTGGAGCTGGCGGTGGGACTTGAACCCACGACCGCGGGATTACAAATCCCGCGCTCTGCCGACTGAGCTACGCCAGCTGAAAAGCACATGGTAAATGAACATTATAACCTTTGTATATGTATTATTCAACCTCACGGGAGCCTACCAGAAGGATAGGTTGAGTATTGAGATAAAAGATATAAGTACAATAAAAGTCTCGGAAGGGGTATAAGGTCTTAAGACAGGGAGTTTAAACTTTCCGATTGGGGATTAGAGGTTATAGAGTCATTAGCCTTGCACTATCTTGAAAATCTTGGGGAGGTGGTATAATTTCTATATACTCAAGGCGACGTGGCCGAGTGGCTTAGGCGAGGGACTGCAAATCCCTTTCACGGCGGTTCGAATCCGCCCGTCGCCTCCATGCAAACAATAGATAAAACTAAAGTCAAGTTTTAGAGCGCAGCCCCGGGTATCCCTTTATATTCTCTTCTTAACATCGCCGTGATAGACTATGTCCTCGGCACGCACGTTCTCGTCTTGGAGAATCTTGGGCACCTCCTCAGGATTGAACATGTCGCCCGCCTGCTCCAACTCCTCGCTGTAGGTATAGACCAAGTCCACCGATAGAACGTGGGGAAGAGCCATCAAGGCTTTTGTCTTGTATATCTCCTCGTCGGTGGTCTCCGCCTCTATGGTAACTATAATCCTGCCCTTCTCGTCGTGGAAGTGGACATCGCACATGCCCGACTCCTCAAGGCTCTTTATGACCTCCTCTAAATACTTGGGATTGGTTCTCACGACAAGTCCCGATATGTTCATCTCTTCAACCTCCATACAAAAATCTTACCGTCGTCGCAGCCTGCAATCAGCCTCTCTTTTAGAAAGAGCAGGACGCTGACCGTTGAGCTTTGTCCCTTTAGCACGTCCAGCTCCCTGCCCGAGCTTACCTCTATAACCTTTATGTCGTTGCTCTCGTTAAAGGGAAACGCACCCAGCTTAGCCTCCTCGTCCATAGCCACGGAAAAGACCAGAAACTCTGCGTCAATCCTCCTGCTCTTGCCCTCCTTCAGATAGTATATTCCCACCCTCCTGTCCCTACCGCCTACCATAATTGTGTCTCTTTTATAGTCCAACTTGTAAAGCTTGTCCACGTTTACACCTTTGAGCCTTCTTGCCACCTTTCCGTCTTTTAGGCTCACCAAGCTAACGACCCCCGACTCGTCCGAAACGGCTACCTCGCTCCTGTCCTCGCCAAGGGCAATATCCGAAAGGGAAGACATGCCTACCTGAACCCTGTATAAGGGTTTAAATTTGCTCAGGTCAAAGAGGATTATCTCGTCGCTTATCAAACTGAGAACTACCTTGTCCTCGCTGACGAACCTGCCCTCGGAGAGCATCAGGCGGTTTTTGGTGGTCAGAATCTTTTTAAGACCGCCTTCGGCGGTGAGTATAAATACTTCCCTGTATCCGCCGCTTCCCTGAGCCACAATCAGCCACAGCTTTCCCGACGGTGAGATGTCAACGGAGAACACTTTAGGCGGCATGTCCTCTCCGGTGAAGTCCTTTATATCGGGAAGTTTAAGTTCCCTTTCCCTTTTGCCCGTGGGCAGGTCATAGACCTCTACACACCCCAGCTCCGTTGATACGTAGAGCTTTCCATCTCTGTGAACGATGTCCGTTATCGCCCCCCGAGCCTCTATAACCTCCTCCAAGTCTGCGCAGAAGGCTAAGCTAAGAAGAAAGCTCAGAAGAAGGCTAAGCGTCTTCATTTGCCACCACCTTTACGGCGTTCGTGGGGCATACGGAGACGCAAAAGCCGCAAGATGTGCATCTGTCGGGCAGTATAACGGGTTTGTAGAGGCCATTGAACTTTATGGCGTTGTCCAGGCAAGGCTCTTTGCAGGAGAAGCACAGAACCCCATTCCAAGCGCTGCACCTTTGGGGGTCTATCTGCACCTTAGCCCTTATGGTTTTGGAACTCTCGGATATTACCCCGTGGGGACAGGACTTTAAACATTCTCCGCAGTAAGAGCAACCCCTTTCTTTAAAGGAGAGGGCGGGGATACCCTCTCCGTCTCTGAATAGCACCCCTTCCTCGCAAACCTCCACGCAGGGTGCGTCACACTCCTTGCAGGGTGAGAAATCCGTCTGTGCAGAGGTGTAGGGGGGTCTGATAAAGCCCTGCTCTTTACCCTTTACGAAGCCCGTTAGCAGTTGCCTTCTGTTCATTTGTATTCGGGCACCTCGTTCCACTTCTGATACAGGATAGACTTCTGCTTAGCCTGAGGGTCTCTGAAGTAGGGCTTAAAGAGGTTCTTTACCACCGGCTTGGCATTAGCCTGAGGCGTGTGGCACATGACGCACTGATACCTTGCGGGGTCTATCTTGAGCTTCTTCTTGTTGCCTCCCTTGGTAAACAGGTCAAGGGCGTAGTGGGTCTTGGACATGGGCGTAGCGCCTACAGCTTTTGCGTTCTCTGGCATGTGGCAACTCAAACAGGCGTTGTTGCCCGGCTTTATGGGAACCAAGCCCTCAACCGAGTGGGGAATCTGGGGAGGAGCGTTCTCGTAAGCCCTTGCGAAACGTTTGCTGGCACCCGGCGGAGCCTTGGGATACTCAACCTTGGGCGGATTTACGGGCTTCTCATCGTAAAGGGTCTGGTTCCTGTATCCCAGCTGCTCCTCGGGTATGGCGTCTTTGACAGCCTGAGCCAGGCCGGCCAGAGCGAGAGAAACTCCCACCGATACTGCCAATACCTTCTTACTTACCCTCATGACTTACTGCCTCCTTACTTTTTTCTAAAAATCTCAAAGAGAAGTAAATGGCGTCGTCGTTGCAGACCTCCACGCAACGCCCGCAGTTTATACACTCCCCGGAGGAGACCAAAGAGCTGTGCTTACCCACCATGTGCAAAACCTGACTCTCGGGGCATATCTTTACGCACTCCATACACTCGGTGCACTTGCCGTAGTCGTAATCAACCCGTATCAGGCTGGGCTTGCTGACCAGAGAGTAAAAGCCCCCCAGCGGGCACACATGACCGCACCAGCCGTTCTTTATGACGAAAAGGTCAAAGAGGAATATTGCCAAAACCATAGTCCAACCCAGCCCCATACCGAATATCAGTCCTCTGTGGAGTATGGATATGGGGCTGACAAACTCAAAGGCGGGCATGCCCAAAATCAGGGAAAGCACGAGAGCCATCGCTATAGCCAAATACCTCGTTTTGCGGGTAATCCTGAGCTGCCACTCTTCCCTGTGTATGTTTGTCTTAACCCTGAGCCAGTTGGCAAAATCCGTCACCATATTCATAGGGCAAACCCAGCTACAGAAGGCTCTGCCTCCTATTAGTGCGTAAAAGAGAAGTATGATTCCGGCACCAACGAGCGCGTCCATAGCAACTATTGCCCCGGCGAAGAACATCTGCAAGACCGCAAAGGGGTCTGCGAGAGGTATCACATCAAAGAGCTTGGAAGAGCTGAGATTGCCCTTGAGTATGTTCCAGCCGTAAATGTTGCCGCCTATGTAGAGGAGCATTATTGAAACTTGGGTGAGCCTTCTCCCTATCAGGAAACGGTGCTTGTATAGGTAGTGCAGAAAGCCCTTCTTCTCTTCCTTACTCATTCAGCAAATCCTCCGAGTTTAGATAACTTTCGGGGCTTTTACCTTTCTCCTCTTCCCTCTTTCTTCGTAGCCGTTTATCTC
>WFYI01000110.1 GCA_015490155.1 Aquificaceae bacterium | reverse complement strand
CCTCAAAGAGAACCCCTCCGAGGTTTACGGTCATGCCCTTGTCTATGGCTATGTGAGGAGGCTCTAAGCCCGTGCCTTCCATGTGCTCGCCCAAGAGCCTCTGCCTTGATTTGAGAAACGCCTCGCTTGAGGGTTGGGACAGGTATTCGTAAGCGTCCTCGTGGGCTACGGTTATGGCTCCCGCCTCTTTCAAAGCCTTTATGCCGTAAAAGTGGTCTGTGTGGTAGTGGGTAATTACCGCAAGCTTTATAGGTTTATCGGTGGTTTTCCTTATAGCTTCCACAAGCTCTTTGCCCAGCTTGTAGGTGCTAAGAACGTCTACGACCAGAACGCCTTCGGAGGTAATTACGAAATAGGCGTTTGATATAAAACCCCTGTTCTCAGGACTCACCTGCTCGTAAACGCCGAAGACCCCGTATATGTTGTCTCCCAGCTTCTTGAGGGTTTCTCCTACATGCTTCGGGTATTCCGAGGCTAAGAGGTACCCCGAAGCCAGAAAGAAGAGAAGTAGTACCCTAAAACTCACCCTTGGCTTCCTTTAAAGCCGCCTTTATGTCGTCGTCGGCGACTTTGAAAACCTTGACCGCCTCTTGGTTCAGAAACTTTTTGTATATTTTGAGGAGCGTAGGTATGTTTATGTAGCCTACGATAACATTCCCGTCTTTGTCCTCGTAAAGGTAAATCCTACAGGGTGCTATGGTGCCGAACTCGGGCATGTCAGGGAGTATGTTCTGGGCATAGGTGAGGTTGCAAACCAGAAACACGGAAAACCTCGGCGATTCCGTAGATATGTCTATTACGTCCAAGACGTTCATATTCCTGCCGTCAAGGGCAGTCTTAAGCAGGAGCTTTACGTCCTCAAAGTCCATTCCCTCTATCTTCTCTTCGTATTCAAACTTAAAGTCAACGGCAAAGGTAAGGCTCAAACCCACCAGCAAAGTTAGCAAAACCTTTCTCATTTAGCAACTCCTTTTATCACCTCTCTAAGCTTGGCGTAAGTGTCCTTTATGAGCTTTATGTCCTCCTCACTCAGCTGGGGTTTATACTGATGGATAAACAAGGTCTCTTTGAGGGCGGTTATGGAGACTCCACCTTCCTTGTTGTCGTAAACCGCAAGACTGCAGGGTATAAGGTTGCTCAGGAAAGGAACCTTTAAGAGAAGCTCTTTCTTACCTTCCACGTCGCAGGCTAACACCATGCTGTAGTTGGGGAAGTCCTCAACACCCCTAGCCTTTAGAGCCTTGGAGAGGGGAAGAACTCTGATAAGTTTTAAACCGCTTTTGTTTAAGGAATCGGAAAGCTCCTCTATCACCTTATCAAAGCTCTTACCCTGAACCGTTTGAGTGTAGAACATGAGCTTAAAGGGGTTGGCGTAGTTCTTGTATATAAAGAAAACGAGGACTCCCACTACGAGGAGTCCCCCGAATATAAAAAGGATGCCTCTCATATCAACCTCCGTAGCACTGGTCGTAAACCTTGTAAGGCGCGTCAAGCACCTTCACATTAGGTTCCGTCCTAACCTTAATTTTACCCTTCTTCTTTATGTAGTCAATCAGAATGTCGTAAACGGGAACGGGCTTATAGTCAGGGTGAACCATGTCCGGAGGGGGAGGAGGTCCGCCGTAAACCGCCATCATGTACTCCTTGTCCTTCTTGAGAGGTTTACCGCCTATTTTTACTTCCCTTATCCTGTTGTACTGGGGTCCGTTTACCTCTATGGAGTACTCAACGTTCCACATCCTTGACATGTCTCCGCCCTGCTGGTAGAAGGGGTCAGGGTTGAACACGTTGTCCGCAACGTCCTCCCAAACGGTAAGGAGCTGCTCTCCTGTTCTCTTCATCACGTAAACGAGCGGATAGGTTATAGCCGTGTAGTCGTAAACGTGGTCTCTGGTTATCTTCTGTCCGGGCAGAACGGTAGTTCCCCACCTGTATCCGGGAGAGGTGACTATGTCAAGCCCTCCGTAGTAGTCGCTAATCGCTTCTCCCACAAGCCAATCCCACGTGGAGAAGAAGGTATCCCTCTTGTAGAGCATAACCTCGGCTTCGCCTATAACCTCGTCGAGCTTGTACTTCTTAGTCACTTCCTTTTTATACTTCTCTACCAACTTCTGAGCCTCTTTGTCCGCTGGTATTAGGTTAGAAGCAACAGGATAGAGCTTGAACTTAAAGTCCCTTATCTTGCCCTTTTGCACGTCAAGGTCTAACCTTCCAACGAACTTACCGTGGGAGCCGGCTATGACTATGAGAGTCTTGCCTACCCTCACTGCCGTAGGTGTGACATCGTGGGTGTGTCCGGATATTATCACGTCTATACCCTTGACCTTCTCCGCAAGAGCCATGTCAAGGGGCAGTCCGTCGTGAGACAGAAGTATTACAGCATCAACCTTGTGTTTCTGCCTTAGCTCGTCAACGAACTGCTGCATCTGTTCCTCACGCACGCCGAAGCTCCAACCCTCAACGAACTGTTTGGGGTTAGCTATGGGCGTGTAGGGGAAGGAATTTCCTATTATTCCCAGCTTTGCACCGCCCACCTCTCTTATAGAGTAGGGTTTAAATATGAGGTCTCCAAAAAGCTCATCCACCACGTTCTGGGTTATGAACTCACATCCACCTTTTTCAAGGTCTTCAATCCTCTGCATGAATATCTCTTTTCCGAAGGTAAAGTCCCAGTGGGCGACCATCAGGTCAAAGCCCGTAAGGGTCATCCAATCAACCACAGATTTGCCGTTCGTAAAGGTTCCTATGGCAGAGGTGACCCAAGTATCTCCCCCGTCCATTACCAGAACCTTATCCCTTCCCCTCTCGGCTATCACGTTCTTTATTACGGTGGTGATGTGAGCCGCACCGCCCATCTTGCCGAACTTGTGTGCCAGCTTGGGAAAGTCTAAACAGCTGGTAAAGTAAGCCTCAAGGGTGCCGGGAGCTATCTTGTAATACTTCAAAAACTCCTTACCCGTTATGTACCCGGGTTTGCCCATCAGCTTTTTGGGAGCTACGAGGTTCATAGGCTCGGCAAAGTATAGAGGCTCAAGGTGAGCGTGAAGGTCTGTGGTAAACAGTAGGGTTACATTCCCTACGGGCTTGAACCTCATGATGTCATCGTAAGACATCTTGGCAAGTGCCTGAACCGGGTTAGCCGTTAGAAAGGCTCCCGTTACCAACGCCAGCTCTAAGAAATCCCTTCTCGTCATGTGCATATCATCTACCTCCTGCCCTATTTAGGGGTAAACAAAATAAAAGGGGGCTTTACAAGCCCCCTACGCCCCTAATTATAAAAAGTAAAGCTACCGCTCGGGTTATTTGTTTATAGGTGAGTTGGGGTCGTGGAGAAATGCGGTAATGTGAGCGATTTGCTCGGGAGACAGTATTCCATGAACCCCAAACCTGAACATAGCACTACACGGGTTTACAGACCAAGGGTTGTATATCCTCTGGTAGGTAACCTTAGGGTCTGCTCCGCTCTTACCGTATCCCGTAAGGGAAGGTCCTATGTTTCCGCAAGCTATTATGCTGGGGTCTCCGCAGTGACAAGCGTAACAGTTACCCAAGCCTTTACCACCCTTTTTAGGGTCTCCAAAGAGCTTCTCTCCCTTCTTCCAGTCGCCTACCACTCCGCCCTCGGGATACTTTATGGTGGCGAGCATGTCCTTCTTAAACTGTTCTATGGATATACCTTCCGGAATAAGCTGCTTTTCATTTGAGCAGGCTTTCTGATACTTGTCCTGCTTAGCCAAAGCGGCTCTGAACTTCTCCTCTTTAGACATCTTCTTAGCAGGCTTTTCAGCCTTTTGCTCTGCCTTAGAGGCAGGTGCCTGACAAGCCACTATCGCTCCAAGTCCAACGACCAAACCTGTAAAAAGTACCTTCTTCATTATCACCCCTCCTTTACCTTAGTAGACCGGGAACCTCTACTGTTGCTCCGTTAGCTGCCTTTTTCATAAACAGCTCAAGGGCTACCAGCTCCTTCATGTAGTAAGGGGGCTTCTTTACCCAGTCCTTCTTCTTGTCCCACTTCTTACCTAAGTACAGGAAGTAACTCTTGTAGCAGCCCCTTATCCTGTCCTCCATAGTCCAGAGCTTATCCTTTGAGAACCTGTAGGCGGGCCAGTGGGCATACAGCTTGTCCCTAACGGGAGCACCCAGCTTCTGGAGCCTTATCCTGTAGCCGGCATATACCTCGTGGCATATTGCACAGGACAGGTCTCTACCGCCGACTCTCTGATACCAAAGCTTTTTACCGAACTCGTACATCTCCTTCTCTTGAGGGTCGTCGAGGGTTACGTTTATCTTCATGCCGTTGCTGAGTGTGGCAACGTATCCAGCAAGGGGAACCCTGTACTTTTTGGTGAACTTCTTCTTAAACTTCTTGTCCTTGGGAAAGCCCATGTACTTGGTCATACAGGCTTTAATCCTGATATCTATATCGGCAACCTTGTCTATGTCTTTGTAGTATCTGGGCATCTTGGCGTATGCACCTACGAGCTTTGCTCCGTCTTGTCCGTGACAGGAAGCACAGGTCTTGCCGTTAGGACCTTTAAGGTTGTGGAAGTAATCGTTACCTTCGTCAACTATAACATCACTGGGAAGTATTCCCATCTCCTTGAGCTGCTTAACTTGGTCAGGAGTAGGAACATCTGCAGAAAAACCTACAGCGACACCCCCAACCAACGCCAAACCTATAAGGAACTTCTTACTTTTCATGTCTACCCCTCCTTAAGCTACGTTAAGCTTGACGCTCTTTTCCCACTTGCCTCCCTTGTTGTCAGCGTAGACAACCTTCAGCGTACCTGACTGGTCTGCCTTCATCTTAATTGCGAAGTAAGGGTTCTTACTTATACCCGGAGAAGAGTAAATCTTCGTAACCAGCTGGTCGTTGAGATAAAAGTCTATATGTGTTATGTAGTGAGCAGGTATCAGCTTTCCGGTCTTCTTGTCCTTCCTGAGACCGGTCTCCATAGGGTGCGTTATAACCATCTGCACCTTGAAAGCCTGTCCCTTTGAAATCTTCCTCGGAACCCTAACAATAGCTCTTCCTACTGATGCCATTTCTTACCTCCCTTTAAAAGATTTTGATTAAGGTTCAAAGCTTTTATTAACCGCAACCACCTACGGTTACTTTAACCTCTTTGAATGCCGTAAGGTAAGAGCCGTCCTTCATCTTAACCACCGCCCTTACGGGAGAAGTCTTACCCATCTTAACCCTCGTGGCAAAGTATACCTCTCCGTTGGCAGGTGTGAAATCGACCTGTGCCACGTAAGGGTTGGGGTTCTTGTCGATGAATATAAACAGCGATTCAACTTCCTGAGCGGGAATATTTGCACTCACCTCAACGGGAACGTTAGCTCCGGACTCGGCTATGGTGGGCGCTTTTACCTTTATCAAGTCCGAAGACTTTAAATCCTTTTGGGTAACCCCCAACTTCTCTTTAAGGGCATCGTCCAAGCTCTTTTTTGCAGCAAAGGACTGCCCTACAACTCCCGGAGCTACCAACAGAGTTGCAGCCCCGACCCCTGCTACCTTAAATAGGTCTCTCCTTGAGAGCATCTCAACACCTCCTTAGGTTGGATTTTTTGCATATTTTCTTAAGTATAACTATAAAATCTTCAGCCTCACGGCTTCCAAACAGCTCGGAGATAACTTTATCCCTCTTAGGGTCGTAAAAAACTATGTAAGGTGTGCCGAACACGTCAAACTTTTCCTCAACGCTTTCAGGCATATCCTCTACATCTATGGAAACTATTATGAACTTGTCGCTTATGTATTTCTCAACCTCGGGGTCTACCAGAACGTAGTTTTCCATCTGCCAACAGTATGGGCAGTGGTCACTGGAAAAGTATATAAGTAGATTCTTACCCTTCTCCTTAGCAAGCTGGACTCCCCTATCGAAGTTGGAGACCCATACAGCCTGTCCGAAAGCTACGGACAAAAGAATTGCTAAGGCAAGGAATAAGCCACGTCGCATGACTTAATAATTTAAGGTAATACACATTTCAGGTATTTAATCAATTTCTTATGAACCTTATAAGACATATTAATTGACGAATATTCTTATTTGCTTATTTATGCCCTACGGAAATACGGGTTGATAGTCAAGTCCGAGGGACTCCCCGAAACCTAACATAAGGTTCATGTTTTGAACAGCTTGTAATGAAGCACCTTTGCTGAGATTGTCTATGGCGGACTGTACGGTCAAGCACCCTGTTCTCTCATCGTAGAAGGGATACACCAAACACAGATTTGTTCCCCGAACCCACTTGGGATTAGGGGGACGGTCTATTACCTTTACGAAGGGTTCTTTCTCGTAAGTTTCCGTGTAAAGGAGTCTTGCCTCCGGCAGGTGCAGTTTTAAGTACACGGTGGAAAGCATACCTCTTGATATGGGAATAACCGTAGGTGTAAACCTCACCTTTATATCTTTTCCGGAAAACATCTTTATGGAGCCTTCCATCTCCGGCGTGTGCCTATGCTTTTCCACAGAGTAGGAGAAGAAGCCTTCAGTCATATCCGGAAAGTGGAACTCCTGCTTAGGTTTTCTACCCGCACCCGATATACCTGATAGGGCATGGACTACAACCTCTTCAAGCTCAAATTCCTCTTTAAGCAAGGGATAAAGAGCCAAAAGTGTAGCCGTAGGGTAGCATCCGGGATTTGCCACAAGGCTTGCACCCTTTATCTTATCCCTGAACATCTCGGGCAATCCGTAAACCGCCCGATTGAGAACCTGCGGATAGCTATGCTCAAATCCGTAGTAATCTGGATACGCAGAAGCCTCCTTTATTCTGTAAGCTCCCGAGAGGTCTATAACTTTTTTACCCTTATCTAAAAGCTCGGGAACCAGCCCAAGGGAAACCTCGTGGGGAAGACACAAAAAGGCTAAGTCGTAGTCATCCCCAGGTTCTTCTACGAGTTCAAGCTTTCCGATACCGTATGCATACGCAAAGGGAACAACCTCCCCGAACCTTTTACCCGCGGAGGAACCGGACACGAGGGCTGTTATCTCAATTTCCGGGTGATTGCGGATAGCCCTTAAAAGCTCAAGACCTGTGTAGCCCGTTGCCCCGTATACGGCAACCTTAACGGACATAAATTATCTCTTACTCCACCTGTACTTGGCGCGTGCGCCCATCTGCGCGTACTTCTTCCTTTCCTTCTCGCGGGCGTCTCTAACTAGCAGTCCTGCCTTTTTGAGCTGGGTTCTAAGCTCGGGGTTGTACTTTAAAAGAGCCTTGGCTACTCCGTACATAACGGCTTCCGCCTGAGCGGAGACTCCTCCGCCCACAACGGTGGCGTATATCCCGAACTTCTCGTCAAGTCCCGTGATTTTCAGGGGGAAAACCACTTTGTTAATCAGAGACTCTCTCTGGAAGTAGTCTTGGACGTTCCACTCTTTGTTGCTACCCTTGGCTTTAACTATCCTCGCCTCGGGCTTGTCTTTTACGAGCCAAACTCTGGCTATAGCTTCCTTTCTCTTACCCGTGCCGTATATAGAGTTCTCCGGCGTTATGGCAAAGTTCCTAATTTTGTTCATACCTTAACCTCCAGAACCTCCGGTCTTTGCGCCTGATGGGGATGCTCCGAGCCTCTGTAAACCTTAAGCTTTTTGAGCATCTTATGTCCGAGTCTATTCTTGGGCAGCATTCTCTTAACGGCAAGCCTTATAACCTCTTCGGGCTTGTTTTCCAGCATCCACTTGAGAGACCTCGCCTTCAAACCACCCGGGTAGTTAGAGTGCCTGTAGTAAATCTTCTGATTAAGCTTGTCTCCCGTTACCCTTACCTTGTCTGCATTTATGACCACGACGAAGTCTCCGCAATCAACGTCGGGTTGATAATAGGGCTTGTGCTTACCCCTCAATACCTTAGCTATCTCGCTTGCGAGCCTTCCGAGAACCTTTCCCTCTGCATCTACCACGTACCATTTCTTCTCAACTTCCTGCGGCTTTACCCTGTATGTCTTCATACTCTCTCTCCTTGATTTAGCAAGTCAAATATTGTATTACTTTTTTCCTATATAATCAAGGGGATTGATTGCCGTACCTTCCACCGTCCTAAGCTCGAATCTAAGGGCGCATCTGCCCGAGCCGGGCTTTAAACCCACCTTGCCTATAGTTTCTCCCCTATCGACCACATCACCCCTCTCCACAAGGTTCTCCATCTGGTAAGCGTAAACGGAGATGTATCCATCGTGCTTCAGGATAACCATGTTGCCGTAAGGTGCAAGGTCGCTACCACTGTAAAGGACGGTTCCCTCATCTATAGCCTTTACCCTCTCTCCGCACGGTGAAATAATGTCTATACCCCTTAAACCCTTCCGTATTTTGCCATCTACGGGTAAAAGTGAGAGCTTGAATTTCGGCTTCTTCACGAACCTCCTCTCAAACAGCTCCGTGCTTACGGGAATTTTAAGTCTCTGTCCGACCCTTATAAAGCTTCCTCTAAGCCCGTTGGTTCTCTTTATACTTTTTACGGACACTCCGAACTTTTTGGCTATCTTCGACAGACTATCACCCCTTCTTACCCTGTAGGTTATATAAGTGACCTTACTCTTTTTCCTATAGCTTGCTACCTTAGAGGATTTAACAGGAATTTTAAGCCTCTGCCCGACCCTTATAAGATTACCTTTCAGTCCGTTCGCCCTCTTTATATCTCTCACCTTAACGCCGAACTTCTTAGCTATCTTCTGAAGGCTATCGCCCCTCTTTACCCTGTACACCTTAAACTTCTTTAACTTCTTGGGTTTTTCCTTCTTGATGTATCTTTTCGGAACCTTGAGCTTTTGCCCCACCCTTATTGAAGAGGACTTCAAGCCGTTAATCCTCTTTAGCTCTTTGTAGGATATACCGAACCTCTTAGCTATGGATATGAGCGTGTCTCCTTTCTTTACCCTGTAAGTGGTAAGTGTGTAGCTCTTTTTCTTGGTCTTAGCCTTAGCCGTAGAGGATTTCTTTGCCACAGGTATACAGAGCCTCTGTCCGGGCTTTAGGAACTTGCCCACCGATGGATTTGCCCTCTTTACCTGCTTAACGCTCAAGCCGTGTTTCTTGGCTATGCTCCACAGGGAGTCTCCCTTCTTTACTTTGTAGTACTTACACTCACCGCCGAAGGCGGTAGTTATCAAAAAACTAATAAATAATGTTGAAACCAAAAAGAGGCTCATCGCTATCCTCCCTATGCACCTCTAAGGAGTTTACCTCTGCCGCAGGGGGACCCTCCCAAAGTCTCTTGAGCAGTTCCCAGAGCAGCTCTTCGTCGCCTTCAACGAGGGCTTCCACTCTTCCGTCGGGAATATTCTTCACCCAGCCCTTCAGCCCGAGAGAGTCCGCAACTTCCTTGGTAAAGGCTCTAAAGTAAACCCCCTGCACTCTGCCCGACACGAACACTCTAACACGCATGCTCAAGTATTAATGTTAAACTAAATTTGTATGGGAATAAGCAGGGAACTTCTTGAGGTTATAGCCTGTCCCAAGTGTAAAGGGGTGCTTGTTTACAACGAGAGCGAAAATATCCTGATTTGTGAAGTTTGTAAGGTGTATTACGAGGTCAAGGAGGACATTCCTATACTCCTTGCGGAAGAAGCAAAACCTCTTGAATTAAACGCTTAAGCTCTTCTTTACTATCCGTCTTTCTATCCGTGGGAAGCTCTATGTCCACAGCTCTGTTGAAGTGGATAAAAGCAACTTCCTTACCGTAAAGCTTTCTGTACGCGAAAACCATATCGTAGTCCGCTCCGTTGTCACCTATGTAAACCGCCCTATCAACTCCGAGGCTGTCCATACAGAGGTGAAGCGGGAAGGGATGGGGTTTTCTCAGCTCCTTGTTCCACACGTCGTCCTCGTCAATCGTAACGTCGAACACGTCCTCCAGCTTGAACTTCCTGAAGGAGTAAACGAGGTCTTCCTTGGGCCTTCCAGTCACCACCCCCAGCTTCAGTCCTTCGTTCTTTCTCAGCTCTTCGAAGAACTCTCTATCGAGCATAAGCTCTTCCTTATCTTTGAGTGTGTCGTATATCTGCGTGAACCTGTCCACAAGCTCCTCGTAATTCACGCTCACACCGAACTCCTTGAGAACCTCCTTAGTAACGTCCCAGTCGTTGTTTATACCGCGGGAGAACTTAAGCTCCTTTATAAATCTCAACGGGATTTCACGATTTAGATAGCTCTCCGCAGTTTCCTTTATAGCCTGATGGTAGGTGTTCCTTACGTCTATTATGACGCCGTCAACGTCGAATATAGCCGCCTTCATACCCTTTTGGTAAGGTTCTCCTCTTTTATAGCCTTCTCGTTCTGCGTTTGGGACATCAGGAACTTTATAAACTTGCTTGCCAAAAAGGTTATGTTTGAGTTCTTGGGGTATATTATGTAGAACTTCCTCTTTATCTCAAAGCCCTTTATCTTCACGGGAACGAGGCTTCCCATTTGTATCTCTCTTATTAGCAGTCCCCTCGATAGGAAAGAGGCTCCGTAACCGCTCTTGACTATGTTCATTATAGTTCTGCTACTATTTGCCTCAACTTTTATCTTTAGTCTTTCAAAGACCAGCCCTAACTCTTCGAGCTTGTCTTTCACCGTCTTCCGAGTCCCCGAGTTAGTCTCCCTGAGAATTAGGTCTACCTCGTAAAGCTCGTCCGGAGCTATCTCACCCTTTTTAGTCAATGGGCTATCCGGATAGGTAAAGAACAGTATCTCGTCCTCTAACCAAGGGTAGCTTATGAACTTACTGGAAGGCTCTCTCTCTATAATTCCCATGTTCAGAACGCCCGAGAGCAAACCCTCTTCTACCTCTTGGGAGTTGCCGGTAAAAATCTTTATCGTGGAACTGGGGAACTCTCCGTGAAATCCGGCTACCATCTGTGGAACTATGTACTCGCTGAGGGTGGCACTAACGCCCAGAAAGAGGGTGTCCTTGAGGTCTTTCTTTATACGCGCCATCTCTTCCATAAGCCCTTCGTAGCTTGCAAGCAGGAGCTTGGCTATGTCGTATATACGCTTTCCCTCTTCGGTTAGAACCATCTTCCCGCCTTGTCTCTGAAAGAGCTTAGAGCCTATGGTCTTTTCGAGGGACTTTATCTGCTGTGTTATTGCGGGCTGTGTTATGTATAAGATTTCGGACGCCTTAGAGAAGGAGCCTAAATCTGCAACCGTAACAAACGTCTTAAGCTTAGATATATCAATCATACCAGAATTTAATTATAGTATAACATTTCCTTATTGCAATTATAAATATCCTTTAAGTTAAGTCTAACTACCTAATTCCCAGTATCTTGTGGAGCTGGGGCAAAACTCTAACCGCTAAACCCTTTCTCGACAGCGCGTAGGCTATCTCCTTAGCCTTCTCTAACATACTGTTCCTATTACCCTCCGGCTGTAGAATTACCTTGCCCTTTCTAAGGAAAGGTAAAAAATTTCCCTTAACTATATCCTCCACGGTCAGCGACTCATCAACTACGAATTTAAGCTCCTTCGCGTACTTCAGCACCGAGCCATGAACGAAAAAGTTAGCTGCAGCCTTGGGGGAGAGGGTTATGTGGACTTCCTCGGCAAACGGCTCTACACCCGGATTCCAGAGTGTCCCGTTCGTCTCTATCTGTACCGACAGATTTTCCAAAAGAAAACTTAGAATAAGTTTGTCTAAGTTAGGCTCAAAGAAAGGCTCGCCTCCGGTTATTACCACGTGCCTCACACCAAAGCTCTTAACCTCATCAACGACACTATCTATCTCAACGAAGTTATCCGACTTCTCGAGCGCCAGGGGTTGGTCGCACCAACTACACCTTAAATTACAACCTTGAAGCCTAACGAAAACTGAGGGAGTCCCAGCCAGTAAACCTTCCCCTTGAAGACTGGGGTATATCTCGTTGAGCCTTACAGCTCCGGCTGTTCTAACTTTATCTCGTAACATTCTATTATGTCGCCCACCTTTATGTCGTTGAAGTCCTTTAGCTTTATTCCGCACTCGTAGCCCTTTGCCACCTCTTGAACGTCCTCTTTAAACCTCTTCAGAGTCTCTATCTGTCCATCGTAAACAACTATGCCTTCCCTTATGAGCCTCGCCTTTGCGCCCCTGACGACTTTGCCTTCTACAACGTAACACCCGGCGACTACACCCGCCTTTTTAATCTTGAAGGTTGCCCTAACCTCCGCGGAGCCGAGTATTTCTTCCTTCTCAACGGGTTCAAGTAGTCCCTGGAGGGCTTTCTTGACATCTTCTATCGCCTGATATATCACTCCGTAGAGCTTCACGTCTACCTTTTCCTTCTCTATTAGCTTTCTTGCCACCGGGTCGGGTCTCGTGTTAAATCCTATGATGATTGCCTCCGAGGCTTTTGCAAGCATAACATCGTTTTCCGTTATACCGCCCACAGCTCCGTGAATAATCCTTATCGTCGCCTTCTCCGAGGAAAGCTCTTCCATGGACTTCTTAAGAGCCTCCAAGGAACCTATCGCATCAGCCTTTATTATGAGCCTGAGTTCCTTAGTTTCCCCGGACTCTATCTTCTTGAAAATTTCCTCGAGCTTTATACCCTGAGCGGACTTCTCTTCCTTTTCCCTCTTTTCCCTTATTGATTCGGCAATCTGTTTCGCCTTCCTTTCGTTCTCAACCACTACGAGGAAATCACCCGCCTCTGGTAGGTCTTCAAAACCCAAAATTTCTACGGGCGTTGATGGGGGAGCCTCCTTAACCTGCCTTCCCCTGTGGTCAAACATCGCCCTGACGCGTCCGTGGGTTATGCCCGCCACAAATATGTCTCCGACCCTTAGAGTTCCCTCCTGAACTATCACCGAGGCGACAACCCCTCTCTTTCTATCAAGTTTTGATTCTATTATCACGCCCTTTGCCCTTTTATTGGGATTGGCTTTAAGCTCAAGTATGTCGGACACGAGCAGAACCATCTCTAAAAGTTGGTCTATACCTTCTCCCGTCTTGGCAGAGACGTCAACGAATACCGTATCACCTCCCCAGTCTTCGGGAATAAGCCCGTGTTCTGCAAGCTCCCTGCGAACCCTCATGGGGTCTGCGTTGGGCTTGTCTATCTTGTTCACCGCAACAACTATGGGAACTTCAAAGGTCTTTGCGTGATTTATAGCCTCTACGGTTTGAGGCATAACACCGTCGTCCGCAGCAACCACAAGTATAGCCACGTCCGTAACTTGAGCGCCCCTCGCCCTTAGAGATGTAAAGGCTTCGTGTCCGGGAGTGTCAAGAAACGTGATTTTTCTGCCGTCTTTCAGCTCAACCATGTAAGCACCTATGTGCTGTGTTATTCCACCCTTCTCCTTCTCGGCTACCTTAGTCTTTCTTATAGTGTCTAAAAGCGTAGTTTTACCGTGGTCAACGTGCCCCATTACCACGACTATCGGGGGTCTGGGCTTTAGGTCTTCGGGTTTATCTTCTTCTTCCTCTAAGAGGACTTCCTCAGCTTCTTCCTTCTTGAGGTCTGCGAGGAATCCGAACCCTTCCGCTATCTCAAGCGCAACTTGTGGGTCTATGCTCTGGTTTATGTTGGCGAGTACTCCCTTTTTAAGGAGTTCTCCGATAACCTTGTTTGCCGGGACATCGAGGAGTTCCGAAAGCTCCCTTACGGTTATGCTCTCAGGTATGTAGATAATTTTTAGCTCTTCCTCTTCCTTCTTTTTAGGTTTTTGGGGTTTGGGCTGTGGTTTTTGCTGTTTTATCTCTTTTTTAACTTCTTTTTTCCTCGTATCCGGCTGTTTCTTTTCCTTTTTCTCTTTAACCCCCTCTTTATTGGAAACCTTTTCCTCTTTCTTCACATCACGCCTTCGCTTGGTAAACTCCTCCTTAGGCTTCTGTACGTGTTTGGGAGGGCTTTTCTCCTCTAACTTCTTTACCACTTCTTTAACCTTTTCCTCTTCTTCCTTGGGCTGGCGATTGATTTCCTTTTCCAGAACCTCGGCAACCACCTCCTCTATGGGCTTTTCTTCAAGCTCTATACCTTCTGCATCCTCTTCATGGGTCGTTTCTTCATCCTTTTCTTGGTCAACCGCAACTGCAGGCTCTTTAAGCTCAACCGCCACTTCCTCCGCATTTTCCTCACCCGTACCCGGCTTTCCCGGCTCACCGAGTTCGTTGTATATAATCTCCACCAAGTCGTCATCGACGGTACTGAAGTTAGACCATTTTTTCTTTTCGGGAGACCACCTTTTTATGGTCTCTATTACCTCTTTGGGTTTTACACCAAGTTCCTTAGCTATTTCCTGAACTCTCTTCTTTGCCAAAACTGAACCTCCTAAGAAGATATATTATAGACGCAAGGAGTTACAATTCAATTGGTGTTAGAAGTAAGAGAAAGTTCCCGAGGGTATCACTCCCTCAGGACTATGGGTGTTAGAAATATAAGAAGCTCTTTATCCGTTTCCTCAAATTTCTCTTGACCGAGCAACCATTTCAGAAGGGGAACCCTTACGAGCTTCGGCACACCTTCGTTGGTCTTATTATTCTGTTTCTCAAGAACACCGCCAATCACGAGGGTATCTCCGTGGTGTACGACTGCTCTCGTTCTAATCTCCTTAGTGTTTATACCCAGGTAGCCTTGTGGTGTAGTTCTACCCGGAGTGTCGTAGGTTATTACTATATCCAGCATTATTTTATCGTCCGGGGATATAAGGGGAATTACCCTTAGCTCAAGTACTATCTCTTTCCAGTTAATCGTAGGAACTGCCGTACCACCGCCTACAACGGGAATTATAGTTTCGTATGGCAATTCTTCTCCCTGCTTTATTATGGCTTCTTTACCGTTTACGGTTATCACAGTAGGCTTGGCTATGTTCTTAATCTTCCCAATCTTCTCATAGGCAGAGAGCTTTAAGTTTAAGGCGTTTAACGCTCCCTGCTGGAGCGTAAGGGTAAGAATCGTACCCGGGTTTTGGCTGAGGTCTGGAGTTGGACTTAACAGCACATCAGGATTTACTCCGGCACCCGCATCCCAGAACCCCGGCACCTTAGCTTTTGAGGCAAGCACATTAGCACCTATACCTATCTCTCTAAGAACCTCTTTCCTGACCTCGAGGATTTTAGCCTCTATCTTAACCTGAACGGGAACGTCACTTATGTACTGGGAAAAGCGCTCTTTTATCCTTTCAATCACCTCGGGGTAATCCGTAATCATAACGGCATTAAAGTCCGCAAGAATAGTACTCAAGCTCTTTCTCCTTTCGTATATAACGGTCTCGCCCACTCTACCGCCAGCCTTCCTTATGTAGTCCTGTCCCGTGGCTTGCTCTTCTACTCTCTCTCCCATCTGTCCTTCCCTTCTTGTACCCTCTATCCTCTGCACCCTCGGGGTTCCTCCGGTTATTCGCTCCTCACCCCCGAGTATGTAACCCGCTTCAGAGCGCAGGGGTTCTATCATCTTCATGAACTCTTCGGGGGTTATGTACTTGAGATAGAAAATCTGTGTTACCGGCTTCCTGCTGGTAGGCTTCTCTTTAAGGAACTTCTCAAGTATCTTCGCGTAAGAGTTTATCTTGGACAGCTTATCCCTTATCACGAGGGCGTTAAACGTCGGAGACTCCGTAATCAGGGTTTCAGGAGATATGTGGGGTTCAAGTATCTTGATAGCTTCATCTGTAGAAACTATGTCTTTCAAGAAGAAAACCCTCGTCGTAAACCTTTCCTTTAGTTTGTGGCGGAACTTTGTCTTTATGTACCTATCTATATAAAGCTTCAGGCTCGCTATGTCCTCTTTATTGGCGTAAATCCTTATAAAACCAAGCCTCTTATCCACATTTATATCCGCATTCGGGAACTTCTGCTTTAACAGGTCTACCACCTGTGCTATATCCTTATCTTCAAAACCCGCTATGTCTATATCAAAGGAGTCTTGAGCCTTACCCTGAACGTACCTCTCAAGAGAGCTAAACAGGTATTCAACCCTATCGAAGCTATCGGAAACCAGAATTAGCCCCGATTTCTTATCTATAACCACCTCCGCAGACGGGGTAACTTTATTCTTTATCAAGTCTAAGAACTCATTTACATCTTTATCCCTCATATTTGTTATACCAATCTCTAACTTTGCAAGAGTAGTTATCTTGTAAGTATCCTTGTCTATTGGGACGGCTATCAAACCGAACTCCTTCATTATGAGCTTCATAGCTTCGTTTATGCTAAGGGGCTTGCTGATGAATATGTTTACCTTCTGACTCATTCTGTTCGGATATGTGTAAAGCTTTGCAAAATACCTGCCGTAACTCCACTCTTTTTTGGCTACATCAACGGCTTTTCCCTCTTGAATGCTCGGGTCTATAAGGATATTTTTCCCCGTTATCTTTATAAGAGCTTTTAGGACTGTATCTAAGTTTACGTTTTCAAACTTCATTTCCTTAACTATCAACCCGCCCTGAGGAGGTTGGGTTAGGGAAAGTATAGGTACAAGTAAAAGTAGTAACACGAGCTTCCTCATTTTCTCCCTCCTTGCCTGAGAACTTTTGAAGGCTCTTTATTTATATCTATGATTTTTACAGTGTTATCTTTACCCTCTATAACCAATAGTTTTTTTTCCTTTCCATTCTCGCTGAGAACTATGTACCCTACAGCATTCTCGATATCCAGAAAGGGGTCTTTTGAGAAGGATAAACCCGCAACCGTTAAAAATGAAATTAAACCTATAAGAAAGAATTTCATCACAATACCCTCCTCACTGCTCAACCTGAGCAACTATATTTATGATAGCACTTCCCGATAGAGTTCCCCTGCCCGGAGAAGGCTTTAGCTCTACCTTCTGGGGGTAAGATACTATTCCCTTCTCTGAAAGTGACCTGAAAAACCTCATTATACTTGCCGAAGTACCTTCCAAATTTAGCTGTACATTGATTATGTAAAGGGGAACACCGCTAAGTTGCTTGTTTTGTGAATTGGGTTGCTGCTGATTTTTACCGCCTTGGGCTTGTGCATCGCTTACTATAGACACAACTCCGTTCTGTATGGTAAACCTCCTCATACGAGGCTCTCCTATCTTTATGCTAAGGACTGAAAGCCCGCTACTTAGGGCTATGTTCCCTATTTCCTTTATGATTACGTTAACCTCTTCCTTGTAAGGAACTTTACCCACAATCCTCTCAAATTCTTGTCTCTTAACGACTTCTTGCTCTTCCAATTTTTTAAGCTCTTCTTTCAAATGCTCTATGAACACAGGATTTACGGTCTCTTTGTATCTCTTAATCTCGGAACGCAGATTTTGAATCTCTTCCTTAAGGGTATTTATCTTTTTCTTCTCCTCTAAGGCTACGAACTTATGTAAAGCGAAAAGCACTCCTGCGGAAAATATAACAATCACCAGAACCCTCTGCCATAGAGGCGTCTGTTCCCACTGGGCTTTTAAGTTCTCAAACATATCACTCCCTCAAGTTCTCCGGGCTTATACCTTTCCTGCTCTTTATGCTGGAAACGTAGTAGGTTATCCCGTACTTATTTAACTTTCTCTCTATACTCTTTATTAAAGGTAGGGAGTACTCTTTATTTATCAATACGAAGAACTCGTCTATCGTATTTATGTCGTAAGCTGAAAAGTTAATAGATAGATTTAGGTTGCTGAAGCTCTGGTCTTGGACGAAAGAGGAAAGCCACACGGTAGAAGGTGTATTCGTGTACACGTACTCGAGCGACGAATTAAAGGGAAGATAGTACTTTCTCATCGTCAGGATTACATCTTTACTCTTCTCCAGGTATTCAATTCTGGCTTTTACCCTGTTTATCTTTGCCTCTATATCTCTCCTTTCATTAAGGAACCTTTGGGCTTTTGCCCGCCAGAGGTTCCTGTCCTGAACCAGTCTATTTTTTTCGGCTTCCAAAGAACTCGATTCACGCTTTAGAGTAAAGATGTATCCCAATTCCGCAACTAAGGCTATAGCAAATATAACTAAGAGGACTTTTATCGCCCCTTCTTGAATTAAGTCTTCTTTGGAAAACCCTTTAACGCTTGGGAGTGATATACCTCTTCCCTTTTTCTCCTCCTTTAGGAGATTTATCTTTATCATTCCTCCAAACCCCTTATAGATAAAGTATACGGTATAAAGAACGACGAGGGTAAGTTTTCAAGGTCAAGTAAGCCAAGAATGGGTAGGTTTGACATCACATTATCCAGCATTTCTTGGTTCTCTATTATTGCCCCTGCAAGGTAAACGCTCGATATTTCGTTTATAACCAAGAGATTCCTAACCTCTATGAGGAACTGCTCCAAAATCGTAGTGTCGTTTTCCGCAAGCTTAAAGTCAAAGGTAATCTCGTTGAAGGATATAGAGGTCTCTCCGTAGTAGACGAGCATAGTGTTGTGCTTGTCTATGTAAAGTATCGCAAAGGGCGCGGGTAGGTTCATGTACAGTCCGTAGTTAATAATTGCAACAACTTCGTAATCTATTATTCTAGGATTAAGCCCTCCGGCCTCAAGAAACTCCTTCAGCTTATCTACTGTACTTTTCCTCGCTATAGTTATAAGAGCCTGTACGTACTTATCTGAACTCTGGTTTATGTAGAAGTCGTAAACCGTTTCCTCCTTTATCTGAGCAACTTCGGAGCGTATGTACCAGTTGAGGGCATCCATCATGTCCTTTTTCGGCATGGTGGAAGGGTACCTTTGAACCTTCAGTATCCCGTCCCTCGCCGTAAGGCAGGATATCACGTCCCTTCCCAAAAGCCCGTTTCTTTCTACCAATTGCCTAAGGATTATCTTCTTCTCCTCCTCCCTTTTACCTTCCCATTCCTGTTCTACCGGAGGAAAGGCAGGCTCCTTTGAAGGATTAAGCTCAAGCAACCTTACGAAACTATCGGTTACGTAGACCGCAAGAGAAACCTCCTTCTTCCCTCCCAGCGAAGGAAGCTGAAACCTCGGCACTTTTATCTGTGGTAGGGCAAGCTTCATGTCTTAGCCTCCAACCTTTTTTCTAAGCCTGCTATATCTAAGGTCGTTTTTAGAACCGCATCTGGGTTAAGGGATATACTGTCTATACCCTCTTCAACGAGGAACTGTGCAAAGTCCGGAAAGTCTGAGGGAGCCTGGCCGCATATCCCTACCTTCCTACCTTTGAGCCTCGCTTTTTCAATAAGCGTTTTCACAAGGGTTTTCACGGCAAGGTTCCTCTCGTCGTACAGGTGAGCCACCAGCTCCGAGTCCCTGTCCAGCCCGAGGGTAAGCTGGGTAAGGTCGTTAGAGCCTATAGAAAAGCCATCAAACAGCTCTGCGTAATACTCAGCAAGAACTATGTTGCTGGGTATCTCAGCCATCACGTAGACTTCGAGTCCGTTCTCCCCACGTTTTAGACCGTACTCCCCCATGACTTCAAGTACTTTCTCCCCTTCCGCGGGCGTTCTACAGAAAGGTACCATGACCCTCACGTTCTTTAAGCCCATCTTGTTCCTGACGCGGAGTATAGCTTTACACTCCATACCGAAGGCTTCTTTGAATATGGGCGAGTAGTACCTTGATGCCCCCCTCCAGCCTATCATGGGGTTTTCCTCGTCGGGTTCAAAGAGGGGACCACCTATTAAGTTCGCGTACTCGTTTGATTTAAAATCGGAAAACCTAACTATCACAGGGTTAGGGTAGAAAGCCGCACCAATCTTGGCTATACCGTAAGAGAGCTTCTTTATGTAGTAAATCATCTTGTCGTCGTAACCGAAGGTGAGGTTCTCTATATCGTTTATAAGTCTCTTGAGGTTTATCCTTCTCTTCTCTTTACCGGAAGGCATCTTGGACTTGAGCTTATCAGGGGCGTGTCTGTATATCACCCCGTAAGGGGCAAAGCCTTTGTCGTCAACGAGCCCCTGCCGACTTAAATCCTCGTAGAGAGCTTTTATCTCTTCGAAGTGAATAAGCGCAAGGGGATGTATTTTTATGTAGTTGGCTATTATGAACTCCTCTCTCGCAAGTCCAACACCGTCGTTGGGAATAAAGGCGTACTTAAAAGCTGACTCGGGGTTGCCTATGTTCATCATTATCTTCGTGTTGGGTCTCGGAACTTCCTCCACGTTTATTTCATCCACCTGATACTTTAACACTCCTTCGTACACGTATCCCGTCTCTCCCTCGGAACAGGAAACCGTCACCTCCATTCCGTTATCCAGAACCTCCGTTGCGTTCCCCGCACCAACGACCGCAGGTATTCCCAGTTCCCTCGCAACTATGGCGGCGTGGGCCGTTCTCCCACCTCTGTTTGTAACTATGGCGGCGGCCTTCTTCATTATCGGTTCCCAGTCGGGGTCTGTGATGTCCGTGACGAGTATTTCTCCCTTCTGGAACTCTTGAGCGTCCTTTAGGTCGTGAAGAATCCTTACCTTACCGGTGGAGATTTTATCCCCTACAGCTATGCCTTTTACGACCCTCTTTTTAGCTCTTTCCTCTTCCGGCTCGAGAATTTTGTATATGTGTATTATGTTTTCCTCTTTGTTAGCGTGAACCGTTTCCGGTCTTGCCTGAACGATGAAAAGCTCATTTAGAACCCCGTCCTTTGCCCACTCAACGTCCATGGGCATCCATTTGCCGTTCTTTTCCGAGTAATGCTTTTCTATAAGTATTCCCCATCTGGCAAGCTGGAGGATTTCCTCGTCTTCAAGGGCAAAACTCTTTTGGGATTCCTTTGGGACATTCACAATCTTAGTCCTCTCCTCCCCGGAGCCGTAAACCATCTTCCTGTCTTTCTTACCCAATTTCTTCTCGATTATCGCCGAGTGTCCGTCAAGAAGCGTAGGTTTGAAGACCTTGTACTCGTCCGGCGTAACCGCACCTTGAACTATAAGCTCCCCCAAACCGTATATGGCGTTTACAACCACCACATCCTTGAAGCCGGACTCCGTATCAAGGGTAAACATAACGCCCGAAGCACCCTGGTCCGAGCGAACCATCTTTTGAACGCCCACCGCTATACCCACGTTAAAGTGGTCAAAGTTTTTGGTCTCCCTGTAAACGATAGCCCTATCGGTGAAAAGAGAGGCAAAGCAGTTCTTAATGGCTATCAGGACGTTCTCCGCACCCACCACGTTAAGGTAGGTTTCCTGCTGCCCGGCGAAAGAGGCGTCCGGCAGGTCTTCCGCTGTGGCTGACGAGCGAACCGCAACGTCGACCGCATGGGTTCCGTACCTTTCTGAGAGCTTGTTGTAGTAGTCCTTTATCTGTTCCTCAAGCTCCGGAGGGAACTCACCGCCCTTTATAAGCTCTCTTATCTGATAACCTCTCTTCGCAAGCTCTTGAACGTCATCCGTATCAAGCCCCGTGAGTATTTCTTTTATCTTGTTTCTAAGGTCGTTGTACTCTATAAAGTTGTAATAGGCATTAGCAGTAACGACAAAGCCGTAAGGAACCTTTATACCGAGGGAACTGAGGTTCCTTATCATCTCTCCCAGAGAGGCGTTCTTACCACCGGCTATAGGCACATCTTCTATGGTAACCTCGTCAAGCCAAAGCGTGAGAGACTGCTCCATCATATTAAGCCTCCTCTATAACCAGTTTGCTCAAATCTCCAAAGTTTTCGTACAGCTTTTTAATCCTGTAAAGCAGAGACAAGCGGTTTTCCCTCACCTCTTTATCTTTATCCATAATCATAACCTTATCAAATAGGTTATCTACGGGGTCTTTAAGAGGTAAAAGGTCAAGGGGCGTGCCGAGAGTTTTCCCCTCTAACTCTCTAAGAATTCTATAAAGCTCCCTCTCTTCTTTCTCTTTAAACAGCTCTTCCCTCACATTATCCCCTCTCCAGTCCTCTGGAAGTATTTTAACAACCCTTTTGTAGGATTCCACTATGCTAATAAATTTAGCCTCTTTTTTTAAGCTGGATAGTAGTTTGGAAAGCTGAACCACCTTGTAGGGTCTGAACGAAGAAAACACATGCGTTACAGCCCTTACCACATCGTAACCGTAGCCAGAGAGGTAGCTCTCCAGCCTGCCAGTCAGGAAGTCTTCGAGGGCTTCGGTGTTCTTAACTTCATCGAAAAGAGGGAAAAAGTCCCTTAGGTTAACATCCCACTTCCTATCCTCTACAATCCTTATAAGTCCAAAGGCTGCCCGCCTGAGTCCGTACGGGTCTGAGCTTCCCTTGGGTATCTCACCTGCGGAGAAAAAGGCTACGAGGTCGTATATCTTATCCGAGACAGAAAGAAGGGCGCCCACAAGTGTGGAGGGTAGCTCGTCCTCTTGAGAACGCGGTCTGTACTGCTCCTCTAAGGAGAGGGCTACCTCTTCGTCCTCCCCGTGTTTCAGCGCGTATATATACCCCATATAACCCTGTAATTCATCAAGCTCGTTTACCATCTGGGTAAGGACATCCGCCTTGGAAAGCTCCACAGCCCTGAGAAGTTTATCGAGGTATTCTTTCTCACAGCCCACCCTTTTGCAAAGCTCTCTCGCTATCTTTTTCATACCTCGTGTCTTATCAAGGAGGGTTCCTATCTTGGGATGAACGAGCACCTGAGAAAGCCTCGGCACTAATGCATCAAGGGGAGTCTTAAGGTCTTCTTTATAAAAGAAGAGGGCGTCCTCAAGTCTTGCCCTTATAACCTTCTGGTAGCCTTTGACTATCCTATCGTCCACGGGTGGATTGTTGCTTATTCCTATAAAGTGGTTAATTAGCCCGTTATCCTTCTCTATGCAAAAGAACCTCTGGTGGTGGGCGCATACGGTAATGATTACCTTCTCAGGGAGTTCAAGATACTTCTCCTCAAAAGTTCCCAGTACACCAAAGGGGTATTCCACGAGATTTACCACTTCCTCAACCAAACCCTCGGGATACTTCGGCTCGCCCCCAACATCCTCCGAGAGTTTTCCCAGCTGTTCCACTACCCTCTTCCTCCTCTCCTCGAAAGAGGGAATCACCCAATTATCTTCTAAGACTTTCCTGTACTGGGAAGCGTGTGTAAGACTTAACCTTCCGTCGGATAGAAACCTGTGTCCGTAGGTGAAACGGTCGGATTTCAAGCCACCGAACCTCAGCTCGATTACCCTGTCTCCGTGCAAAGCAAGAATCCACCTAACTGGTCTTGAAAAAGTGAGTTTCTTAGAAGAAGTCCATCTCATCCTCTTAGGAAAGGGTATAGAAAGAAGCAGGTTCTCAAATTCTTCCTGAAGTTTGCTCAGGGGTGTGCCTTCCTTCCTTACCCTTCTGATAACCACATACTCTCCCTTTCCCTTTTTTCCGGTTTTAACCTCTTCGAGGCTTGCTTCGTTTTTTGACAGGAAGCCCGATAGGGCTTTAGTAGGTTTACCCTCTTCGTCGTAAGCTACCCTTACCGGAGGTCCCCATATTTCCTCCTCTACCTCGAGGGGTTTATCCTCATAGGAGGATACGTAAAAAGCGAGCCTTCTGGGTGTACAAAAGGTCTCTATTCCTTGAACCCTCAAAAGCTCAGAAAGTTTCTCCCTTAGAAACTCGAGGGCAGGGTTTACGACGGAAGCCGGGAGTTCCTCTGTGCCTATCTCTATTATGAGGTCTTCCATTTTGTTTGCAAGCTTGCATTATAACATATCCATGTATGCAAGGGCTATCTGCCGGGCTGTGTTGCTCATTCTCCTTATGTATCTCGCCCTCTCCTGCACGGATATAGCCCCCCTCGCATCGAGCAGATTAAAGGTATGGGAGCATTTTAGAAGGTAATCGTAGGAGGGCAATACGAGTTTTTCTTCAAGTAACCTCTTTGCCTCTCGTTCGTAAGTCTCGAAGAGCTCAAAGAGCATCTCGGTATCCGCTTTTTCGAAGTTATAGACGCTCCATTCGTACTCTGCCCTCTTGAATATGTCTCCGTAGGTATAAGTTCCGTTCCAATCTATGTCGTAAACGCTATCTACATTTTGAAGGTACATGGCTATTCTCTCAAGCCCGTAGGTTATCTCTACGGATATCTCGTCGAGGTCTATACCTCCCGCCTGCTGAAAGTAGGTAAATTGGGTTATCTCCATGCCGTCCAACCACACTTCCCAGCCCAGCCCCCACGCGCTAAGGGTGGGGGACTCCCAATCGTCCTCAACGAACCTTACGTCGTGCTTTGAAACGTCTATTCCCAAATGTTCAAGGCTTTCAAGGTAAAGCTCCTGGGGGTTTTCCGGTGCGGGCTTGAGTATAACCTGAAACTGATAGTAATGCTGGAGCCTGTTTGGGTTTTCGCCGTATCTTCCGTCCTGCGGTCTCCTCGAAGGTTCAACGTAAGCCACGTTCCAAGTGTTTTTTCCCAAAACCTTTAGGAAGGTTGCAGGGTTCATAGTCCCTGCTCCAACTTCTATATCGTAGGGTTGCCAGATGAGACATCCCTTCTTCGCCCAGAACTCCTGAAGCCTGAGTATGATTTCCTGAAAAAGCATCGGGGAAATATCTTACATTAAACCATCATCGCAGGGTGAGAGTGTTTGATAGGGCTTGATATGTTCTGTATTAAGAGGTAGATTACATTATTAGTCATGGGTGTGGAAAGGTTAATAAACTTTTTAAGGGAGGAAAGCCTAAAGAGGTTCAACGAAGAATCTAAGAAAAGAAAGGAGTACATGCAGATACGGCTAACCCTCCCTTCAAAGGCAAAATCGCAGGATAACCTAAAGGGCAAGGAGATTAGATGAGCAAGCTCTTTATACTTTCCGCACCTTCCGGGACGGGAAAGACCACCATAGCCAACAAGGTACTTGAAAGCCTTGACAGCATAGAGCGCGTAGTTACCGCAACAACGAGAAAACCGAGACCCGGGGAGATTAACGGCAGAGATTACATATTCCTTTCTAAGGAGGAGTTTGAGGCTAAGATAAGCGGAGATGAGTTTTTAGAGTACGCTCAGGTCTACGGTAATTACTACGGAACTCCCAAAGGGCAGGTAGAGGAAAATCTCCAAAAAGGCATCGATTCCCTTCTGGTTATAGATGTTCAAGGTGCGTTTCAGGTAAAGAGTAAAGTTCCTGACGCGGTCAGCGTGTTTCTCTTACCCCCTTCCTTCGAAGAGCTTGAAAGGAGAATAGCCAACAGGGGATTTGTAGACGAAAATCTTAAGGAACGCATGAAGCTCGCAAGGAGAGAGGTTTCCTGTGCTAAGGAATTCGATTATGTTATAATTAATGATTTCATAGACAAGGCTGTGAACTACTTAAAGGCGGTAATTCTTGCTTCGCGGTGTAAGGTTGACAACTTTTTAGAGGGAACAAAGCATAGAGCTTTAGATTCTGAGGTTCTTTCCCTTATCAGAGGAGGTGATTGTTATGTCAAGAAGACCTGACATAGACAGGGCTATGGATAAAGTTAGCTCAAGGTACGAGCTCGTACATGCCGCGGTCAAGAGAACTCTTCAGCTGCTCAAGGAAGGAGACGATTTCTTTATAAGGGGAGAAAGGGAGTACATTAAAAAAACCTTTCAGGCAATAGAGGATATAGCAGAGGGCAAGGTTAAAGTCCGAAAAGAAGGAGCCTCTACTTAGAGCCACATAAGTAGGTAACACCCTTCTCCGTCTTAGCCCAGTGGGGAGTTTCCGGCTCAAGTTCTATCCTGTCTCCCGGTTTTAGAGTGTACTCCTTCCCTTCCGCACCTATGACCACCTCCCCTTCGATAACCCAGCGAACCTCGTAATCCGGGTGTGTATGCGTAGGGTAGTAAGTGCCGGGAGAGTCACTCCATAGGTAAGTTGAGAAGCCCTCCTCTTCTAAGATTCTACGGGCTTCATCACCGTCTTTGATGTCAGTTCTTACCAGCTTCACCCTCATGTATACCCAAATACTCCAAGAGCCTCTCGTTATAACCCTGAACCACCTTAAAGTTATCGAGGATTATGTTGTATGGTACGCTATCAACACCCAAAAGCTCGGCAGCCTTAATATGTTCCTGCACCAAAGGACAGCTCATATCGGGTATACTTCCCCTGTCGTACTTGCCCAGAAGCACCTCGTCCAGAGCCTTCCCCTTATCCTTTGAACAGAGGATATAGCTTGCCTTCTTTCTATTTTTCACTCCCCAACTATTGAAGTATAGAACGAACACATACGCGGAAAGCTTATCGAGGTGTTCTCTCAGGTGTTTCCACTCTTCTCTACAGTGGGGACAGTCGGGATTTACGAAGATTATAAGTTTCTTATCCCCCTTTCCCACCTTAACCGCCTTTTCCGTAGGCAGAGACCTTACCTTCTCCTTTAGAAGCTCAGTGTAAAGGTCTGCCCCGAAGGATAGGGAAAGCGTACATAGGGTTAAAAGCGCTATCAGCTTTCGCATAGTTCTTGAATAGCCTCCCTAACTTCGTTTATTATCCAGTCCGGCGTGGACGCACCTGCGGTTATACCTATTCTTTTTGCCCCTTGGAACCAATCCTTTTCAAGCTCCTGAGCGGTTTCTATGTGGTAGGAGTTAGGGTTAAGGCTTTTAGATATAGTGTACAACCTACGGGTGTTTCCGCTGTTCTTACCGCCGATGATTACCATCACGTCTACTTTCGGAGCAAGCTCGTAAACGTCCTCCTGCCTCTCGGAGGTGGCGTTACAAATCGTGTTTATAACCTTGAGTTCTTTTACCCACAGGGCAAGTTCACCCACCACCTCTTTGAAGAACTTTTCGTTCTGCGTTGTCTGGGCTACAACCCCCACCTTTTCGTATCTGAAGGCTTCTTTAAGGTCTTCCATGTTCTCGATAACTATGCCTCTGCCGTTGCACTCCTCGAGGTATCCAAGGGTTCCTACGACTTCGGGATGATTCTTCTCTCCTATTAGGACTACAAAGTATCCCTCTTTTGTAAGACGGCAGACCGCCTCGTGAACCGCCTTGACATAGGGGCATGTCGCATCTATAACCTCTTTTGCAACTCTCTTTAGCTCCCTTTCCCTTTCCGGCGGTATGCCGTGGGAACGGATTATAACAACGCTCTCTTCCTCTATGTCTCCGTTCAACGATGGATTTATCCCGAGTTCCTGCAACCTGCTAACCTCTTGCGGGTTATGTATTATCGGACCCAGAGTGTAAACCTTCCCGCCGTTGTGCGAAAACCTCGAGGATTCTTCAGCCAGTTTAACAGCCCTTTTAACACCAAAACAAAAGCCCGCGTGGGGGGCAACTATTATCTCAACCATAGCGATAAAAATATATAACCTTTAGCCGAATATCTCAAGCTCTGGATTTACAGGCAGAGTTCCGTACTTCGCCCCTTCCACTACGACCTTCCTCCCGTTGAGTTTAACCCTGCCCTCGGAGAACCATTGAACGGTCTGAGGCAGAATCTTATGTTCCCAATTCAGAATTTTATCGGAGAGAGTGTCCTCGTCATCCTCCGGTAGAACGGGGACAACCGCTTGAACTATAACGGGACCCGCATCAACACTCTCATCAACTATGTGAACCGTACAACCGCTGAACTTTGCCCCAAAGTCAACCGCCTGCCTCTGGGCATGAAGTCCTTGGAAGGAGGGTATGAGAGAAGGATGTATGTTTATTATTCTGTCCCTATAAGACGATATGAAATCTCTACCGAGGATTCTCATAAAGCCCGCGAGAACGACCAGCTCAACCCCACTGTCCATTAGTTTGCCCACAATGGACATTTCAAAATCGCTCCTGCTCTTGAAGTTCTTTCTTTCAACGACATCGTACTTAATGCCGTGCTTACCGCACCTTTGTAAAGCATAAGCGTCGGGGTTATCGGATAGTACAAGCTCTATCTTGGCTTTAACAGCACCCCTATCAATAGCGTCTATTATCGCCTGAAGGTTTGAACCTCTACCGGATACTAAAACTCCTATCTTAAGCATATCCGCCTCCGCCCGGGGTTTCTATCCTCAAACCGCTACCTTTCTTTAGCTCCACCCTAAATTTAGAGGGCATCTTCTTCCTTTTTCTACCGAGTACGATGTAATTTTCTCCAACCTTGCCCGGGTTTCCCCCAAAAAGTCCGTAAGGAGGTATCCTCCTCCTCTCAGAAATGACCGTTACCTCGACCTCAGATAGGAATTCTATCTCTCGGACGATGCCGTCTCCACCTCTGTTTAACCCTCTACCCCCTGAGTCCTTCCTTACAGAGTACTCCTTAACCAGAAAGGGATAGGCGTGTTCGAGGGCTTCCACTGGGGTGTTCATCGTGTTGGTCATGTGGGAATGCACCGCACTTTCACCGTCTCCGTACTTTGAAGCTCCCATTCCTCCTCCTATGGTTTCGTAGTAGGCGAAGGGCTTGCCGCTCCTCGGGTCTATGCCCCCCACGGCAACGTTGTTCATACTTCCCTGACTTGCCGCGGGAACTCTGGAAGGAATAGCCCTTGACAAAGCTCCCAGAACCACGTCAACTATTCTCTGAGAGGTTTCTACGTTTCCACCTGCTACCGCGGAAGGGAACTCCGCATCGAGTATACTTCCCCTTCTCGTTATAACCCTTATGGGTTTGAAACAACCCTCGTTATTAGGTATAGAGAACTCCACGAGACTTATAAAAACGTAGTACACGGCGGAGAGTGTTATAGCTCTAACAGCGTTTACGCAGCCCTTTGTCTGGTCGCAGGAGTCAGAAAAGTCAAGGATAGCCTCGTCTCCTTTAATCTCAAGCCTGAGATGTATTCTCAAGTCCCTGTTCCCTGCCCCGTCATCCTCAAGGAAGTCTTCAAACTCGTAGACTCCGTCAGGTACTTTGCGGATAGTGGCTCTCATAACCCTTTCCGAGTAATTTATTAGCTCTTCCATATATGCTCTAACTTCCGATAAACCCCTCTCTTCAACCAGCTCCTTCAATCTCTTGACGCCCACGTTGTTAGCCATCATTTGTGCCTGAAGGTCTCCCTTTCTCTCCTCCGCAGTCCTAACGTTCGAAAGTATAAGCTCCAAAGCGCTTTCGTTAAATCTTCCCCCTTCCACAATCTTAATCGGAGGTATGACCAAGCCCTCCTGAAATATAGAATTGGATATGGGCATAGAGCCGAAAGAGTATCCTCCTATGTCCGCATGGTGGGCGCGGTTAGCCACGAAAAATTCAAGGCTACCCTTTACAAAGACGGGTTCTATCATGGTTACGTCAGGAAGGTGAGTTCCACCCCTAAAGGGGTCATTCAGAATAACCACGTCCCCATCACGAAAGCTGACATTTCTGAGCGCTGACATCACCGACATGGGCATAGAACCTAAATGAACCGGTATGTGTTCAGCCTGAGCGATAAGTCTGCCCCTTGCATCAAATACCGCGCAGGAAAGGTCTTTTCTCTCCTTTATGTTCGGTGAAAATGCGCTTCTTTGCAAGACTAAGCCCATCTCCTCTGCGATAGAGGACAGCTTGTTCCTGTAAATCTCCAGCAGTATGGGGTCGGGCATAAAAGTATTTTAGAGGCAACTGCACTACACGGGAATTCTAATTAAGATTTATACAAATCTCACTAATAAAATATAAGTAAACATGAGTTCAGAAAGTTTAATAGAGAGATGTAAAAGGCTTGAAAAAATCGGAAAGGCAGCCTCCGAGCTTCTCCTGAGACTCTTACGGGCAGGTGGCAGGGAAGAGTTCTTTAACCACGCATGTACCCACATAAAATCCGCGTTAGAGGTGGAGCTTTGCAAAATCCTAAGATACGAACCGGAAAGGGACGAATTCTTACTTATATCGGGACACGGGTTCGGAGAGGGTGTAGTGGGAAAGGAAGTGGTTCGCGGGTACTCGAAAGCTCACCATACCCTACAGGAAGGAAAGCCCGTGTACTCGGAGGACGTTAGCTCAGAGAAAAGGTTTGAAGTTCCGGACTTTATAAAAAGACATGAGGTCGTAAGCGGTCTAAGTGTACCCATACACTTTGAAAATGGAGTTTGGGGTGTTTTGGGAGTATACTCAAAGGATAGAAGGAGGTTCAACGAGGAAGAGGTCAAGTTCCTTGAGGCTGTGGCTTCCTCTGTATCCGCATACCTCGAGAAATCTGAACTCCTAAGCGAGTTAAGCAAGGAAAAGCACAAGCTCGAACTACTTCTTACTTACCTGAAAGATGTTATATCCATAATAGACAGGGAAGGAAGAGTAAGATACAAAAGTCCATCGGTAGAGCACGTTTTTGGCTGGGAACCTAAAGAGCTTATAGGAAAGCCTTTCCACGAGCTTATCCATCCCGCAGATTTGGAGCATCTACTTGCAGTTAAGGAAAGAGTATTTCTAAATCCGGAAGAACCCATAAGCATCGAGTACAGGTTTAAATCAAAAACAGAAGGGTACAGGTGGGTCGAGGCGACCTTCTTCCTGCCTGCGGAGTGGGAAAAGCTCGGGCTGGAGGGAGCCATAGTAAGTGAAAGAGATGTAACGGGGCGTAAATCAAGTCAGGAAAAAGTCCTGAAGATGAGCTACTTCGACTTGCTTACAGGTCTTCCCAACAGATTTCTCTTCCTACAAAAACTTGAAGAGCTTATTAAATCCGCCGAGAGAAGAAACGAGCTCGTGGGAGTAGTGGTAATAGACATAGCCAACTTCAAAGAGATAAATGACGTTTACGGTATAGATACGGGTGATGCTATGCTCTCGGAAATTGCCCACAGACTTGTTAATAAGTTGAGAAGCGGTGACGTGGTAAGCAGGTTCTTCTCCGACGAGTTCGGAGTTATACTACCGAATATAAAGACAGCAACGGGGCTTAACAAAGCCCTTGAAAAGATTAGAGCGTCCTTCGATGAACCTTTAAAGCACGGGGAAACAAACGTACTTCTAAAAGCCAACATGGGGGTTGCGGTATTTCCAAGAGACGGAAGAGACGCTGGGACTCTTCTCAGAAAAGCTGAGCTTGCCTTATCAAAGGCAAAGGACAGTGAAAACGGGGGAATTCACTTCTTTTCCAAGGATTTAGAGGAAAGGATAGCAACGATAGTCCTCATTAAAAGCCGCCTACACGAATCTATACAGAATGGTGAGATTTTCCCCTATTACCAACCCATAGTTAAACTGAAAGAAAGTAAGCCTATCGGGATGGAAGCTTTGGTTAGGTGGAGACACCCGGAACTGGGGCTTATTTCCCCTTCACGCTTTATACAAATCGCTGAGGACAGCGGACTGATACTTGAAATAGGAGAGTTTATAGTAGATAAAGCCCTATCCGACTTATCTGCTTTACAGAAACGGGGCTTCTACGATATGTACGTTGCGGTGAACTTTTCCACGAAGCAGTTTTTGGACGAAAACCTGCCGGACAAGATTAGGCACAACTTGAACGCACACGGCGTAGAGCCGAGGCACTTTCTTTTGGAAATCACGGAAAGCACTGCCATGAAAGAACCCGCCAGAACCGGAGAAGTGCTTGAGGAACTCAGAAAGCTCGGAATTCAGATTGCCATAGACGATTTCGGAACAGGATACTCCTCCATGAATTACCTGATTGAGTTCGACGTGGACAAGATAAAGATTGACAAGAGTTTTACATCTGCCATGCTGGAAAATCCAAAGGCTGAAAGCGTTGTAAAAACCATAATAGACCTATCCCATTCCCTCGGAGCCTCAGCCCTCGCGGAGGGAATAGAAAAAGAGGAGCATTTAGAAAAGTTAAAATCCCTTGGATGTGAGGAGGGACAGGGGTACTTCTTCTCGCCGCCGGTAGAGTTCGACAAGCTGGAAAATGTTTTGGAAAATATTGCGGACATAAAGTAGAATAAGTTGGTTTTGAAAGGGTCTCAGCTTGCAAAGGAAGTTCTAAGGGCATTAGAGGAAACCGTAGGAAGGGAATATCTCTCCTACATATTGGAAAAGACTGTTCAGGACTTAGCCTTCAAGTTTGAGAGTATAAAAAGTATAAAAATTCCCGAAGACCCCTCTGAACTTGACCTCAGCGGGCTTGCTCCAGAAGAGAGGAGGGAGCTTTTAATCTCCTTCATAAATACCTTGGGGCAGCTTGGGAGAGAGGACATGAGAAGGGAGTTCATGAAGAAATTAGAGGAGCTTGAAAGGGCTTAATATATAATCTTTAGCTGCATGATAAAGATAGTAGAGCCGGTATTTTCCGAGGAAGAGAAGGAAGCGGTAGTAGAGATAATAGAGAGCCACCAGATAACGAGAGGCAGGTGGACTGAGAGGTTTAACGGCAAGTTTGCCGACTATGTGGGAGTGAAGCACTCCTTTACCGTATGCTCGGGAACGGTGGCGTTATTTATAGCTCTCAAGGCTCTTGGTGTGGACAGAGGCAAAAAGGTTATAGTCCCAGCCATGAGCTTTATGGCTACCATAGACGCCGTTTACCTCGCCTGCGGAGAGCCTGTGGTGGTGGACGTTGATGAGTACTACACCCTCGACCTCAACCAGCTTGAGGACGCGGTCAAGAGGTACTCTCCGAGCGTGGTTATTCCCGTTCACCTTTACGGCGGAATGGCGGATGTGGAGGGGCTTAAATTCCTCTCAGACAAGTACGGATTCTATGTCTTAGAGGATGCGGCTCAATCGCACGGAGCCTCTCTTAAAGGTAAAAAGTCCGGAAGCTGGGGACATATAGGAGCCTTCAGCTTCTACGCATCAAAGAACGTTCCCATGGGTGAAGGGGGAGCGCTGACGACTAACGACGATAATCTGGCAGAGGAGATTAAGAAGTGGATAGACTTCGGAGACCACCCGGCGTTTAACGTTCGTATAACGGAGTTTCAGGCGGCAATCGGGAGCATACAGCTAAAGCACCTTGAGGAAAGGAACGAAAGAAGAAGGGAGATAGCAAAGACCTACACGCAAGCTTTTAAGGACAAGTTCATTACACCCCTTGAGAGGGAAAACTCTAAGCACGTTTACCACATATACACTCTTAGGCATAAAGATAGGGACAGGATTATCGAGAAACTCAGAGAGAGCGGTGTGGATGCGAGGGTTTACTACCCTTACCTCTTGCACGAGCTACGGGGCGCGGAGAGTATGCCCACACCTAACGCGGATAGGTTCAAAAGGGAAGTCTTCTCTATACCTGTTCACCCCTACCTGAGCGAAGCTCAGGTTAGATTTATAATCGATAAATTACTTGAGTATCTCCCTGAGTAATTGATTGACCAGCTTGGGGTTTGCCTTTCCCTTGGTAGCCTTCATGACTTGCCCTACGAAAAAGCCTATCAGCTTCTCCTCTCCCTGTTTATAGCGCTCAGCTTCTTCGGGAAACCTTGACACTACCTCCTGAACTATGCCCTTTATGGCAGACTCGTCGGTTATCTGTTTCAGTCCTTTCTCCTCGACTATCTGAGAGGCTCCCTTGCCCGTCTCAACCATTTCCTTTATTACCTCTTTGCCTATCTTTGTGGATATTACGCTCTCCTTTATGAGTTTTACAAGCTCCGCAAGTCCCTCCGGCGATACGGGGCTTTCCTCAAGGGGTATCTGTCTCTCGTTCAGAAGTCCCAGAAGGTCGTTTAAGAGCCAGTTGGCTATGGTCTTCGGCTCGTTGAGAGCTTTTACGCTCCTTTCAAAGAAGTCTCCCAGCTCCTTGTTGTCGGTAAGAACCTTAGCCTCGTACTCCGAAAGCCCGTACTCTTTTATGTATCTCTCAGTCCTCTGATGGGGAAGCTCGGGCATAGTCTCTTTTATCTCCTCAATCCAGCTCTGCTCAAATACGAGGGGAAGTAGGTCTGGGTCTGGAAAGTACCTGTAATCTTCAGCTTCCTCTTTACTCCTCATTGTGTAGGTCTTGCCCGTTGAGGGGTCAAAGGTTCGTGTCTCTTGAACCACCTCACCGCCTTCGGATACGAGCTTTACCTGCCTCTCTATCTCGTACTCGAGGGCTTTCTGGACGAACCTGAAGGAGTTTACATTCTTTACCTCCGTTCTCGTTCCCAGCTTGTCGGAGCCTTTGGGTCTGATAGATACGTTTATGTCGCACCTGAGTTGTCCCTTTTCCATGTCCGCCTTGGATACGCCTGCATACCTCATGATGTTCCTGAGCGTTTCCAGAAATACCCTTGCCTCCTCGGGAGAGCTTATGTCCGGCTCGGTAACTATCTCCATGAGGGGCGTTCCCGCCCTGTTGAGGTCAACGTAGCTTTTGCTCCCCTCGTGTATGTTCTTTCCGGCATCCTCCTCTATGTGCAGTCGCCTTATCCTTATCCTCCTTTTCTGTCCCTCCACTTCTATGTCCAAGTATCCGTCGGTGGCTATGGGCTTTTCGTATTGAGATATCTGGTAGCCCTTGGGAAGGTCTGGGTAAAAGTAGTTTTTCCTTGCGAACACGGATTCCGTGTGAACGGTGCAGTTGAGCGCCAAAGAAGCCCTTATGGCAAACTCAACAGCCTTCTTATTTATTACCGGAAGACTTCCGGGCATACCCAAGCATACGGGACATACGTTGGTGTTTGGTTCCGCACCGAACTCCACGGGACAGGAGCAGAACATCTTCGTACGGGTATCCATTTGCACGTGAATTTCAAGCCCTATTACCGCTTCGTACTCCATAGGAGAAAATTATAGGGTTTATAAGGCTCTAAAGCTCTATTAACTGCAAGTGTCCCGCACCCGCCGAGCTTATCTTTTCTGAACCTGTTTGAGAGGGTAACTCTCACACCTCTATTCCTCAAGAACAGGAAGGCTTCCTCATATCTCTCCGGTGAGAGGCGGGAGAAACCGAGAATGTCGTTGTAAAAGAGCAGGGATACGGAAACACCGAGCGAAGAGGCAAGCTCCGAAAGGCTCTCCAAGTCTTCCCGCGAGTCGTTCACGCCCTCCATGAGCAGGTATGCGAGGCTCACCTTACCCCTCTTTTTTCTGCTCAGCGTGGGAAGAAACTCCTTTAGGAAGTCTATAAGCAGGTTTACATTACCGGCGAAGGGCATAAGCTCCTTTCTGAGTTCCTTATTCAAGGAGTGAACAGATATGCTTACACCCGCATGGGGAAGCTCTATGAGTTCCCGCAAATTCTTGAGCGGAAAACCGGTAGTGTAAAAGCTCACCTTGAGATGCTCCTCTTTAAATTTCCAAAAGGCACTTTTAACGTTCTCCCAGTTTGCAAGGGGTTCTCCTATCCCCGCAACTGCGATTCTCTTAATAGCATGGCATTCTTTAACGAGTTCATACTGTCCGTATATCTCCTCTGCGGTAAGGTTCCTAAGGAGACCCTCCCTTCCGGAAACGCAGAACTTACACTCAATTGGACACCCCACTTGAGTGGAGACGCACAGCGTATCTCCGCGGTAGTGAACCGCCTCAACGGTGTTACCGTCCTCAAGCTCTATCAGGAAGAGTTTATTCAGCGGGCTTTCAGGAGAAGTTAACACTCTCATCTACGCCCTCTAAGTGAGTGTGCCTTGCACAGCACTCGTTACAGCTCTCACACCTCTTTACGGCGACCTCGTAGCCCTTTGGAAGAATTTCTTCGAGGTTAAGTTCCCTTTTTCTGTCTTCAAAGGCGAGAGTTATGGTATTCCTCATTGGGTCTATGTGTAGAACCTCTGCCTCTTTACCGTCCAAGCATATTCTCGTATTTGGCTCAGGTAGAATTCTCTTGATTAAGTAGTTATTCCTCTCAAAGGAAAGACAGCATACGAGCCTTCCGCAGGGTCCCGTGAACTTGGAAGGTGAAAGTGGAAGGTTTTGTTCCTCTATATCCTTTAAGGAAATAGAGTCAAAGCTCTCAAGGTACCTTACACAGCAAGGGACTTCACCACACAAACCTACCCAACCCATCATTTGGACTGCGTCCCTGACTCCCACCTGCCTCATCTCTATACGCTTTTTCAGAACCTTCGCCAAGTCCTTAACGAGCTGGCGGAAGTCTACCCTCTTGTCCGCGGTATAGTAAAAGAACACCTTCGTACTGCTCAAGGGTATGTATGCCTTGAGCAGGTGCATCTCAAGTCCGTACTCCTTAATCTTTTCCCTACACGCGGAAAACGCTCTCTGACTTTCGTTCTCGTTCCTGTCGAGAACCCTCTTATCCCTTGGAGTTAGTTTCCTAAGAAAGTTGAACCTAAGTCCGTTTTTAGGAACCTCTTTGGTTGAGCCTATTACCCTTACGACATCTTCCCCCCTATCCTCGTCTTCTACCACAACAAGCTCATCCCTATCCAGTTCCTGCTCACACCCGTCGAGGGTACCTATCTTCTGCGTATCCAAACTCCTTACCTTTATGTAATTCACAGTTGCTACCTCCATAATTTAGCAAGGGAGACCAAAGCAAGGCTCCCTTTTACTCCCTGCTGCAAGGCAACCCTTAGCTCCCTTAACCTTTCCAGAATTTCGGAAGCCTTATCCTTATTAATTCTATTTACTTTCATCAGGTTGTAAACACTTTCTTCCATTACCTCAAGTACCGCCACCTTATCATCGATAGACAGCTTATCAAAATAAGAAGAAAGCTTAAATAACTCCTCCGCAGACTTAGGAGGAAATCCTTTGAACTTTTTTACAAGCAGCTCCTTTTCCTTAAAGAGCTTTGCTCTCTTCAAACTTCCCTTCGATAACTCAAGTAAAAATCCATCTTTAAGGGAAAGCTCTTTACCTATAACTTCCTTTCTAAGCGGTGTAAACCTAACAGGGAATAAACGGGAGGAGACCGTGGGCATTAAGGACTCAGGAGACGTGGCTGTCATTATTATGTGGGAGTAAACCGGAGGCTCCTCAAGAACCTTAAGCAGTGAGTTAGAAGCCTGAAGGTTCATAAGTTGTGCGGACTCTATTATCACAACCTTCCTTTTACCAAGAAGGGGTTTTGTGGATAAAAAGCTCTTCAACCCTCTTATCTGGTCTATTCGTATCTGCGTACCGTCGGGCGGCAGTAGGGCAAAGTCCGGGTGTGAACCTTTTAAATAGACGAAGACGCTCTTACCCCCTATGTCCTCCGTAACCCGCAAGTTGTCTGGGGAAGATTTAAGCTCTTCTTTAAAGCCTTCGATAAGCCTGCAGGACTTACAGGTACCACAACCCCACACAGAACCGTTCTCACAGAGTAAACCCTTTGCAAACTCTACCGCAGTCTCTAACTTCCCGCTACCTTCTACACCGTGTATAAGCAGGGAGTTGGGAATTTTCCCAGATTCGTAAATTCTTTCTAAGAACTTTAAGGGTTTCTCTTGACCCTGCACTTTCATATAAGATATTAATTTTATCTTGCAGGCGGGGTGCCGGAGCGGCCGAACGGGGGGGATTCGAAATCCCTTGCAGGGTGAACGTAGCCCTGCCGTGGGTTCAAATCCCACCCCCGCCGTAACTCAACTACCCGAGGGTGCCGTCCTTGAGGTGTACTACCCTGCTGAAGAAGGGTATCATCTCTTGGTTGTGGGTAGCTACGAGAAAGGTTATCCCCTTTTCGTTAAGGGACTTAAACAGTGAGAAAATCCTTTTCCCCTCTTCAAGGTCAAGGTTACCTGTAGGTTCGTCGGCTATTATGAGCTTAGGGTCTAAGATTAATGCCCTACCTATCGCTACCCTCTGCTGTTCTCCTCCCGAGAGCTGATGGGGTTTGTGGTTCAACCTGTGGGAAAGTCTCAGGAAGTCCAGAACCTCTAAGGCTTTTTTCTTCACATTTCCTTTACCCAGCATCTCTGCTACCACGAGGAGGTTTTCTAAAACGGTAAAGTCTTCCATCAGGTAATAAAACTGAAAGACATAGGCAACCTTGCCCCTCCTGAACTCGGAAAGGTGAGCCTCGGGTATGCCCGTTATATCCCGTCCGAAGAGAGTTACCCTTCCCTCGGAAGCCCTATCTATACCTCCTGCTATGTGGAGGAGCGTGCTTTTACCCGAGCCGGAGGGACCCACAACCCCAACAAACTCCCCCTTATTAAGGGAAAAATCTACATTTTTCAAAGCCTGAGTGCCATCCAGATAGACCTTGCTTACACCTTTAAGCTCAACTAAGGGTTCGGACATATCAAAGAGTACTGCAGGACTCACACAGCTCGCATATAACACACCTATCGCAGGCGGGACTCTTAGCCGTACATACCTGTTTACCGTGGTTCATAAGCAGGAGAGAAAAGAGAGTCCACTTATCTTTAGGAACTACCTCCATAAGCTCCCTTTCTATCTTATCTGCATTTTTCTGCTTTGTGAGACCTATCCTCTGGGAAACCCTCATAACGTGTCTGTCCACTATTATCGCAGGGAGGTTAAATGCTCCGCCTATCACCATATTTGCGGTCTTTCTACCTATTCCGGGAAGCTTCGTCATCTCCTCAACGCTTTTGGGTATCTCTCCTCCGAACTCTTTAACCAAAGCCTCACAGCACTCCCGAATGAGCTTAGCCTTTCTCCTGTAAAAGCTTATACTCTTTATGTCTTCCTCAAGCTCCTCTAAGGGAACACTCAGTATGTCTTGAGGAGAACGGTACTTCTTAAAAAGCTCCTTTCCAACCTCGTTCACCCTCTTATCGGGCGCCTGAGCCGCCAAAATTGCCGCTACGAGAAGCTCAAAGGCGTTGGAGAACTTAAGCTCCAACTCCGGTTTGGGGTACTCCTTGCCCAGCCTCTCTATTATCTCTAAAACCTTTTCCTTCACCCTCCCAGCTCCTTTAAAACCTTTTCTACATGCCCTTTAGCCTTCACGTTATACCAAGCCTTCGCTATGTTCCCATCTTCATCAATTAAAAAGGTGGAACGGATTATCCCCTTGGTCACCTTACCGTACATCTTCTTTTCTCCGAAGGCTCCGTAGCTCTCCGCAACGCTCTTGTCCGGGTCGCTAAGAAGTATAAAGTTGAGGTCGTACTTTTCCTTAAATTTCTTATGGGAGTTTACGGAGTCGGGACTTACACCGAGAACCGTGTAGCCCATGTTTGCAAGAACGTTCATGTTATCCCTGAAGTCGCAGGCTTCGGTTGTACAGCCGGGGGTGTTGTCCTTGGGATAGAAGTAGAGTATTACCTTTTTACCTTTAAAGTCTTTAAGGCAGAACTCCTTTTCCTCTCCCTTCTCATCTATACCCTTTAGGCAGAAATCGGGTGCCTTATCTCCTTCTTTAAGCATCTCACCACCTCCTTTTTAAAGTATGTACCTGCTGAGTTCAACGTCTTGCGTAATGTTCTCAAGCTTAGCCTTTACAAACTTACCGTCTATTATTATGCGCTGTCCGCGCATGTCCGGAGCGTTGAAGGATATGTCCTCTAAAAGCCGTTCCATAACGGTGTGAAGCCTTCTCGCTCCTATATTCTCAGTTCTGTTGTTTATCTCCTCGGATATCCTCGCTATCTCCTCTATGGCGTCGTCGGTAAACTCTACGTAAACCTCTTCGGTCTTCATAAGCTCTACGTACTGTTTCGTAAGTGCGTTTTGAGGCTCTCTCAGTATCCTTACAAAGTCCTCTTTGGTCAGAGCTTTCAGTTCCACCCTTATGGGAAACCTACCCTGAAGCTCGGGTATCAAGTCCGAGGGCTTTGCCATGTGAAATGCCCCTGCACCTATGAAGAGAATGTGGTCGGTCTTAACCGCTCCGTACTTGGTATTAACGGTAGTTCCCTCAAGTATGGGCAGGAGGTCTCTCTGGACACCTTCCCTTGAAACACCTGCTCCTACGCCCTGAGTTTTAACCGCTATCTTGTCAATCTCGTCTATGAAGATAAGCCCGTAGTTTTCAGCCCTGAAGACCGCCTCACGGGCAACCTCGTCCATGTCTATCAGCTTCTCAGCCTCCTCCTGCTCCAAAATCTTTAAAGCCTCCCTTACCTTTAACTTTCTACGCTTTCTCGAGGGTGCTATGTTCTGAAACATCTCCCTGAGCTGGTTTTCTAACTCCTCAAGCCCCGGGGGACCCGCTATACCTATCATTGGCATGACCCTTTCCTGAACGTCTATCTCTATGATTTTCTCGTCTAACTCTCCGTTCCTTAACTTCTGCCTTAAACCCTCTCTCTTTTCAGAGCTTTGAGCCTCCCTTATACCGAAGCTTGTAAACTGCTGGGGCATTAGGTAGTCAAGTACTCTTTCCTCCGCCAGCTTTCTCGCCCTTTCCTTGACCCTTGCCACCCTCTCGGACTTTACCATCTGAAAGGAAGACTCCACAAGCTCGCGTACCATAGACTCGACATCCCTGCCTACGTACCCCACTTCGGTGTACTTGGTAGCCTCCACCTTTATAAAGGGGGCTTTTATGAGGCTTGCGAGCCTTCTCGCTATCTCGGTCTTTCCTACACCGGTAGGTCCTATCATGAGTATGTTCTTGGGAGCCACTTCGTCCCTTATGTACTCGGGAAGTCTCTGCCTCCTCCACCTGTTCCTTAGGGCTATGGCAACTGCCTTTTTAGCCTCGTCCTGCCCTATTACGTACTTGTCTAACTCCTCCACTATCCTCTTGGGAGTTAGCTCTTCCAGAACCTCAGAAAGGAATTCCGTCATCCTCTTTACCTCTTTTCGAAACTTCGTTCGGTGTTTCTTTAACTATGTTTTCGAGGAAACTGTCGAGGTCTCTGGGGAATTTATCAAGCTCGAACTCCTCGGGGAAAACCCTCTTTATAACCTCTATGGGCGGATTGCCGGGGCCCATGGCGGGAACTATCTCCCTTCCTCCCCTTCTGGAAGCCTCCCTGTAAGCTATCCTGTATCCCTCCCTTAAACCGGTTTCCACATCTTTGAAACGCTCTATCTCGTCTCCGAGTTCGTAGAGAACCACATCGTAGGCGTTTTTCACAAAGTTTTCCCAGTTCTTGACCTCGTTTATGTATCCCCTTCTTTCCCAGCTGTATATGCCCACTGAGGTAGTATCCCTGAGCTTAAAGGTAAGTATGTAGTAATCCACGAGGTACCTGTCCGCGTAAACATCTAAAAAGAAAAAAAACTCCATGCTTCCTCCTTTAAGCTAAAAGCATTCTAACGCATACCAATTTATAATTTTAAATTAATAAAGGAGTTTTTACGGGAGGTACGAGATGAAAAGATTTTGGAGCGTATTCTTTAGCTTGGTACTTATAATAGGGTTTGCCTTTTCGCAGTTTGAAGACGAAGAGGAAAGCGCAGGTCCCGAAACACCTACTACCTCCGGAGAGTACGCAAAGGATATTAAAGAGAGAAAGTTAGAGCTTCCCAAGTGTAGTAAGCCCTTGGGAACCGTAGTTGCAAGGAGCTTTAAGTGTAAAGCCGCCGCCTGTCAGGGAGGAAGGCTCGTTTTCGGAAATACCTACATACAGCTTTCGCCACAGGCTCTCGGAGATGGGCTTGCAGACATGCTCGTTACAGCTCTCGCCCAGACGGGCTGTTTTAAGGTACTTGAAAGGGAGGCTTTGCAGGAGATTCAAGAAGAGTTGAAGATGTTGGGCATTCAGCCCAAGCAGACCCTTAAAGGTGCGGACTTCCTGATAATAGGTTCGGTTACAGCCCTCGAGCTTAACGCTTCAGGAATGGGAGGAGGCGGAGTTGTCATACCCCTCCCGATAGGAGGCTTGGGTATAAAAGCCGGAAAGAACAAAGCTCACATAGGGCTGGACTTGAGGATAGTCAGAGTGAGGGACGCCGAGATACTCTCGGCGAAGACGGTGGAGGGAAAATCCGAGAGGTGGAAGTTCGGACTCGGGGCAGGAGGGCTTTTGGGAAGCACAATAGCCGGCGGTTGGTTTGAGGCGTTTAAGAACACCCCCCTTGAGGAAGCTACCAGAGACCTGATAGCGAGAGCGGTTACTCTGATAGTGAACGAAGTCAGACCCTACGCGGTAACCACACCTACAACACCCGCACCCCCGACCCAACCGGTCTCTCAGGAACCTGAACCAGTGATTAAGAGACCTGCCGCGGAGACACCTGTGGCGGAAGGCGGAATAAGGCGCGCTTCTGCAACCTTCAGGCACGGAGATAAAGTCCTGTGGGAGGAAAACTTCTCCTCCTGCGATGTAGTTCCCTCCTCGGTGAACATAGTCAGGGGAACGGGAGAGTGTATAGAGTTCAACGGCAAGAAGTGGCTTGCCTCCATAAGGGGAGAGTTGGTATTTGAAAAAGATGTGGCAGGGTTCAAACCTTCCTCCGATTGGTCGCTTGAGTTTAAGGTCTATCTCAGAGGCAAAACCGGGTATACCGAAAAGATGACACTATTCGTAGGAAAGCCCGGCTCGATACTCAAGCTCTTCTACAACCAAGGCGGTGAGCTTAGCTTTCAGGACAAACCCTTACCGCGGATAGATGCCAACGGAAAGGTTCACACCGTAGGTATCATGAAAAAGGGAAGTACAGTATCCGTGTTCGTTGACGGTAGAAGGTGGGGAACCGTTCAAGCGGACAGCGTAGCCCTCGGCATGCTCAAGGGCAAGCTCATATTTACCCTCTTTGCGGACGACATAGAGAAAGGAGATTACAGTTTCATAACGGATATTAAGCTCTCGACCTTCGGTAGGTAGTATAATTTTTAGCTTGTTGCGGCGGCGTAGCTCAGGTGGTTAGAGCGGGGATCTCATAAGTCCCAGGTCGGAGGTTCGACTCCTCCCGCCGCCATAAAGGATAAAGAAATGTACGGTTTAATACAAAAGCACAAGGGAATAGCGGCGGGGATAATCGCCATAGCCTCAATTTCTTTTCTATTCTGGATGTTTTCCGTTCAGGACATAAGGCAGATGTTCGGAGACCAAAGGTGCGTGGCAAAGGTAGAAGATTCCTGTATAACGCCCAGAGAGTTCAGAAAGGAGCTTTTAAAGTACTCCGACCTCCTTAACAACAAGGAGGCAGCTCCCTTTATAAAGAGGCAAATAATCTCCTTGATGGTAAACAGAGAGCTTGTCTACCTGAAGGCAAAGGAGCTGGGAATAATAGTTTCGGACAGAGAGGTTTCCGAAGAAATACTGAACCAAGAGATATTTAAAGTAAACGGGAAGTTTGATTACAACAGGTATGTAGAGCTTCTTGACAGGATGAACCTTACACCGGTTGAGTACGAGGAAGATGTCAAGAAATCCTTAACGGTAAACAAGTTCGTGAACTTCGTAGGCTACGGAGCTTACTTAACTGACAAGGAGCTTGAGGTAGATAAAAAGCTGAAGTCCGTAAAGGTAAAGGGCAAGTTGGTGATAGTTACTCCGCAAGACGTAAAGCTAAGCTACAAACCCTCGGAAAAGGAGATTAAAGAGTATTACGAAAAAAACAAAAGCAGGTTCATGACCCTTCAAAAAAAGCTCTTCAGAGTTTGGGAAATCGAAGACAAGAAGAAAGCTCACAAACTCTACAACGACTTGAAATCCGGTAAAGAGGAAGGAGGCTTTAGGGAAATCTTCCTATCTCAGGGCAAACTTAGTGAAAAATTACCCAAAGCGGTTGAAAGCTCTCTTAAAGCCCTCTCGGAAGAGGACAGAATCTCCATAGTAAAGGTGGGAAATACCTACTACGTTATCCAGTTTTATAAAACCCTAAAACCCCGCCAGAAGCAATTGGAAGAGGTCAAACGGGAGATAAGCGACATACTTATATCTTTAAAGAAAAAGGAAAAACTCTCCGAGTACGCAGAGAAAGTCAAGAAGGAGCTGTCAAAGGGCAAAACTCCCAAGGCAAAAAGCATATCCTTTGATAACACACCCCTTGAACAGATAATCTCCTTCGTAGTTATGGAAGAAAAAGACATTGTAGAGCTTGTGTTCGGCAAAAAAAGGATATTCGGTCCCTACATGGTCAAAGATGGCATGGCAATCGTGCTAATTGAAGACAGAAAAGAGGAAAATATCAAAGAAGAAGACCTAAAAGCCGTCGAAGAGGAAATCAAAAACTCAAAGGTTCAGGCTCTCGT
>WFYI01000109.1 GCA_015490155.1 Aquificaceae bacterium | reverse complement strand
TCCGAGAGCATCTGGATAACCGTGTCCATTCTTTGGTTTAACCCTTGACTGACAAAGTCTATCCTGTCGTTGGTCTTTTTTATTTCCTCCTTCAAACTGTTCAGCTGTCGGTTGAGCTGTTCTATGTCTTTTCCAACCTCTTGTTTGAAGCGTCCCATGTCTACCTTTACTTCTTGCTTAAACTGCCCCATCTCTTGCCTCAGCTGATTTATTTCTTCCTTCACTTCCTGTCTGAACATATTCATATCTTCCTTCACTTCCTGTCTGAACATGTTCATATCTTCCTTCACTTCCTGTCTGAACATGTTCATATCTTCCTTCACTTCCTGTCTGAACATGTTCATATCTTCCTTCACTTCCTGCTTCAATTGTCCCATCTCTTGCCTTAGCTGGTTTATCTCTTCCTTGACCTCCTGTCTTAGCAAATCTATTCTCTGGTTCAAGTACCTAAAATCCTGTTCTTGTCTGTCCTTAATTTCTTTTATTAGCTCCATTATTCCCTTTGTCCTTTCCTCAACCACCTCATAAATTACCTCAAGGGTAACTTTTCTTACTATGCCCTTTGCTCTTTCTATCATTTTATGTCTCCCTTTAGAGCTTACCTGTTCTTAAATAAGTTATCCTCTCTGCAGAAATAACGCAACCGGTTTAACTTCTGTCAAGTAAAGCTATCAAAGATAAAGGGTGTTGGATTATTCGGTAGCCACGATTGGTGAAGTCTTCTTCCGTCCAGTGGGATTTGTGGTCTTCAAGGGGATTTTGTTCTATGTATTGCTCAAAGAACTCCTTGGGTGTGCTAATCAGGACGCTTTTGGAAACCTTCTCAAGCTTGGCTAAAAGCTCGTAGCCCTCTTCCTTTGTGAAGTGTTCTATTACATCTATACATATAGACATGTCATAGCTTTTGCCGGTCTGCAAGAGCCTGTCAAGAACTTCCACGGCGTTTCCTACATATATGTTGTCGTAAGCCCACTCGTGCCAGCACTTTATATATCTGGGAAAGCCCTCTATGCAGTCTATTCTCCTTTTCCAGTTGGGATTACGGGCTACGTCAAAGTTCTCGTCAAAGAGGTTATCCTGCTCAAGATGTATCCTTGAAAGGAAGCCGTAAACTCCCAGCCCACAGCCCACGTCGAGCAGGGAATAGGGATTTACGTCAAGTATGGCTCTTAGAATTGTGCTTATCTGCTCCGGGTAGCTGTAAGGCATGGGGCTTGTATTATATTATCTTTACTGTGGGATACGCAATAAAGATTTACGAGGCTTTCAGGGAGTACGGTGAAGAAAAGGCAAAGGTTTTGGCAGAGGCGTTTGAGGAACTGGAGAAGAGGTATCCCCAAATTCTTGACCTTCCCACAAAAACAGACCTATCGGAAACGGAACTCAGGCTTTTGAAGGAGATTGAGTCCGTCAGGAAAGAGATTAAGGAACTTGAACTGAGACTTAATCAAGAGATTGAAAATACGAGAAAAGATATGAAGGAAGTTGAGCTTAAACTCACTCAGGAAGTTGAAAGCACGAGAAAAGAAATGAAAGAGGTTGAGTTGAGGCTCACTCAGGAAATCGAGAATACGAGAAAGGAGATAAAAGAGATTGAACTGAAACTTACTCAGGAGATTGAGAATACGAGGAAGGAGATGAAGGAAATTGAACTTAGGCTTACTCAAGAGATAGAAAATACGAGAAAAGATATGAAGGAAATTGAGCTTAAACTCACCAAAGAGATTGAGGCTGTGAGAAAAGATATGAAGGAGATGGAAATCAGGCTCGTGGAGTTGATACAGAGTGCCACGAGCAAAAATATAAAGTGGCTCTTTGCATTTTGGGTAGGTCAGCTCTGGGCTATTGCGGCTTTGATTGTGAGCTTGTTTAAGGTGTTTCTGGGTTAATCAGGCAAAGTGAAGGGGTAGGTGTTTAAGGGGTTCGCTTTTGCGGTTGTAAACGAGCTTGAGAAACACGAGGGCTGTTATGTAAGAGTCGTCAAGGGCGGAGTGCCTTGCGGTTAGGGGTATATCCAGCTCCCGGGCTACATCGTCAAGGCTTTTTGATACGTGGTATCTGCGTCTGTAAAGCTCAAAGGCGTCAAGGTAGTAATTGAGGAGGGGTATTCCAAAAAGCTCTAAGGCGTATCTGCTTACAACCCGTAGGTCAAAGCTCGTGTAAAATCCCACGAGGACTGTACCTTTGGCGTAGTCCAAGAAGTCCTTTATAACCTCATCTGCGGGTTCCCCTTTTTTTTGCAGTTCTGCTGGGCTAAGTCCGTGAACCTCAACGGAAGAAGGGTTTATGGGAGCGTGCGGTAGGACAAACCTGTGAAATACGCTTCCGCAGTCTACGGAAAGTGCTTCGATTTTCATGGCTCCGAGGGACAATAGCTGTGCTTTTTTGGGGTTCAAGCCGGAGGTTTCCGTATCAAACACGACGAAGGTGGTCTCGGATATGGGCGTATTTAAGTTTACTTCTTTATAATACCTGCCGAAGGCAGGTGAGTTTTTATACTTATTTAAGATAAGTTTCTTCCTTAGTTGTAAAAATAGGTTCATCTGGGTATGTAGGTTGCGTATCTCCTATCGAGAAAAGACTGGAATTCTTCAACTATCTTGAAGGAGTCTTTGAGTAAATCTCTTTCTAACTTGCTCAGCTTCTCGGGGTTCACGTAGTTATCCGGTTGTTTTCCCTGCTTAAGTTTTTCCACCTGATTTTTGAGCCTTATCTGTTGGAGAAAGTTAAAAGCCTCCTTTACGTCCTGAGCTATGTCCCGAGGCATGAGGGAAAGCTCAACCAACCTGTCTATCCTCTCCAAGGTTCCCGTCTCCTTTACCTGTCCTTTGAGTGCCAGCGCCCTCGTTCCCTGCGTTATTGGGAATATACCGCCTTTTTTGAGGTCAAGCTCTCCTTTGTGTTCTCCCTTCTTCTCTAAAAGGAAGCTTCTGAAGAGTCCCAAAGGGGGTTTGAACCTTATTGCGTCGAGTATCATGTAACCGACAAATAGCTCGTTTTCCCGTGCAAGACTTAAAACTTTCTCCTTTAGCTTCGTAATTAGGCTCTCGTCCCCGAAGGCGTTTCTGAAGTCAAAGAATATCCCCACCCGAAGGGTGTTCTCGGGTTCGGGTGTACTAATCCATCTTTCAACGATTTTTAACCACTCCGTTAGGCTGTGCCTCCATTCGGGGTTGCTCACCATCACGTTTCCGGGGCAGGGCGGGAAGCCTATGTCCAGAAGTATCCGCGTGTAGGTTTCTCCGAACTCGGAAAAGTAGTCCTCAAGGTTCACGTCCAGCATGGGCATGTCTTCGTATATGAGGGCGTTGTCCTGGTCTGTTTTTAGGGTTTGCTCCCTTCTTCCCTCGCTTCCTAAGACCATAACGCTGAAGTTTACGGGAGGCTCTTCCCCTATCTCCCTGATTGTTAAGAAAACAGCTTTTGACATTATCTTGTCGTTTATCTCCGATATGAGCCTGCTTATGTATCCTACTTTGACACCGCTCTGGAATAGCTGAAGCACGGTTTCTTCGTATATGGAGTATATGTACCTGAGTTCCTCTAAGGTTTGGGCTTTTTCTATTTCTTTTATTATCACTATTAGGTTTTTACTCTCGTAAGCTACTATGTCCCTGTCCTCGAGTACACCTATTACCTTGTTGCCCTCTACGACACCTATCCTTCTTAGGTTGTGCTTTGCCATTTGAATCATAGCTTCAAAGATAAAATCTTCGGTATCCACGGATATAACCGGGGATGTGGCTATGTCTCCAACAGGGGTCTCTTGAGGGCTTTTAGCCTCGGCTATCACCTTTTTTATTATGTCCCTCTCCGTGACTATTCCCTGGGCATTCTCCCTTCCAACGAACACGCAGGAGACATTTTTATCTTTAAATATACGGGACACCTCCAACACGCTTGCGTTCAGTGGCATTAAGGGAACGCTACGAACCCTAAAATCTTTTACCTTTAAGGTGAAGAACCTTTCCAGAGGTGTAGCTTCAGGGGAAAGCCTGAGTATTTTCGTGGTAGCACTCAGTTTCTTTGCAAGGTTTTTGGTAAAAAAGTTTTCAAAGTCCTCGTACTTTTCTATTAATTTTAAAAATATGTCCTTTGGTAAAAGATAGAGTATCGCGTCCTCCTCAACGCGGGCAGTCGAGGAAGGTGGTTCGTTGGATATAAGTGAAGGGTAACCGAAGCAGTCTCCTTCACGGAGTAAGTCTATCTCTTTGCCGTCCACATGTAGGCTAACGAGTCCTTTACGAACTATGTAGAGATTCTGTAGGGGTTTATCGCCTTCTGTAAATATTACCTCTCCACTTGGTAGGAATCTTATGGTTATGTGAAAGGAGAGAGCTTCCAGAGCGGACTCCGGAAGCTCCGAAAAGGGATAATGCTCTTTTAAAAAGAGCTTAACATCTTGAATCATACCTCATGAATTTTTTTCGGATACCTGATATCCTCAACAAGTTTCTGTATCTTCTCGGAGGGCGGAGAGGTCATCTTAGAAACTATAACGGTAACTATGAGGTTGGCTATGAAGCCGAATATTCCTGAAGCGGTGTGCTGTATACCGAGTATGGATACTCCCTGATACTTATTTAAGTATATATATAGAATAGTGATTACCAATCCAACTACGAGTCCCGTAACCGCACCGGTTTTGTTAGCTCTCTTCCAGAACACTCCCAGTATCAACGCAGGGAAGAAGGACGCGGTTGCCAAAGAGAACGCCCACGCAACTATCTGAACTATGAAGGCTATCTTCTGAGCGGCTATAAAGCCCCCTATCACTCCGGCTACAGCTACCGCTATCTTACCGAGCATAACGACCTTTTTCTCGGGTGCGTTGGGGTCTATCATCTTAGCGTAGAGGTCGTTGGATATAGCCGCGGCTATAACGAGAAGCAGTCCATCTGCGGTTGAGAGAGCAGCCGCAAGACCACCTGCCATAACGAAGTATCCCACGAGGGCTATAAGTCCCGCTATCTCGGGTGTTGCGAGAACCACTATGTCCCTGTGTATGTTAAGCTCAGCCCATTGGATTATCCCGTCTCCGTTCTTGTCTATAACCTTGAAGAGTCCGGTTTCCGCCCACTTCTGCGCCCAAGCGGGTAGCTGGTCTATAGGTTTGCCCACGACATCCTTGAGCATAACGTATCTTGAGAATGCTGCGTAAGCCGGGGCAGTAAGGTAGAGTATGGCTATGAAGAACAGCGCCCAACCTGCGCTCTTCCTTGCATCTTTAACCGAGGGTGTAGTGAAGAACCTCATGAGGACGTGAGGCAGAGCTGCGGTTCCGGCCATTAGAACGAACATGAGAGAAAGAAACTGTATCATGTTGAACTTGGCAAAGGGTTCCACGTAGTGGGGGCTTACGTTGTGCTGTGTCTCTAACTCAACTATGTTCTGGAGAACCTGTCCGTAAAGGAACTGGGGCAGTGGTATTCCGAACCACTGAACTGCGAGTATTGAGACGGGGAGTAGGTAGGCTGTTATGAGAACTATGTACTGTGCAACCTGAGTCCAAGTTATGGACTTCATACCACCTATGACCGTGGTGGCTATAATTATTATCATTCCTATGGCTATACCTATCTCGAAGGAGACTCCGAAGAGCCTTCCCATTATGATACCGACACCAGCAACCTGACCCACCATGTAGGTGAAGCTTATGATTATCGCAGTTATCAAAGCGACCAACCTTGCGAAGTTACTCTCGTACCTTTCCGCTATGAAGTCGGGAACGGTGAACTTTCCGAACTTTCTCAGGTACGGGGCTATGAGCAGCGCGAGGAGAACGTATCCTCCCGTCCAACCCATTATGTAGGCAAGCCCGTCGTATCCAAGAGCGTACAGCGCACCCGCCATCGAGATGAATGAGGCGGCACTCATCCAGTCCGCGGCAACAGCCATACCGTTCCAGAAGGCAGGAATCCTCCTACCTGCGACGTAAAACTCCTCAGCCGCGGTTGCCCTGTTGTACAGGGCTATAGCCATAAAGACTATAACTATTCCGAATACTATTACGTATCCCATTATCTCCATGGCTCACTCCTCCACTCCGTACTTTTTATCGAGCTTGTTCATTAGGCTGGCGTAGACGAAAATCTCCACCACGAAGGTTATTACAGAAAGCTGAGCAGATACCCAGTAGTGAAGTGGAAATCCTAAAAAGGATATACTGCTTAAGGGTTTAGCAATTAGCACTCCTCCGTAAGAAACAACCGCCCAAATTACCAGTAATATGGTAATTATACGGACGTTTTCCACATGGTAAGCCTCAAGCTTCTCCTTATCCATGGCTTGCACCTCCCTTAAAAATTTTGGTGGAAACGGAGTTTCCCAGCATTTTCCCACCTCCTTTTGAGAAATTTAAACAAAAAATTACCAAACATGCATGAGTAAGTCAAGAAGAAACTTAAAAATAAAACGATGTTTTATTAAAATCTATAAAATTCATGGCTAAATACATATAAGAAAATAAGCATATCCTTAATTTTTTAGAAAGTTTTTGTATTTTAAAACCTTAAGGTGTAAAATTTAAATCAAAACCTGTGGAGGTAGGAAAATGGCGGAGAAGGAAAAGCTCGAAGTGCTTTTAAAGGTTCAGGAGAAGTACGAGCCTTCCAAGGATGTTGTGGAGAGAGCTTGGATAAAGGACTACGAATCTCTATACAAGGAGTCCGTTGAGGATAGAGAGGCTTTCTGGGCTAAGGTCGCCGAAGAGCTAGAGTGGTTTGAGAAGTGGGATAAGGTTCTTGAGTGGAACTACCCTTACGCCAAGTGGTTCGTGGGAGCCAAAACGAACATAACCTACAACTGCTTAGACAGAAATGTGAAAAACGGGAAAAGAAACAAGGTGGCTTACATTTTTGTAGACGAGGACAACAACGAGAAGAAGGTTACTTACGGAGAACTCCTTGAGCTTGTGAACAGGCTCGCAAACGGGCTTAAGTCCCTGGGGGTTAAGAAGGGAGACAGGGTCTCCATATACATGCCCACCACGATAGAGGGTATAGCTTCCATGCTCGCCTGTGCGAGAATCGGTGCCATACACAGCGTCGTATTTGCCGGGTTTTCCGAGGGTGCATTGAGAACGAGGATAGAGGACGCAAAGGCAAAGGTGGTAATTACCGCGAGCTACACCAAGAGAAGGGGCAAGAGGGTTGAGCTTCTACCCACGGTAGAGAACGCGATAGACGGGCTTGACTTCGTAGAAAAGGTAGTCGTGTGGGACAGGGACAAGGATACCCTCAGCGATGACAATAACCTGTTTGTTGAGTTCTACGACCTCGTAAATAGCAACTCTCCCGAGTGTGAACCCGAGGTAATGGACGCTGAAGACCCTCTTTTTATACTTTACACCTCCGGAACTACGGGAAAACCCAAGGGAGTTTTGCACACCACCGGAGGTTATATGGTTCAAACCTACTTCACCTCAAAGGTGGTCTTTGACCTACACGAGGACGATATACACTGGTGTACAGCAGATATAGGCTGGATTACGGGACACTCTTACATAGTCTATGGAATACTTGCAAACGGCGTAACCTCAGTTATAACTGAGGGTGCCCCCGACTACCCAGACCCCGGTAGGTGGTGGAGCTACGTTGAGAAATACAGGGTAAATGTGTTCTACACCGCCCCCACGGCAATAAGGATGTTTATGAAGTTCGGGGAGGAGTGGCCCGCCAAGTACGACCTTTCCTCTCTGAAGATACTCGGCTCTGTGGGAGAGCCTATAAATCCGGAGGCTTGGCACTGGTACTACAAGAACATAGGTAGGGGTAAGTGTGTGATAGTAGATACCTGGTGGCAGACCGAAACGGGAGCGCACATGATAACCACGGTTCCCTCTTATCCCGCAAAGCCGGGGAAGGCGGGTAAACCTATGTTCTCCGTGGAGGTGGACATAGTGGACAAGGACGGAAACAAGCTACCTCCCGATACTGTAGGCTTCCTCGTGATAAAAACTCCCTGGCCCTCTATGCTGAGAACCTGCTGGGGCGAGCCTGAGAGGTACGAGAAGTACTGGAACACCATACAGGGCGTATATTTTGCGGGAGACCTCGCCTCCTACGATGAAGAGGGCTACGTGATGATCCTCGGAAGGGCTGACGACGTTATAAACGTCGCCGGACACAGGATAGGAACTATGGAGGTGGAGAGCGCCCTCGTTGACCACCCGGCTGTGGCGGAGGCGGCGGTGATAGGTAAGCCCCACGAGGTAAAGGGTGAGTCTATAAAGGCTTTCGTGGTTCTAAAGAAAGGACATGAGCCTTCTGATAACCTTATAGACGAGCTGAAGCTACACGTTAGAAAGATTCTGGGA
>WFYI01000108.1 GCA_015490155.1 Aquificaceae bacterium | reverse complement strand
CTTGATATTGAGCGGAACGCTTCAAGCAGTTCCCAATCAAGTTATACCCTTTGGCGGACTCGTTATAGGCAACTCCCTAAATGCCATAACTATAGCCATGGACAGGTTCTCTGCGGAGGTCAGAAACAGGAGGGAGGAGATAGAGGCTAAGGTTGCTTTGGGTGCAACTCTGCGTGAAGCTATGGCGGATGCAATCAGAGACAGCGTTCGGGCGGCCATGATACCCAAGCTTAACTTTCTCAAGTCCGCGGGCATAGTTCACATACCGGGTGTTGCGGTAGGAATGCTTATAGCCGGTGCCGAGCCTTTGGAGGCAGTTCTGTTTCAGATGATAATGCTCTTTGCCATACTCTTTGTTTCCCTCTTGGGCGGAATAATGTGCATGCGCATGGGCTACAGGCAGGTCTTGAGTTCCGTGGCTTTTTGATTACACCGCGAAGTTAACTTTATGACAATGTTTGGAGCTTCTTTCTTTTTTTGAAAAGATAGGCTTTTTGGGCTTGTGCTCCAAAACTTTATAGGAGGTGGCTCACGTTATGCAAAAGTTTAGTTTGGTATTAAAAGTAATTTTAAACACAAGGTTTAAAGCAATCAAAGACAGAAAGGGCGTATCGTTGCAGTCCTTGCACTAGGGCAAATATGTATATACTTTTATGTATATACGGAGGTGTGAGTATGAAAACGGCAAAGGTCTTCAGGAGCGGTAACTCAATAGCCGTGAGGGTGCCTAAAGACTTTGGGTTGAAGGAAGGCGAGGTTTACTTAAAGAAAGAGGACAACGCAATAGTTATAATCCCGAAGGAAAGCAAGTGGGACAGGCTGTATAAAGAACTTGAGGAAGTGCCGGAAGCGAGCGACTTTATGATAGAAAGGAATCAGCCTGCGTCGCAGGAGAGGTAGAGCCTCTAAATGCTCTACATGCTGGATACAGACACGTGCAGTTACATAATAAGGAACAGACCAGAATCTATAAAAGAGAAACTTGAAGAAGTAGAAAAGGAACACACCATAGGCTTGTCTTCTGTGGTTGTCTCAGAGCTTTTCTACGGAGCCTACAAGAGGGGGAGCCGGAGGCTTGTGAAGCTTGTTAAGAGTTTTGTGGACTACTTTGAGATTTACGACTACGATTTCAACGCTGCTGTTGAATACGGAAAACTGAGGGCGGAGCTTGAGAGTAAGGGAATAACGATAGGAGCGTATGATTTGCAGATTGCCGCCCACGCTATATCCCTGAATGCTGTTCTCGTAACGAACAACTTGAAAGAGTTCAAAAGGATAGAAGGTCTCAAAGTAGAAAGCTGGGTTTAACTAACTAAAGTTTCGCACGACCTTAGTGCTTAACACTCAAGGGTTAGGGTGTATGAAAGTTCCAAATGCAAAACTTTAGATAACTCTCTTTTGTTAAGAGAGGTATAAAAAATGAATGACCTCGTGCTTGCCTTTTTCCTCCCTACCGTGGGCGGGTTGAGTATCCGGCTCAATCGTGAGACTCCTACCACAAAGTAAGCTTGCCTCCGCTTGCCATCTTCACCTCAAGCTCTTAATCTATTATCTCGTTAGGGATTTTCAGAAATTGTGAACTATACTCTTTCAAGTCGTGAGATACAGGGATATTGGAGTTAAAGAGGCTTTAGCTTTAGAGGACGCCGTATTTGTGGATGTAAGAAGTCCCCACGAGTATAGGGAGTTTCACATTCCCGGCGCGGTGAACGTTCCCCTCTTTCAAGACGAAGAGAAAAAGCTCATAGGCTACGTTTACAGAAATAAAGGAGAGGACGAGGCAAAGCGCTTGGGCTACCAACTGGCTTCCAAGAGGCTGGAGGAGTTTTACGAGAGGTTTAAAGAACTCAAAGATAAATACAAAAAAGTAGTCGTTTACTGCTGGCGCGGGGGTATGCGAAGCAGGGGAATGTGCGAGGCTATGGCAAACATGGGTTTGGAACTTCTCAGACTGGAAGGGGGATATAGGGCATACAGGCAGTTTATCCTGAGGGACATGGGAAGGCTCCTTGAAAGCGTTAGTTTTATAGTCCTTACCGGCAGAACCGGTGTCGGCAAGACGAGGCTTCTTAGAAGGCTGAAGGACAGAGGCTATCCGGTCATAGATTTAGAGGAGCTGGCAAAGGATAGGGGTTCTGTCTTCGGCAGCGTGGGTATAAGGGAAAGGGTGTCCCAAAAGATGTTTGACTCCCTGCTTTACGAGAGCCTAAGAAGATACGAAGGAGAGGTCGTATTCATTGAAGACGAGAGCAAGTGGATAGGCAACGTCCACATACCGGAAGCCTTCTGGAAAAGAAAACTTGAAGGGGTTTTGGTGGAGATTACCGCAAGCTTAGATAAGAGGGTGGAGCTGATTCTCGGAGAATACACCGCCGGAGAGGGTTGGAGGCAGGAGTGTATAAGCTCTTTGGTAAAGATAAAGAAGTATCTGGGAGATGAGAGGTTCAGACTCCTTAGGGAGCTTATAGAGGAGGGGAAGGAAAAAGAAGCCGTCAGGCTTCTTGTAGAGGAGTATTACGATAAAAGATACAAGCTTCAAGGCAGAGCGGAGTATATAGTAGATGCCGAAGATGAAGAGACAGCCCTCAGTCGTTTAGAAGAGCTTCACCGTAAACTTTCTAAAGCTACTCTGCCCCTAAGACCTTCCTTATAAACTTGGCAGCCCTCTGGATTGCGTCCTTGGCGGCAAGGTCGTCGGCAAAGGTTCTGGTGTTGCCGTTTCTAAAGTCAAAACCCCGTCCCACGCCCGGGTAAAGGACTACCTTTGCATCTATTCCCTTGCTCTGCAGGTAGTCCACGGCCATGAGAGCGGGTCTGAGTCTCTGATACTGCTCCTCTTTACCTACGAATATCCTTACGGGAATCTTTAATTTTTCTACCTCCGGTGCGTATCTGTAAACCTGCATAGGCTCCGGTGCGTTGGGGTTCTGCATGTGAGGGTAGTATCCCACAAAGCAGGCTATATCTTTCACCTGTCTGTTCTTCGCTACCAACAGCCTTAGAGAGTAATATCCACCCCTGGTGAGTCCATAAACGCACACCTTCTTGGAGGTTATATCTTTCCTTGAAAGCAGGTAATCCAGAGCCTTTTCTGCGTCGTCCTCAACCACCGGGTCGTGTTCTATGGGAAATCTGGGTATGAATCTTCCGGTATAAAGGTCTGGTGCAACAACTACAAAGCCCCTTGCGGCGAGCCTTTTAACGTGAAGCTGGAACAGCTCGTCCAAACCCCTTCTTCCGTGCAGGAACAGAACCCCCGGAAACTTACCCTTATCCGTAGGTCTCGCAACCATGACGGGAATTTCCACGTCGCCGTTTTTCACCGTAGTCCACTTAACGCTGACCTTGTAATTCCTGGGAGGCTCTATGTACCCTTCTTTCCACCACTTGTCATCCCACCACCAGGCGCCTGCACCTTTTTCCTCAAGCTTTTTGAACATGTTGTCAATAAATGCGTCTGAAAAACCAAAGGACACTGTAACGAGTATTAACCACAGAAACTTCCTCATGCCCCACCTCCTGCGTTTAGAATAACTTAGTTAAATAAATCACCGAGTTTTATAATAATAATTTATCTAAGTATTAATAAAAAGTAATAGTCTGAGTATTAAAATATAGCGATAATCTAATTTGG
>WFYI01000107.1 GCA_015490155.1 Aquificaceae bacterium | reverse complement strand
TTGCAGGTAAAACTAAATCGGAGTTCAGGACGGTTATGTTGGGAAAGTAAGAAAGGGCGAGTTTTTTAACACCTTTTAGCTCTCCAATACCCTCATCGCTCATGTACCTGAAGGGATTACCCGTAGTTATGAGAAACTCTAAGGATTTAGCTTCCTCAATAAACTCTCCGAGACCCTTAACAGGTAAGGGAGATATGTTTCCAACTATCGAGTAGTTAATACCCAGAGACTTAACTATCTTTTGGAGGCTTTTCAGCACGGCGTCCCTGTAAGGAGTTCTCAGTAGGGTCTCACCCACGATAATAACGCTCTCCTTCAAAGTGGAAAAACCCTTGAGCAGGCGGGTTATCAAGCCTTCGAACTCGGAAATCACGGTTCTACCCTCGGATTGAAGAGCCATGTCGTTCAAGAACTTCGCCACCTTGTAGGGATTCAGAAGCAGGGACTCTTTTGCCTTTGAGGAAAGGGTCGAGTACCTTGAGGACACGCTAACGAGGTAAGCCCCCTTCTCGATAGCATCTATAACCCACCTTGCGCTCATAACCTCAGAGAACTCGGGTTCAAACTCCAAAGCTAAGATTAACCTCTGCTCCGCCCACTCCTGCGGTCTTAGGCTGGAGGCTTTAAAGGGAAGGTATACAGAGTCCGAGTAAACGTTGTCTGTGAACGCTATTGCAGCCTTGTAGTCGTGCAGGTCTGTATGCCTGTCTAAAAATATCCCCGTCTTCCCAGCTTTAAACTCCCTAAGCTCCCTAAGAATTTCATCTGCATCCGTCTTCTGCGGAGAGCCTTCCTTAATTAGATAAGGCTCGTTTAACCTTAAAGGGTTCTCCCTCAACTGCTGTATGTAAGTTAGCCCTTTTGTGCAAAAGCTACCCACACCGTTGATGTCGTGGGGATGCCCGTAAAGGTCTATAAGCTTTCCCTCTTTAAAGTAAGCTATGTAGCCACAGTAACAACCGCAACCGAAACAGACACCGCAACGCTCTTCTGTAAACTCCTTGGCGGTAAGGGGAACGTTTGTGGGCTTTAACGCCGTCACTTCTTAGCTTCCTCCTCCTTTCCGAAGACACCCATTATGTGGTACCCGTTGTCCACGTGGATGACCTCGCCCGTGATTTCCCTTGCCCAGTCGCTACACAGAAAAGCCGCCGTATCCCCTACACCCTCTATGGTTATGGGCTTGCCAAAGGGATTTACCTTTGAGGTGTGTTCCATAAGAAGGTGAAAACCGGTTATGCTGAAAGCAGCTAAGGTTTTAACGGGTCCCGCTGATATAGCGTTTATCCTGTGTCCCTCCTTAGCTATGTCGTAAGCGAGGTACCTAACTGTACACTCGAGGGCAGCCTTGGCTATGCCCATTACGTTGTAGTGGGGAACTACCTTCTCCGCACCGTAGTAAGAGAGCGTCAAGAAAGAGCCGTTCCTACCTTCCATGAGGGGAACTAATGCCCTCGTGAGAGATATGAGGGAGTAAACGGATATGTCCATGGCAGCCTTAAAGCCCTCTCTGGTAGTATCTATAACGCCCTTCTTAAACTCCTCCTTAGGTGCAAAGGCTATCGAGTGAATTACTATATCGACACCTCCCCAGTTCTTTGATATGAACTCTCCCAAGGAGGCTATGTCCTCCTCCTCGGACACGTCGAGCTTGGTTGTCAAGTTAGAGCCGAAGTCCTTGGCTATCTCTTCAAGACGCTTTTTAATCTTATCGTTGGGATAGGTAAACATAAGCTCTGCACCTTCCCTGTGAAAGGATTTTGCTATTCCGTAAGCTATACTTCTGTCGTTCGCAACCCCTGTGATAAGCGCCTTTTTTCCCTCAAGGATTCCCATAAGGTAACCTCCTGTTTATTGTGTTTATTATCTTACCCTAAAACCCCCTTGGAGTATAAAGCGTTGTATTAGAATATCTACAGGGCTTTAGAGCATGATACCTATAAAGGACGTCAATCCTTCGAGAAGCGCTCCGATTGTAAACATAACCATAATAGCGATTTGCGTAGTCGTGTGGCTATACGAATGGCGTTTGATGGACTCCGTTGTTTTAACCCTAAGAGGTGCAGTTTCAGCCTTCGAGATATTCATAAGGAACTTCGGTCTCGTTCCTGTGGAGCTGTTTGACAAGCCCTACACCCTGATAACCCACATGTTCCTCCACGGAGGGTGGCTACACATAATAGGCAATATGTGGTTTTTGTGGATTTTCGGGGACAACGTGGAGGACAAACTCGGTAGGGCAAGGTACTTAGCCTTTTATGTTCTGTGCGGTTTAGGAGCCGCATTCACCCAGACCTTTATGAGCTTAATCTTCGGAGGTGGAAACGTTCCCATGGTAGGTGCAAGCGGTGCGGTGAGCGGAGTACTCGGAGCATACCTCAGAATGTTCCCCCATGCAAGAGTCCTTGCCCTCATTCCCATATTCATATTCTTTACTTTCATGGAGCTTCCCGCAGCCATATTTATAGGTTTTTGGTTTTTAATTCAGGTTGTTAACGGCATTATCTCCCTTCCACTGATGGGTATGGGAGGGGTAGCATGGTACGCCCACATCGGAGGATTTTTGGTGGGATACCTGCTTGTGGATAAGTTCAGGAAGGAGAAAGATATTTACTACTGATGGAATACGAGTATGTAATAGATAAACACTCTCTACCGAAGGTTATATCTACATTAAAAAAATCTCCTTACCTATTTCTCGATACGGAAACAACAGGGGAAAAAATCAGATTAGTCCAGATAGGTGATGAGGAAAACATATTCGTGATAGACCTATTCGAGGTTCCGGAAGCTATAGAACCCCTTCAGGTACTACTTTCTACTAAGGGCATAGTGGGGCATAACCTCAAGTACGACCTTAAATTCCTTTACAGGTACAACATACACCCCTACGCCACCTTTGACACCATGATAGCGAGCTACATACTCGGATTTGAGAAGCACTCCCTAAGCCATCTGGTAAACGTTTTGCTGGGAAGGGGTCTCGATAAGTCCTTGCAAATCTCGGACTGGGCAAAGAGCGTACTCGACAAGGAGCAGATAGACTACGCCGCCTCGGACGTGGAGGTTTTGAGGGAGCTTTTTAGAATTTTCCGGGATAGGCTTAACTCCCTGCCGGAGGTGGAAAGGGGTAAGGAACTTCTGAAGACGAGAACCGCGAGGGTGTTTGAACTCACAAATCCCGTGACTGTAATAGAGATGGCTTTCGTCCAGGAGATAGCTAAGCTGGAACTAAACGGCATTCCTGTTGACAAAGAAGAGATAGAGAGACTGGAGAAGGAGTTTTCAAAGAAGCTCCAAAAGAGCATAATGGACTTTTACATAAAGCACAGGATAGACCCACTTTCTACAAAACAGCTGGGCAAACTCTTAACTGAAAGGCTCGGCTTAGACTTACCCCAGACACTAAAGGGAAACATATCCACCGACGACAAGACCCTTTCGGAGTTTTCGCACGTCAAGGAGGTTCAGGAAATACTCGAGATTAGGAGAGTAAAGAAGGCTCTTGATAAACTTAAAGAGCTTCACAACCACCTAAGAGAGGGCAGAGTGTTCCCGGAGTTCAGGCAGATAGGGGCAATAACGGGGCGCATGTCCTCCTCAAACCCTAATGTCCAAAACATTCCGCGGGACATGAGAACGCTTTTTAAGACCTCCGATGACAAGGCTCTCGTGGTATCCGACTTCTCACAGATAGAGCTTAGAATAGCGGCGGAGTACGTGGAAGACGAACGAATGATAGAAGCTATAAGACGCGGCAAAGACCTGCACAGGTACACAGCCTCGCTCGTACTAGGCAAAAGTGAGGAGGAAATCACAAAGGAGGAACGGCAGTTAGCCAAAGCCCTCAACTTCGGACTTATATACGGCATATCTGCGAGGGGGCTTGCGGAGTACGCACGAACAAGCTACGGTGTGGAGATTTCCATAGAGGAGGCGGAGAGGTTCAGAAAGAGGTTCTTTGAAGCCTTTGGTAGGTTTAAGAAATGGCACAACGAGGTTAAAACGGAACTAAAGGAAAAGAAAGAGGTAAAGGGAACGACCCTTCTCGGAAGACCCTTCAAAGCCCGAACCTTCACCGACGCGGTAAATTACCCAATTCAAGGCACGGGTGCAGACCTTCTCAAGCTTGCCGTTCTCATGTTTGATGTGGAGGTTAAAAAGCATAACCTTGATGCAAAGCTCGTAAACTTAGTCCACGACGAGATAGTAGTTGAGTGTAAGAAAGAAAATGCCGAGAGCGTTAAAAAATGCCTTGAGAGGGCTATGTCCACCGCAGGTAAGATAGTTTTAAGAGACATACCTGTCGGTGTGGAAAGCAGTGTGTCTCAAAGTTGGGAAAAGTGAGACTTGAAATTTTATGAATGAGGATTAATGTTATTTTATAATAGTTTTAACATAACTAAAGGAGGTGCTCCATTATGCGAATAAGAAAGAGTCTCGGCTTAGGAGCCTTAATCTTAGGAAGTGCTATATTTACCGTAAACTCCTGTGGAGGAGGCGGTGGCGGAAGCGTATCAACGGGAGACATGCCGTCTTCTTCACCGTCTTACAGTAAACTGGCAGTTTTCATAACGGACGACATAAGCACCCAGTTTGACGAGGCTTGGGTGAAAATCTACAGGGTAACCATAACTGACTCGAACGGCAATGTCCACGAGCTATTTAGCGACCCCAACGGAAAGGTGGTTAACCTCTTTGAGCTTTCGAATGTGGCAGAACTTTTGAACATAGCCGTTTTACCTCCGGGTGCGTACTCAAACTTACAAGTCCAGCTGGATTCACAAGTCGTTCTCATAGACAAAACCGGTAATGCGATAAACGCATCTTTAAGCTCCAATACCCTTGAGGTAGGTGGTTCTCTCAACCTTCAGGAGGGAGTTACATCTTCGGTAGGTATAGACTTTGACCTCAAGCAGTTTAACTACGACCCGACTACGGGAACTGTTCAGCCGGTAGCTATATTCAAACCCGAAGACGAAATAGAGAGCGTCCAAGAACATAAAGCTAAATTGGAAGGAATTGTTGTAGGTATCATAGACTCAAACACCCTCGAGGTACGCCTTGAGAACGGAAGTACGGTAACCGTTTCACTCGGTCAGGGAGCAACCGTATACAGCAACGGAACGGTTTACTCCGACACCTCCGGATTATCCGAAGGTATGGAGGTGTATATATCCGGAAACTTTGACCCCAACACGTCTACGATAAGCGCAACGTCTCTGTACATAGATAGCTCGGACGAAGACGACAGCCCTTCTACGCCTCCCGCGGGAGGAACAACAGGTAGCAGGGTCGAGGTTGAGGGAAGGATAGTCAGCGTAAGCAACAATCAAATAGTAATTGACGTCTCAGAAGCGGAAGGCTTTGTTCCCGGAACTGAAACCATCACAATAGACATATCCGCTGCAGAATTTCTAAAAGGTTCTATAGATAGCCTACAGGAAGGAGTAAAAATAGAGGTCTACGGAACCTTGGGAGACGATGGAAGTATCTCTGCAACCGTTGTAGAGATAGAAGATGGAAACTCCGGCGATAACCACAACGGCAACGGCAACGATAACGACAACAGCAACGATAACTCAAACGACAACAACAACGACAACGACAACGATAACGACAACAGCAACGATAACGATAACGATAATGACAACGGTAACAACAACGACAACGATAACGACAACGATAACACCAACTCTACGCCCTAAAGTAGGTGTATAAGTTAAAGGTTTGGGGAAAGGAATTCCTCTTTCCCCTTTCCCTGTTTGCTTTCCTATCTCTAATACTCCAGTACTCAAGCCCTTGGCTGGTAGGGTACGACGGGTACTTCCACGTTAAGTTCAGCTACCTGCTCAGGGAATATCTTTACATAGATGAACTTCCGTGGTTACAGTTTACCATTTACAAAGAGCATTTTAGAAATCACCACCTACTATTCCATTACCTAATTGTTCCCTTTACATACATAGACCTCATGACCGCAGGTAAACTTGCAGCCTCTTTTTTTATGGCTCTTGCATGGTTCGGCTTATATATGGTGCTTAGGGTATCAGGGATTCCATACCCTATGCTCTGGGCTTTAATAGGATTTGTATCCTCTAACGCTTTCCTGTATAGACTATCAATGGTGAGGGTTCAAAGTACGGCTCTATTCTTCCTGTTGATAATTTTCCTTTTCCACATGCAGAAAAGGTACAAGCTAATATTTACATTTTCCCTCTTGTTCGTGTATCTGTACGATGCATTTCCGCTGATACTCTTCATATCCTTTGCCTTTACAGTTTCCGGACTTCTAATAGATAAACAGCTAAACTACAGGTATCTGGTAAGTTCCGGTAGCGGAATACTGACAGGTCTTGTTATAAATCCCTACTTCCCTGAAAACATAGAGTCCTTCTTTTTCAACATATACAGAACCATTTTTCTGAAGGAAAAATTTATAAGGCTCGGTTCGGAGTGGTATCCCTACTCAACATGGGGATTGTTAGAGAACATGCTGCCCGCCGCCGTGGGTATGGGAATTTTGATTTTATTTCTACCTTTTGTAAAAAATGTAAAAAGGGAAGAATACGCCGCCCTTATACTCTGTCTCGGCTTTCTGTTCCTAACATTCAAGTCCAGAAGGTTTATAGAGTACTCTCCAGTTTTCGTCATGCTTACCTTTGCACTCGTATTTTTAAGGAGGGTAGATGTTAAGCATTCCCTACTCGTAGCAATTCTGTTTATTCCCCTTTCAGTGATGACCTTTCAAAAGGCTAAAGAAGATGTTAAAGGCACAAAGAACCCTATCCAATACGAAGGAGCTTCCCTTTGGTTAAAGGAAAACTCAAACCCCGGAGATATAGTCTTTAACTCCGATTGGGACGATTTCCCGTTTCTGTTCTTTTACAACCACAAGAACTATTACATACTCGGGCTTGACCCCATGTACATGTACAAGTACGACCCTAAACTTTACAGAAGATACCAAAGAATTACAAAGGGCAGGGTGAACAATCCCGGAAGGGAAATAGCCGAGAGCTTCAAAGCCAAGTTCATCTTTACAGATAAAAAACACAGAGCCTTCATAAAAGCTCTGAAGGGAGATAAGTACGCAGAAAAGGTATATGAGGATAAATGGAGTGTGGTGTATAAATTAAAGGGGGAAAAACTCCCCCGAGAGGATTAGACAACAGCTTCGTGAACCCTGCCCACAAGCTCCTCGGAAGGTTTTAGGGTCTTCTTTCCGGGTTCCCATTTTGCGGGGCAGGCTTCCTCCGGGTGGGAGCTTAGGTAAACATTTGCCTTCATTTTCCTCACAAGCTCATCGGCATTCCTTCCCACGTTGTAGAAATTTACCTCAGAGCTTACAAGTTTACCCTCGGGGTTTATTACGAACGTTCCCCTGAGTGCAAGTCCGGTCTCCTCATCGTAAACGCCGAACATCTTTGCCACCTTTCCCGTCGGGTCTGCACCCATAGGGTATCTAACATTTTGGAGGAGTTTCTCCTCTCTGTGCCATGCGAGGTGTACGAACTTGGTATCCGTGGATACCGCTATAACCTCTACTCCCATCTCTTTTAGTTCATCGTACTTCTCGGCAAGGTCTGCCAGCTCCGTGGGACATACAAAGGTGAAGTCAGCCGGGTAGAAGAAAAGTATTACCCACTTCCCATCTTTAATCATTTCCTCCAAAGACACCTTTCCAAAGCTACCCGTTTCAGGGTTGTAAACCTCAATCTCAAAGTTCGGAACCTGTGTACCCACTCTACATACCTCTTGCATATTCATACCTCCTTATTGAAAATTATTTTCAATTAATATTATATTTCAATTTATAGTTTTGACAAGTTCAATTGAGCGATTGAGTTAATATAAATTTCACTATGCAGGAGTTTGTTAACGGTAGGGAGAGATGGGCTACCCGTATAGGCTTAATACTCGCCATGGCCGGGAACGCCGTGGGTCTTGGAAACTTTCTCCGCTTTCCGGTTCAGGCTGCCGAGAACGGCGGCGGGGCTTTCATGATTCCCTACATAATAGCTTTCCTGATAATAGGCATTCCCCTCATGTGGATAGAGTGGGCTATAGGTAGGTACGGTGGGTATCATGGACACGGTACTACACCGGCGATATTCCATCTCTTGTGGAGAAACAAGTTCTCCAAAGTCATAGGTGTCTTCGGTCTTTGGATACCGCTTGTTGTAATAATCTACTACCTATACATAGAGTCCTGGACTCTAGGATACGCACTCAAGTTCCTGATAGGTTTGGTGCCAACACCCACAGGTGAGGGTTCTCCAGAAGAATACATGAAGCCCTTTAAGGAGTTTTTAGAAAGCTATGTAGGTTCGGGAGATGAGTTTATAACACCTTCCCTTTACGCGTACATAATGTTCTTAATAACTGCTTTAATAAACATAGCGATACTCATAAGGGGCATCTCAAAGGGAATAGAGACATTTGCCAGGTTTGCCATGCCTACGCTATTTTTCCTTGCGGTAATTCTGGTCGTAAGGGTATTTACCTTGGAAACGGAGAACGGAAGTGCCATAGAGGGCTTGGGCTTTCTCTGGAATCCCGACTTTTCAAAGCTCTTAGACCCTGCGGTCTGGATTGCGGCTTCAGGGCAGATATTCTTCACCCTCAGCCTCGGCTTTGGAGCGATAATTACTTACGCATCTTACATAAAGAAGAATCAGGACATAACGCTCAGCGGACTCACCGCCTCCACGTTGAACGAGACAGCCGAGGTTATCTTGGGAGGCTCCCTTGCCATACCCGCGGCGGTTGCCTTCTTCGGCGTTGCCAACGCGGTTGCCATAGCCCAATCGGGAGCCTTTAACCTCGGGTTTATAAGCCTGCCGGCTATTTTCGTGAACATGCCGGCGGGAACATTTTTGGGCTTCCTATGGTTCTTCCTTCTGTTCTTCGCGGGTCTAACCTCTTCAATAGCCCTTATGCAACCTCTGATAGCCTTCTTTGAAGACGAGTTCGGCATGAGCAGAAAAGCCTCCGTTCTATCAACGGTGGGTATAGTCTTCTTCAGCGCCCACTTGGTTATATTCTTGAACAGGTCTTTAGACGAGATGGACTTCTGGGCTGGCACCATAGGCGTAGTGTTCTTCGGACTTCTGGAAATGGTGATATTCATGTGGATATTCGGAGGAGAGAGGGCTTGGGAAGAGATAAACAGAGGGGGAATAATAAAAGTTCCCAGAGTTTACTACTACGTTATGAGGTACATAACGCCCCTCTTCCTCATAGTTCTCCTGTTTACGTGGGCAAAGGAGTACGTTCCCTCTATACTTGCGGAGACACACTGGACTGTGTGGGTAACGCGCTTCTTCTTGGTAGGGCTTTTCCTCTTTTTAACGCTCATGGTATTCTTAGCGGACAAGAAAAAGAAGGAGGCTGGCGTTGAGTAAGCTGTTGCTTGTACTTATCTCCTTCTACCTCGGACTTGGAAGTTTCTTCAGCTTTTTCGTCGCTCCCGTTCTGTTCAGGGTTCTTGAGAAGGAACAGGCGGGAAAGGTAGTTGAGCAGGTGTTTCCCGTGTATTTTGGCATAGGCATACTCGTGTTCCTCATCTCCCTCGTACTGAGCTACATATCCGGCTTAGGAAAGCTCACCTACGGCTTAATCCTGCTGACCTTGATACTCCTGCTGATACTTGAGTTTTACATACTTCCCCTGTCCCATTCCCTAAAGGCTACGAACTATCAGGCTTTTCTGAAGTATCACGGAATATCCATGGCTATGAACGTGGGAGTATTACTTCTAACCCTAATAAACGTAATAAACCTGCTTAGGAAATGATAGAGATAAGGCTTTCCCAGATACCCGTACCCAAGAGCAACAGGTACATAAGAACAAAGGGCGGTAGGGTATTCAAACACCCGCGCGTAAGGAACTGGGAAACAAAAGCGGTCTGGGAGATAAGAAACCAGTACAAGGGAGAGCCTTTAGAGTACAAGCTCTCGGTGGACATAGAGCTTATCCTTCCCAACAACAGGAAGAGGGACATAGACAACATGCTAAAAAGTCTTTGGGACATACTTGAGAGGGCGGGAGTGATAAAGAACGACAACCAGATATACAGGATAAAGACGGTCAAGAGGGTTGATAAGGGTCAAGAGGGTGTAATAATCAAACTCACACGATTCCGCGAGAGGAAAGGTAGCTCATAACGAAATCAATTCCCCCGCTCAAGCCGAGCTTCTCCATGTCAACCTCTACCAAGTTCTTACCCTTAGCCCACCTAATCTGACGCTTTGCATACCTCTTCGTATTCCTTACCACCTGAGCCTTTGCCTCCTCAAGGCTCACCTTTCCCTCTAAGTAAGGTACAATCTCCTTGTAGCCGATAGCCTGAGCCGATGTAAGGAAGCCCTTAAACCCCCTCTCAAGAAGCCCCCTTACTTCCTCCACGAGTCCGTACTTAAACATAAGCTCAACCCTTCTCTCTATCCTCTCCGAGAGCGCTTCCCAGCTCCACCGAAGGTAAAACCCCTCGTACTTCAGTCTCGGTTTGCCCCAATTATGAAAACTTGAAAAAGGTTTGCCCGACTCGACAAACACCTCAAGGGCGCGAACCACTCTCCTTACATCGTTGGGGTGTATCTTCTCTGCGTACTTCCTGTCTATTACCCTCAGCTTGTCGTACAAAAAAGCCCCTCCCTTCAGAGCCGCCAAGCGGTAAAGTTTTTCCCTCAGACTCCTATTGGGTTCGGGAGTCTCCGCCAGCCCGTAAAGCAAAGCCTGAAGGTATAGGTAAGTCCCTCCCACGATTATGGGAAACCTGCCCCTCTCCTTTACGGAGTATAGGCATTCGTCAGCCTGCTCTGTGAAGAGCTTGGCATCGTAGTACTCGCCGGGTTCAAGTATGTCTATAAGATGATGCTTTACTATGTTTAAAAACTCTAACGGCTTCGCCGTTCCTATATTCATATCCCTGTAAACGCTCATTGAATCACAGCTTATTATCTCCCCCCCTATTCTTAAAGCAAGGCAGACGGAAAACTCTGATTTACCGCTCGCGGTGGGTGCGTATATAACTATCGCAGGCTTACCCAAACCTACCAGTGATGTAATCCTCTGTTAGTTTATTATCAGGTTTCGTAAACATCTTCTCCGTAGCTCCGAACTCCACAAGCTTACCCATGTACATGAAGGCTGTAAAGTCCGATACTCTCGCCGCCTGTTGCATATTATGGGTAACTATTATTATCGTGAGCTTGTCTTTAAGTTGTACCACGAGGTCTTCTATCTTTGAGGTAGATATGGGGTCGAGGGCTGAGGTAGGCTCGTCAAAGAGCAAAACTTCAGGCTCCGGGGCTATAGCCCTCGCTATGCAGAGCCTTTGCTGTTGTCCTCCCGAGAGGGAATAGGCATTCTCCCGTAGCCTGTCCTTTACCTCTTCCCACAGTGCCGCAGACCTTAAAGCCTCTTCAACTTTCTCATCAAGTACGCTTTTCTTCTTAACACCTTTAAGCCTCAGTCCGTAAGCAACGTTCTCGTATATAGACTTGGGGAAGGGATTAGGTTTTTGAAAAACCATCCCTATACGCATCCTTATCATTATGGGGTCTACACGGCTGTTCGTGATATTGACCTCGTCAGGGTAAAGTATTATCTCTCCCTCGTACCTGTTACCCGGGTAAAGGTCGTGCATCCTGTTGAAACTACGCAGGAGCGTAGTTTTCCCGCATCCCGATGGACCTATTATAGCGGTAACCCTCCTCTCGTAAATCTGCATATTTATGTCCTGCAGGGCGCGATGCTGACCGTAGTAAAAGTTAAAGTTCCTTACATCAATCTTTAGAGGCGTAGCGTTGCTCATCTTTCCCATATTTAAACACAACTCAGTATTTTCTTACTCCATGAACCAGAAGCTTTGCGGATATAAAGAATATAAGCGTGCCAAATGTGAGTATAAGAGCTGCAGCCCATGCCTGCCCGTGCCATTCGTCGTAAGGACCCATAGCGTACTGGAATATGGTCACCGTCAAGGAAGCCATAGGTTGGGTGGGGTCTGTGGTAAAAAAGTTGTTGTTAAAGGCTGTAAATAGCAGTGGTGCAGTTTCTCCGGAGATACGGGCTATTCCGAGGATAACACCGGTCAAAATCCCTCTCTTTGCGGCGGAAAGAGATATATCCTTTATAACCTGCCACCTGTGTGCTCCGAGAGCAAAACCTGCCTCCCTTAAAGAGTTAGGCACGAGTTTAAGTATTTCATCCGTAGTTATAGCTATAACGGGTATCATCAAGAGGGCAAGGGCAACCGAGCCGGATATAGCCATAAAGTGTCCCACCGGTTTTACCATCACCGCGTAAACGAGCGTCCCCACAACTATGGAGGGAAAGCTAACAATTACATCTGTTACACTCCTCAAACCCTTGACGAAGGGGATATGCCTTCCGTACTCTGCAAAGAATATCCCCGCACCTATGCCTATGGGCACACCTATCAAAGTAGCTATGCTCGTTATTATGAAGTGTCCTACGAAGGCGTGTCTTAACCCGCCCCCCTCAATCCCCGGCGGGGTTGGGTCGTTAAGAAAAAGCTCGAGATTTATAAACTTAAACCCGTTTAAAACTACATCAGCCAAAATCCAGAACAACCAAACAAGACCGTAAAGGGCTGTAAGAGTTGACAGGGAAAGCATGACAACGTTTATCGCCTTCCTCTTTAACAATTCCTTTCTTATGCGTTCTTTGTTCCCCATCTCTTACCGAGCCTCTCAAGTATTAAAAACTTAGCAAGCATAAGCAGTCCAAAGGACATAACAAATAGGATTAACGCAAGATAGTACAGCGAAGATAGGTAAATGTCTGTATCCGCCTCTGTGAACTCGTTGGCTATGGATACGGTTATCGTCGTAAGTGGTTCGAGCAAGCTCAGGGGTATCTGGTGAACGTTGCCCGTAAGGAAGGCAACAGCCATGGTCTCTCCCAGCGCTCTACCTACAGAAAGAACCATTCCCCCAACTATACCCGGAAGCGAGTAGGGTATTATTATGTTTTTAACCACTTCCCATTTAGTAGCCCCCAAACCGTAGCCGGCTTCCTTTAGAAGCGCAGGTGTCATCTCAAAGCTATCCTTAACTATCGCACTCATAAACGGTATTATCATCACAGAGAGAATAAAGCCCGAGGTTAATGCATCGACCCCCGTGGGCGCACCCTCAAAGAGCTTACCTATCAAAGGAACCCTCCCCAAGGTCTCTTGAAGGAACGGCTCTACATAATCAGCCATCAAGGGAGCGATAACGAAAAGCCCCCACATGCCGTAGATTATGCTGGGTATAGCTCCCAAAAGCTCCGTAGCAGTAGAGAAAATTGGTTTTAGCTTATCCGGTGAAAGCTCCGCTATAAAAATCGCTATACCAACGCTTACGGGCAAGGCTATGAGCGAAGCTATGAACGTAACAAGCAGTGTCCCGAACAAGGCAGGCAAAGCCCCGAACACCTCAGCTACCGGGTCCCAGGTCCTACCTGTAAGGAAATCTAAAACTCCAAACCTCTCAATTGCAGGAAGGGACTCCCATACAAGAACCAAAAGGGTTGTAAAGGGGAAAATCAAGCCAACCACGAGGGTAAAAGCTCCCAGGGTTGACTTAGTTAAAAATTCTAAAAACTCCTCCTTTCTCTTCACCTTTTCTAAGATTATAACTTCAATACCAGCCGTTAGACTTCCAATACTCTCTTATCCTGTTCTTCACTTTCTCCGGAAGGGGTACGTAATGAAGCTCCTCGGCGACCCTGTCCCCTTTTCTATACGCCCAGTCAAAGAAGCTCACTACCTTCCTGTTCCTACCCTTAGGGTAATCTCTTGCAAGTAATATGAATGTGGCACCGGCTATGGGGTACGCTTCCTCGCCTTTCTGCCAAGTAAGAACCTCGTAAAAGTCCCTCTTCGGGTCCCACTTAGCGCTGGCAGCGGCCGCTTGAAAGGTATTTATTGAAGGCTTTACAAAGTTACCGTCTCTATTCTGAATAGTAGCTACCTTCAGCCTGTTCTCAAGAGCGTAGGCAAATTCAACGTATCCTATACCACCCCTAACTCTTCTAAGGTAGTTTGCCACGCCCTCGTTTCCTTTGGCTCCTATACCCGTAGGCCAGTTTACAGCTTTGCCGTACCCTACCTTCTTCTTCCAGTCAGGGCAGGCTTTAGACAGGTAATTGGTAAATATCCAAGTTGTTCCCGAACCGTCAGACCTCCTTATCACCGTTATCTTCCTGTGGGGAAGTTTTACGCCGGGATTATCCTTTTTTATAACTTCATCGTCCCAGTGTTTGACCCTGCCGAGAAAGATACCGCATATAGCCTGAGTTCCCAGTTTAAGGTTCTTAACCGGCAGGTTGTAAGACAGAACAACTCCCCCTACTACGGTAGGGAACTGGGCGAGCTTTTCCTTTTTAGTCTCCTCAGGCTTAAGGGGTGCGTCCGAGGCACCGAAGTCTACAGTTCTGTTCTTTATCTGCCTGACTCCCCCTCCTGAACCTATAGACTGGTAGTTAAGCCGGACGCCCGTCTCCTTTTGGTACATGTACGCCCATTTGGAGTAAAGAGGATAGGGGAAAGTTGCTCCTGCACCGTTTATAACTTCGGTTGCAAAGGTAGAAACAGCTATCAGAACAGTACTAAGTATCACCTTCCTCATGTCAAAACCTCCTTGGCTACCTTAGCAGAAGTATAAACCAGAAATTGTTAAGAAAATGTTAAGTCCGGGCTTCCATAAATGAACTCCAAAAATCCCTAATAAATCTTGACAAGCTTGTGGAGAAATAGTTTTTTCCTATTAAGCACAGGTAGGGTAGGTTAAAGGATACTTAGACACCTACTTAAGCCCTTGTCAAAAGTGATTAACTTATTTTCTTCCCCATAGGCACACAGGAGACAATCTACAAAGTCGAGGTTTTTTGTAGAGAAAATCTCAAGGGCTTTTAGCACTTTCCCCTTGTTGTGAACTTTCACACTTCTGAGTTCTATTAGTTCCCTCAGAACTTCTGAAACCTCTTTCCTGCTTACTTTGTAAAGCCTCTGAAGAACATAAACCAACTCTGCGACCACTGATTCAAGGATAATAACCTTTGCCTTTCCCTCCATCACCTCGTTAAAAACCTTTTCTGCTTTGGTGTAAAGTTCTTCGTTATCCTTGAGAAGGTATTTCAAAATCACATTGGTATCAATCAGAGAGATGTTTTTCTCTGATAGCATCCACCATCGCCTCCTTTTCCATTTTCATGACCTCTTCTATGGGTTTTCCCTTGATAGCGTATTCATGCAGTACTCCTCCGAGCTTTTTAACCGGCTTTATCACCACCTCCCCTTCTCTTATGGTTATCTCCACTATGTCCGTCCCTAGCTTCTTTCTTATCTCTACAGGTATCGTAACCTGCCCCTTTCTGGTAATTTTAGCAATTGGCATTCTTACCTCCAAAAAAAAGTATTTCTTTGATTTAGGGTAATGCTCTGAGAAGAAGTAGTCAACTATGTAAGATTTCCTTCGCTTCCTTATTTCAATTTCGTCCACGTAAACCCATAAAGCATAAGTGTATATAGCTCTAAGTACAGTGCTTGCTGAATTGAATCACATCCCCTAACTCCCTCTACGCTTACCTTGTAACCTCCATAGCGGCATACTATATCCCTAAATGCTGTTCTCGTAACTAATGACCTAAAAGAGTTCAGGAGAATAAAAGACCTTAAGGTAGAAAGCCGGCTCTAATTACGTGGGACCCTCACATCTACCTACAAGCCACTCTCTCTAAGTACCAACTTACATTCCACGCACTCATGACCTCTT
>WFYI01000106.1 GCA_015490155.1 Aquificaceae bacterium | reverse complement strand
GCGGTATTAAAGGGCATTATGGTTCCCTTACCAAACTTCCGCTCTATGTTGGCAATTGAAGCCTCAAGAACTTTCTTCTTTTCCGTCAATTCCTTCTCAGAGACCTCTGCCATTCGATTTAAACCTCCACTATTCTCGGAACTACAAAAAAGCCGCCCTCCATGTGAGGAGCGTTCATAAGAGCTTTGTCTTGTGTTAAACCTTCATCGGGAACATCTTCTCTCATGGGTGTGTTTTCCGGTCTTTCTATGTAAGGCTCCACGTTAGAGGTATCCACTTCCTCCAGCTGTTCAACGAGTTCCAAAATACCTGCGAGCTGTTTACTGAAAACCTCCACTTCCTCTTCCCTGAGCTTTAACCTTGCCAGTAGAGCAATTCTATTTACCCAATCTCTATCTACCATAGCTATTTAATATAACTTCAAAAGACCGGGTTGTGTCAAATATAAAACCCCTTATATCACTCAATAAGGACGGCAAGTATTACATAATACACGGTTAGATTAGGTATATTTACTCGGAACACAACAGGGAGTCTCAACACCTATCCCAAAGGCAAAGCCCTCAGCTGGTACGCTATAGGAGGGGCATCTATCACCTGCGAAGTGGAAGCAACCCAGAAATACTACACCCCACATACCCTTGGTACCTGTGCGGGATAAAGCTTTCCCGAACCTGTGGTAAACGAAGTCTCCTATCCCACACAGACAGATCACCTCTCAAGCGAAAGGGAGACAAAAACCCTGACCATGAGCCTTGCAGTCCTCAAGCCCAGATAAAGAAACCCAAACGACGTGACCTCTTACGATGTCTAAGTTAATCTCTTTTTGTAAACTCACTTTGTAGCGAGAGTTTCACGGTTTAGTCAGGAAGCACCTCTTTTCGTAGGCTCAGAACGGGATATGAATATAATGACCAAAAAGGCAAGTAGTGGAATACCTACAACAAGTGTGTAATAAATAAAAGCCTCCTTGCTCATTGCTTAGCACCTCTGTTTAACAATATAACTCCTACGGACAAAAAAGCCAAAAAGGAGAAGCTTGCAATTGCACCGTTCACTATGGAAAACTTCCCTGAAAATACAGGCTGGATAATTCCGAAAACAAGCCACGCAACAGACACGGTTAAGCTCATCTTCCCAAGCTCCTTGAGTGTTTCTTTTTCAATCATGCTCTCCTCTACAATCCTCAATAACATACTACAGCCTTTTTATTCAAAAGAATCCGCTAAGTTGTTATAGTTCCACGCCTCAAAACAAACTTCTCTCTATTCGTTCTTATGTCCGTTTAGCAAGTAAACTGTGCTTTCCCAAGAGTAGGGCTGAGTACACTCTACCTTGAGAATGTTATTATCCTTCTTAGTCTAAGTCATCGGGAAACCCCACAAGCTCAGAGGTGTTATTGCCGTTGTCCACCGCCACGAGCCTTATAGTTCCCATCTTACAAACCCAGCCATAGCTCAGTACGTTATTCCAAGGAAATCACTGTCTCGTATCATTATTCGGAAGCTACGTAGGTGAGTAATAATGCCTCTTACGGCTATAATTTTGTTCCGTTAGAGGTAAAGTTTTCACCCTCCGTAAACAACTAAATACCAACCCGTTATCCAACCCTGCAAAGTTTCCTCAATACTCGCTTCTTTTGCCCTGCTCAATATTTTTACACCACCCGCCACTCTCTTTATATGGTTTCTAACCCTTGCATCGGATAGCTTTTCAGAAAGTAGCTCCTCTAAGCTCTTGGGCTGTGTATAGCGAGTCACAGGGTTGTTACCACTGAATTTCCTTTCCGTCAATTCTTGCCACTAACCTCTCTATAAAAGTTCCTAAGAAGTTGTAGTCCCAGCTTTTGGCTCTTTTCTGGATGGAACTGGACAGCCCAGATATTCTGATATTGAACCGAGGATACGAAGTAGTCCCCGTAGTCGGTGGTTGAGGCTATTACGTCTTCCCTCGTCGGAACTACCCTATAGGAATGGACAAAATAAAAGAAGTCTCCGTCGTTTACACCTTCGAACATACCCTCTTTTTGTTTAAGCCACACCTGATTCCAACCTATGTGGGGGATTTTCACGCCCTTGGGCAGTAAAGATACCTCACCCTCCAAAATACCCAGCCCTTCCGACTCCCCAAATTCATAACTCCTTTCGAATAAAAGTTGCAAGCCGAGGCAGATACCTAAGAAGGGCTTTCCTCCCTCTATGTAATCCATCAGAGGCGTTATCAAATTTAGCCTTTTGAGGTTTTCCATAGCGTCTTTGAAAGCCCCCACACCCGGCAAAACGAGGGCATCTACGCGAAAAATCATGTCTTTATCAGAAGAAACTATGACCTCTGTAAATCCCACGTGTTCCAGAGCTTTGGAAACGCTCCTCAAGTTTCCCATTCCGTAATCTATAACAAGGACTCGCATTTTTAGAATAAAATACTATACCAATCCAGTTTGGAGGTTAAAAATGAACATAGAGTACAGGGGCGTTGATATTGAAATAACCGACGCTATGAAAGGTTACATAGAAAATAAGCTCCACAGATTTGATAGGTACCTCAAGGAAGCGGGAGAAGACCAGGTGGAGGTAGTGGTAACTATATCGAGCGTAAGGTCAAGGCATAAGGACTTTGCGGGTGAAAGCAAAACGACAATTTACAGGGTAGACTTGGACATATATCTAAAAACTCTTCCCAACGGGGCTATACACGCTTGGGAGGAAGATGTAGACGTGTTCAGCGCCCTTGACATGGTGCTGGACGAGGTAGAGAGACAGCTAATAAAGTTAAAGCAGAGAAGGCTCGTTTTAAGGAGAAAGGGTGCAAAACTTAAAGAACAGATGCACACACCCCAACCGCTCCCACCGGAAGATAGAGAAAAACCCCTTGTGGTTGAAGAAGAGCTTGTAGTAGACAAACCCATGAGCGTAGAAGATGCCATGCTTGAACTCGAAGAGACGGGAACTTTCTTTATGCCCTTTGTCGATATAAGTACAGGTAAGCTAAGGATAATCTACAGGAAAAAGGGTGGTAACTTCGGCATCATAAATACGGAGTGTAAGGCTCTATAATGCAAATCGATTTCCTGAAACATAGGTTTATCGCTTACGGTATCTCTCTCGTACTTATAGTAGGCAGTATTTTCCTCCTTATGACCAGAGGGATGAACCTCGGTCTGGATTTCACAGGTGGAACCGTTATAGAGGTAAGGTTTGAGAAACACCCGGACATAGGAAAGTTGAGAAAAGCCCTTAAAGCAGCAGGTTTTGAGTCCTTTCTGCTTCAGGAAACACAGGACGGAACCTTCATAGTCAAAGTCAGAGAAGGGGAAGAAATATCTAAAGCTGAAGAGATATTTAAGAATTTCGGGAAATATACCCTAATAAGGAAGGAGAAAATAGGGAGTGTCATAAGCGGAGAGCTAAAACAGAAGGCGATTCTCGCCGTTTTAACCGCACTCGCTGGGATACTCTTGTACATAGCATTCAGATTTAAACCCCTTTGGGGAGCGGGAGCCATACTTGCCCTTGTACACGACGTAGTTACGGTGCTGGGCGCTTATTCCTTAACCTTTAGAGAGGTAAACCTTGAAGTGGTCTCGGCAATTCTCGTAGTAGCGGGATACTCGGTGGCAGATACGGTAGTTATATTCGACAGGATAAGAGAGAATCTAAGGATTAGGAAAAACTTGGAGCTTAAAGAAATAATGAATCTATCCATCAACCAAACTCTATCGCGTACCATAATGACCTCTCTAACTACCTTTGCAACCTCCTTTACCTTGTTCGTGCTTGGCGGATACGCACTCTCAAACATAATGTTTGCTTTCGTTGTAGGTGTTGTAGTAGGTACTTTCTCCTCTGTGTTCGTAGCGAGTGCATTCGTCCTTGACTTGAGTAATAAGTTCTTCAAAGGCTCTCAAACTACTACTGAGAGTCCGGAGGTTCAGGAAGAGGGGCAATAAAAGGAAAAAAGTTGTATAATTTTTCCACTTAAAACCTCGTTTCCCGCTCTGCGCAGGACGGGAGACCTTAAAGACCAGGAGGTAAGAGAATGCCGAGAAATAGACACTATAAAACCGAAAGGTTTTACGAGACCGTCTTTGTTCTAAAACCTACTCTTACAGAAGAGGAAAGCCGTAAGATATTTGAAGAAGTAAAGGAGCAGATTACCCAGAAGGGAGGAGAGATACTCTACGAAGAGGACTGGGGAAATAAAAGCATGGCATACAGGATAGAAGACTTCAGTCACGGCAGGTACATATTACTTCAGTTCAAAACAACTAATCCGGAACTCCCCAACGACCTTGATTTCTTCTTCAGGATAAATGAAAATGTTATAAGGTGGATGACCTTTCAGATAAAGGAAGGTGACGTACTGAAAGCTAAAAAGTAGGGAGGGTTCAGTTATGCTGAACAAAGTCCTATTAATAGGAAACCTTACAGCCGACCCATCTATAAAATACCTGCCATCTGGCACACCTGTATGCGAGTTTACCTTAGCCTATAACCGTAGGTACAAGATGGGTGACGAGTGGAAGGAAGAAAGCCACTTTTTTGATGTAAAAGCTTACGGGAAGCTCGCTGAAAACCTCGCTGATAGGTTGGCAAAAGGATATACCGTAGTTTTGGAGGGCAGGCTTACTCAAGACAGGTGGACTGGACAGGACGGTAAGAATTACAGCAGGGTCAGAATAGTCGCTGAGTCAGTAAGGATTATCCGCAAGCCCAAAATGGGCGAAGAGGTTGAGGAGGAAGAAATCACCGGTATGGACATACCAGATGACGTGAATGAAGAGCTTAAAAAGTTAGATGAGGGTAAGCCATTTAAAGATGAAGACGACGAGATACCCTTTTAAAAAGGAGGTTTAGATATGTCTATAAAAAGACCCGCAAAGAAGAAGGTTTGCTTTTACTGTGAGCAAAAGAGAGACCCTGACTACAAGAACTACGAGGAAATGAGGCAATTTATGACTGACAGAGGAAAGATAAAGTCCAGAAGGCAAACGGGACTGTGCGCAAAGCACCAGAGAAAGCTCACCGTTCAGATAAAAAGGGCAAGACAGTTAGCCCTTCTACCTTACGTGGTTTCTTAAAGTTAGAGGCTAATTATCACCATGGGTACAAGGAGGTATACAGGTGTCCAAATGCCGCCCGCTGGGTCTGTGGACACTTTTAACAGGCGGGGTACAAATAGCCCAGCTCCGGACTGTATAGCTCACATACAGTCTGGATAAACGGTTATAGCTATGAAGGTAATACTAAGAAGTGATTTGGAAGGTTACGGGTTTATGGGAGACGTAATAGAGGTAAAGGATGGCTTTGCAAATAACTACCTTATCCCCCGAGGGTTGGCTCTTCCTGCCACCGAAGGCAACGTGAAGCATATAAGAGATATCCTTGCCCAGAAAAGGCGCAAGTTAGAGAGGGAAAAGGAAAGCGCCCAGAAGATTGCCAAGAAGCTTGAAGGTACAATCGTAGAGGTAAAGAGAAAGGTCGGAGAAGGTGGAAAGTTGTTCGGCTCCGTTACCGTATCGGATATCCTTCAGGCTCTTAAGGAAAAGGGTTTTGAGCTTGACAGGAAGAATATACTTATGAAAAGCGGCATAAGGGAAATAGGTATACACACAATCAGCGTGAGACTGCACAGGGAAGTTAGCGTTGATATAAAAGTAGATGTCAAACCCGAGGAAGAGGAATAAATTACTAAAACTATGAAAGAGGTATACGTAGAAAGGAAGAAGGCAAGTTTTCTATCTTTAGACCTCCTCGTGGGGGTAGCCTGTGTTTTGGGTGCGGTTTTACTTTCTCTACTACCTTACCCCAATACTTTCTGGTACAAGTCCGCCATGCTGGTTTACGGTCTCGGCTCTCTTGTTTACTTTGCATATGCTTTTCTCAGGGAAAAGATACTCGGTAATATAGGAACCCTGGTCCTAGTTTTTGGACTCACTTTGAACCTTACCGGAATGATAAGAAGGGGTATAGAAAGCTACCAGATGGGTATATTCCACCCACCCTGGAGCAATCTTTTTGAAGCTCTGACTTTCTGGAGCTTTATAGCGGGATTGGTTTACCTCGTCGTTGAGAGAAAGTATGGCTTTAAGGTTATAGGGGCTTTTGTTCTACCGTTGATATTCTTTACATCCGCCTACGCGATATTCAAAGCTTCCCACGATATACAACCCCTCATGCCGGCGCTCAGGAGCTACTGGCTATACATACACGTGGTAACTGCATTTATAGGCTATGCAGGATTTACGGTAGCCTTCGGGGGTGCGGTGGCATACCTCGTAAAGGAGTACTTTGAAAACTCACGGTTTGCTAAAAACTACCTCCCGTCAAAAGAACTTCTCGACGAGATAACCTACAAATCCATAGCTATCGTCTTTCCGGTTTGGACTGCTTCGATAATACTCGGAGCGGCGTGGGCAAACGAAGCGTGGGGCGGATACTGGAGCTGGGACCCCAAGGAAGTTTGGTCACTTATAGTTTGGCTTTTCTTCGGTGCTTACCTTCATGCGAGGCAACTTATGGGTTGGAAGGGTAAAAGAGTTGCGTGGATGGTGGTTGCAGGATTTGTAACTGTTCTTATATGCTTCTTTGCTATTAATCTTTACTTCCCCGGATTGCACAGTTACGCTACCGAATAGGGGCAAATAGCCTTTGGGCTGTTGCCCTTGCTTTCTTTATAGCCTTCCTTATATCTTTTGGGTCTGTTCTTAGGATTCTGGCTACCTTATCAATTATAGACTTTTCCGCTTTGTCCTCTAAAAGCTCTACTATCGACAGTATCAAGCCGAGTTCATTATTCCTTTTTTCGTAAGCGGTAATTATGTCTTTATCAAGGTTAAGTTCCCTTGCCACATCCTCTGGAGCTTCTCCTATAAGATATTTAGTCATAGAAAACAGACCCATCAGGTAGGCTTTTTCACTCCTATCGGGAGCGAACATCTTTGTGAGTTCCTCAGCTAAGCTCGCTCTAAAAAGGGACGCCCTTATAAACTCTTCCTCCTCTATGCCGGCAAAAAGTTCCGTTATAGCAAGGGACAGGGTAAAGTTTGCCATTTTATTCACGTTGAGGAAGGACACCGCTGACTCTACCGAATCTATGTGATTAGCTTCCTTGTAGTTTGCCCTGACAAAGCTTAGGAGTCTGTAGGTTGCCCCAACATCGCTCTCTATAACCTCAGCGGCTTTCTTTAGGTTTCTACCCTTTAGGGCTTTGTAAAGCTCTATTATCGTCCTCTTCATAAAGTAGAAGCTCTTAACATCTCTCACAGGCTCAGGCTTACCTGTGTAAAAACCTTGAAAGTAGTTAAAACCAAATTCTTTTGCGCGTTTAAAATCCTCTTCGGTAGCTATATTCTTAGCTATAGTTTCCTTACCCAGCTCTTCGAGTATATGTAATATCTCCCTCATATCTTCATCGTCGTATATACCGGCGCTTATATCTATCTTTACCCCGTGGCACTTGCCCAGGAGAGACAGATAATTTATCTTCTCAAATCCAAAGTCATCAATTATAAAAGTGAAGCCTCTTTTTACCAGCGTATTTACTGCCTGCAGGAGGTCATTGGTAATTTCTTTGTTTTCGACAAGCTCGATACCTATGTACTCCGGGGGCAAAAGCTCAAACATAGATGCCCTCAAGAACAACGAAGGCACGTTTATAAATATCTTCTTCCCCTGAGTTATTCGCTCTAACCCGAGTTCCATAAGCAGGTTTACGGCTATGGAAGAAGCTTTAAAAGGGTCTATATCCTCCGGGTATTTTTTCGTTTTTATATCCTTTAAAAGGGCTTCGTAGAAAACGACATTCTTTTCTCCGTCGACTACGGGCTGCTTAAATACTACAAACATAGTGCTAAGCTCAGGTTAATTTTATTCTAAAAATAGCTTCTTAATCTCTCCTACGAGATAAAGTGAGCCTAAAGCCAGCATAGGTTCTTCGTATTCTAAAACCTCCCTTGAACTTTTAAATACTTTTATTTTATTGTACTGGAGTTTTCTTGCTTCCTCAACGAGCTTTTCTATAGGCTCCCCCCTGTGATGGCTGACCTCCAAAAGGTATATCTTATCCGTGAATTTCCGTAAAATCCTCATCGATTCTTTCCATTCCTTTTCCCTTAAGCCCGTAAATAGTATATCTATGTCAGGTATGTATTTAGCTACCTCAGACACAACCTTCTCTACCGCATAAGGGTTATGGGCACCATCTACCATAAAAAGCGGGTCTTTTCTTAAAATCTCCATTCTGCCTTCTAAGCGAGTGTCCCATAAAGCTTTTATAAGTGTTCCTCCTTTGAGCCTTATCACCTCCTCCGCGAGCTTGACAGATAAGGCTGCGTTATCTATCTGCCACCTTCCCCATAATCCAAGCTCCGCGTCCTTTAAGGTTATGGTATCCGTGGATAAGTGCTTTAAAAAAGTTTCTCCTTTCCTTACTTCCCCATAGTAATTGAAGTCTATCCCTGCAACCTTGAGGTCTTTCAGGTTCGCTTTGCTACGGGCTGCGGGATAAAGGGGGTACCTTGCTGAACCTATAACTAACGGGCTGCCTTCCCTGTAGAGTTCCACCTTTTCCTTAGCTATTTCCCATATACTTCTACCGAGCCACCTCGTATGGTCCCTCTCTACGTTGGTTATAGCAACCGCTGAAGGCTCACATATCTTGGTTGCGTCCCATCTACCTCCCAAGCCTACCTCAAATACCGCTATGTCCACTTTCACATCTCTGAAGTACTGAATCGCTATCAGTGTAGCAGCTTCAAAGTAGGTGAGCTCAAATTTCTCGAAAACTCTCCTTAATTCGTTTACGTAGGCTTTGAGCGTGTCCTCATCTATAAGCTCTGAGTTAATCCTCCACCTTTCCTCCTCCCTTACAAGGTGAGGTGATACAAACCAACCGGTTTTGTATCCGTGATGTCTGAGTATGCTTTCTGTAAATGCGCAGGTAGAGCCTTTTCCGTTTGTACCACCCACAAGGAGGCTTAAATACTTCCTGTTAGGATAATTTATGTACTCCACAGCCCTTTTTATTCTTTCGAGCGTAGGCTCAATATGGTAGTCCTTTCCCTTATACAGTTCCCACAGTTGCATGGTCATCTGGATATCTTCCTTATGTTTTTTAGATGTTCTCTGTAAGTTTTGCTAAAAATATGTCCACCCTTGCCATCGGCTACAAAGTACAGGTAATCCACATCTGCAGGATAGAGAGCTGCTTTAAGGGACTCCAATCCCGGGTTGCATATAGGTGTAGGCGGTAAGCCCTTGAACATGTATGTGTTGTAAAAGCTGTTCAGCTTCAGCTCTGAGGGATTAAGCTTACTGTCCCAATTTCCCATAATCTTTATAGCGTATATAACGGTAGGGTCTATCTGAAGTTTCATTCCCATTTTCAACCGGTTGTATATTACCGCGGACACGAGTGGTTTCTCGTGGTTTAAGGCTGTCTCCTTTTCTATCATCGATGCTATTATCACCCATCTCTCCAAACTTAGCTTTCTATCTCTTAATTCCTTTCTCAGCGCTTGTGTTTTTTTCAAAAAGTTCGTATACATAACCTCTACAACTTTCTCGGGAGATGTTCCACGAGAAAAGTAATAAGTATCCGGGAACAAAAAGCCTTCCATGGTAGGAAGATTAATACCGTACCTTTTGGAGGTCTCTGGATTGAATACGAGTTCCATAAACCTATATTTATCGGTTATTCCATATTCCGAGAGTATATTTGCTATATCTAAAAGGTCGCTACCCTCCGGAATTGTAACTCTGTAGAGTTTGCTTCTACCCTCGGATAGAGTTTTGTACACCTCAAACGGAGAAAGCACCCCTGTAAACTCGTACTCTCCGGAAATGATTTTCTTTCTGTAAAATACATGGATGGTAAGAAAAGAGTAAGGGTTTCTAAGTATCCCCTCCTTTGAGAGTAAGCTTGCCACCTTGATTACAGGTGTCCCCAAAGGTATGTTAACCACTTTTGGTTCCTCAATTCTTACGGGCATAAATACAGAATAAACAAGCGCAAGAAAACATAACATTAAAGCAACGAATACATACGTAAGCCTCATGGGAGTATAATGTTAAACACAAAGATGAGAGGGAAGCTTTTTTATATATTAATTCCTTTTCTACCCTTCCTACTTGGATTGGCTTTTAGATTCAAGGAGCTTTATATATGGCTCCAAGAGCCGGACAAGTACTTCTACGACGGTAGACCGTTGCTCACGAGTTTTGATGGCTATCTATATGCAAAACAAGCCCTGGATTTTGCAAACGGTAAGGTTCAGAGTGTATTAAGTATAAGCCTGATAGGGGTTCTGGAGGGCTACCTATCAAAACTCTTCGGTGTATATCCTGAAAATATTGACTTATATCTTACACCGATACTATCCTCACTCGTAGCGTTTCCCGTGTTCTACTACTGGTACAAATTAAAGATGCCTGTAGTTGGCTTTTGTGGAGCCATAACAGCCGCACTTTCTCCAATATATTTGGTAAGAACCTCAATAGTTAGGTTCGATACAGATTCATTGAACCTGACGCTACCCATGTTCTCCGTTCTGTTTTTCCTACTCAGCGTAAAGGCCAAACCGTTATGGGCAGGACTTGCCTTTTTAAGCTCTTGGGTAGTTCTGTTTCTTTACGAATGGTGGTATCGGGGGCATACCTATATAACCGTGTCCATGGTAGGAGCTTACATCTTATTTCTGACTGTGGAGTCCGTTTTGGATAAGACTTCACGTAAAAGGGCGCTGATTTACCTTATCCTAACTTTACTTTTGAGCTTAATAGCTGTAATCTACAAGGGTATAAATTTGAAATCTTTATTAGCCTTTGCAATTAACAGGGCAAAAGCGTGGACTGTAGGGTTGGAGCAGGGAGAAAAAGGACTTTTACCTAATCCCAATATTGGAGTTATAGAACTTAAAGAGTTAGGAGTTTCAAAGCTTGCTGAGTACACTATGGGCTTTGAACCTGTACTTTACATCTCTATTATAGGACTATGTTTACTTATTATTTTTAGGTTTAGATACATAATACTTATGCTCCCAATATTGGCAATAGGTGCTCTTTCCTTCTTCGGTGCATCTCGATTCAGTATGTACTTAGCCCCCTTCCTCGGTATGGGTATAGGGTTTTTGTACTACGTAGCCCTTTGGCTCATAAATAAGCACGCCGGTTCCTTTATCAAAGATAGATATATACACTTATTGAGAGCCGGTCTCCTGAGCCTGCTTGTTTTACTCTCAGCTCCGTGGACACTACTCGCAGAGCTAAGGACACCACCTATACTCAACATAAAAACCAACGAAGGTTACGTAAAGCTGGGTGAGCTTACACCTAAAAATGCCTATATTCTAGATTGGTGGGATTATGGGTACGTGGTACAGTATCTTAGTAATAGAAGGGTGTTTCACGCCAGTGGGTTTGATGGACTAAGGTCTTTGTTTATAGCTAAGGCATACTCAAGTAACTCTCAAAGTGAAGCTTACAACTTGATAAACTCCATAGTATGGGGGAACTTTGCTCATATATTTCAGCTTTCACCTAAGGAATCCGTTCTGTATGAGGGCAAGCTTAGAAGAGGAGAATATCTGAAAGAGTTTCCATTTCCGGTATACTGGACTTTTAACGTCGACATTCCGAAGAAGTTTGGATGGATTTACTATTATGGAAGTTGGGATTTTGAGAAAAGGGAGGGTATTAAGTCACCTATTCTGCAAGTTTATAACTGTAAAGCCATAGGTAGGAACGTTTTTAAATGTGACCAAGGTGTGTTTGACTTTAACAGGGGAGTGTACATTAAAGAAAATAATGAAGCCCTACCTTTGAAGGCTGTGATTATGAGGTCTTCTCAGGGTCAGATAAGTGCACTTCCTTACAGGAGAATAGGTTTTTACGTGGTCGTCGTTCAAAAGGGTAATAAGCTCGCAAGGTACGTGATGAACGAGAGGGCTTTCAATACCGCTTTTGTCCAGATGTACATACTTAGGAATTACGACAGTAAGCTCTTTGAGCTTGTGTACGACGATTTCCCCTATCTCGTAGCTTACAGGGTAAGGTACCTTAGAGAGGTTCAGGAGTCCGAAACTGACTGAAAAAACTTAACTTTCCTGCTAAAATTGATGTATGGATACAAAAAGGGAGGCTGTGGAGCTTTCAGCTGAAGCTATAAAGTTACTGTTAGAGTGCGGGACTAAGGTAGACGATATATACAGAAGGTTTAGGGAACTCAGGCTTAGAACAGACGACCTATCATTCCAAGCTGCGCTTCTTAATGTGGAGCATTCCTTCTTTATGGTCGTGCAATCGATTAACATCCTTAAAGAGAATATTAAGCTTTTGGATGTAGCTGCAAAAAAGGAGGAGCCGGGGTAATGTCTTTAACAGCCATTTTGTACGATAAAGATAGGGAGTTTTTTGACCTTCTGGGGGACATATTCGATGTAACCGGACATAAACTTATGGTGGCTCCGGATGAAGAAAGTGTTGTTAACTTCCTAAATACTGTAGAGGTTGATGTTTTCATAGCGCCTGCAAACGAAATAGGTGTATGGAAAAAGAACATGAGCTCCGATGGTAAATTCATAGTTCCGTTCTTTATATGTGATTCTCAGGCTCAGATGGACAGTCTTATATCCTCTGGATTTTCGGAACTCAACACGGTCGTAAAGCCTTTTAATCCCCTAGAACTTTTGAACAAACTCGTTATGCTCAATAAATTGGAGGTAGAGAGGGATCTTAACCTCTATGGCTTGATAAATATAATCATCAGTGCAAACAGAAGGAGAAACAGCTTTAATGTTCTGTTGAAAAGTGAGAAAGGCACATGTGAACTGTCCATAGAAAAGGGAGAGCTTAAAACCTCCAGCTGTAGCGTTGAAAAAGTTAGAAGTCTTTTCACGAGCAAGGAACTCACCATAGAGGTGGCACCTTTCAGCGAGATAACGGATGCTGAAGCCGGTTTTGACGGTAGCAAAGAGTTTATAGAAGCCCTTCTGGAGGATACCGTGTTAGATGAAATTTCCGTTAATGTGGCTCAGGTAAAGACAGAGGAGCCTCAAACTCAAGAAGAGGTTGAGGATTTAGGGGAGGATACACGTATATTCAGCGTATTCGATGGAGAAAACCTGACAAGGAACAATTACTATCTCAGGATATTTAAGGGAAATGGGCAAGAGCTTAACTTCTTAATAAACGCAGGTGGGCTTAAGGATTGGGAGGAACTCAAGAGATTTCTAAACGATTCTATAGGCGGTGCGGAGAACCTAACAGCTGTTATACTACTAAGCCCGGATGTTAGAGCTACCTTTAACATATCAAAGCTGTACCATGAAAACCCCAAACTGTATGTAATAACCACCTCTTACATAAGAGACTCCTTCACACATATGGGACTGGCAGGCATGAGGGTGAAGCTCGTGGAACATATGGCTTTCGGTAGTATGCCTCTTACAACCGGACATAGGCTCAGCTTCATTCCGGTGCACCATGCCCCCCATCCAGGAAGTTTTACACTCTACGATGAGGAACACAAGAGATTGTTCACCCCGGAGGTGGCAAGTTCCTTCAGTGCAAATCTACCGGAAGAAGACAAAATGGAGCTTTTACGCCTGTACCATAGGGTATACATGCCCTCTTCAATCAGCCTCTCAAAAGCTATAGATAAACTCATGAGCTTGGACGTGGATACAATTTGCCCCCTTAGAGGACACATACTTAAGGGTAAAGCCTACTTAGAAGAATTATCACACATAACCGTTGGTGCAGACCTTCCACTACCCGATAGTGAAACCATAAAGGAGATAATACAGAAAGTCCTTGAATCTCTGAGCGAAGAACAGAAACAGCCCGTTAAGGACAGCATAGAAGCCTTTGCCTACATAGAATCTGACAAAGTAGAAGAGATACTCGTTGAACCGGAGCTTTTAAGCGGTATATTGGTCAACGGAATACTTACTTCTGACATTGATGTATCCACAAAACTGAGTTTACTTAAGATAATCTCAGACCACGATGTATTTATAGCACCCTTTTAAAAAATGGCTATATTCTTAGCTCTTGTATTCTTTATAGCCCTATCCGGATATGTAGTTTCTTCTTTCCAAAGTGCAAGCTCAACGAGAACATTTATTGAGGAGGTTTACAGCAAACAACAGGCAACCCACGCCCTCACGTCCGTACTACCGATAGTCCTAAATATGCTCAATATGGAAGACCAAAAGGTAGACACGCTACACGACCCATGGGCGTTTCCCTTCACCATGGAAACCGACAAAGGTGAGTTGGAGATAGTTATATATGACGAGGACAGGTTTGCAAATCTCAATATGCTCGGCAACGGGCAGTACGAACAGATTATACAAAGATTATTCAAGCTCCTAAACATAGAGTATGTTTACCTCGACAGGCTCAAGGTTTGGACTGGGAATAAGCCCGGAGAGTTCGAGAACGAATACCCCATAAAGAGAAGGCCCTTAGATAGCAAGTACGAACTTAAATACATCGGCGTTCCCGAAAAATACCTAACGGGATACCTGTTAGGTGACGAATTCGTACCAGGCTTGTACGGGCTAACAACCGCCTATTCCTCGGGTAAGATAAACTTGAATACTGCACCTAAGCACATAATCATGTCTTTGCACGAGAATATAGACGAAAGCCTTGCGGACAGGATAATCTCCCGCAGAGGGAAAAGCCCTTTTAAGAAGGTTCAGGACCTAGTACTTGTTGAGGGAATAACCTTCGACATGCTCCACAAGTTCCAGAATGTAGTTGACGTAAAAAGCAGGGTATTTCACATAGAGATAAAGGTCAAGGTCGGCGACACCGAATCCCGCCTTGATGTAATATACGATAGACAGCAGAGGAGAATATTGTACAAAGAGCTTACATGATGAAAGAGTTCCTCTTCGAAGGTGTAAAGAAAGACGGTAGGAAGGTAAAGGGAAAAAAGGAAGCCTCTTCGAGGATAGAGGTAATAAGGGAGCTGAAAGAGGAAGGGATAGTACCTGTATCTGTAGAGCCTGTTAAAGGGAAAAGTCTTAGGTTAAGTCTTAACGTAAGTAAAAAAGTGTCTTACGAAGACCTCGCCTTTTTCTTTATACAGCTTGCCACTATGCTCAGGGCAGGAATTCCACTGCCTACGGCAGTTGGGCTTTTAGCTTCGCAAGTGGAGGATAGTGACCTCTCAAACTCACTTGAGGAAATAAAGGTTCAGTTGGAAAAAGGGAAAAGTGTAGCCTCCGCATTTGCGGCGAGTAAGGTTTTCCCGGAGTTCGTTCAACAAACACTTGCAAGTGCAGAAACGGGGGAAAACCTCGAGGAAGCTATGGAGCTTGTAGGAAACTACTTGGAAACCGTTTCAGATATTAAATCTAAACTTATGAACGCTTTGGTATATCCGCTCTTTGTGATAGTTCTTAGCTTTCTCGCGGTGCTCGTCTCAGTTAAGTTTGTAGTCCCAAAGGTTGCAAGCGTTCTTGAAGGATTTGGGAAGGAGCTTCCAACGATTACACAGCTTATACTCATTTTTGTAGATTTAATGACCTACCTTCTTTACCTATCTCCGCTACTGTTAGTAATTAGTTTGCTGTTCAGAAACCGCATAAAAAAAGATATGATAGATAAAGCTTTACTCAGACTTCCCGTAATAGGGAATATAAGCCTCTACTTTGACCTCTCAAGGTTTGCAGGGGTACTTTACATGATGTTAAGTTCCGCTACTCCCATAAACAAAGCCGTCGAGGTAAGTGCCGGTAGCATTTCGAATTCTTACATAAGAAGCCTAATTGAGAGAAACATTGAAGCCATAAGTAAGGGTAAAAGTTTATCGTGGCTCCTTAAAAGCACAGGAGTCTTTCCCAACCTGTTCATCAACCTCATAGAAACAGGTGAAAACAGCGGAGAACTTGAAAAGATGCTAAGTCTTGCGGAAGATATATACAGGAAGGAAGCTATAAAAAAGATAAACCTCTGGACGCGCATGGTGGAACCTATAACTATGCTAATAATAGGTATTATCGTTGCAATAATAGTTCTAAGCGTGCTACTGCCCATAACCGAGATTACCTCTTCAGTAAAGAGGTAACAAAGATATAATAATGTTCCCATGGATGTGTACCTGCTTCCTTCATCCACTAAGCAATCCTCTATGGATTTGGTTAAAGAGGAACTGTTTAAAGTATGGGATGACGAAAGTAAGAACAGATTTCTGTTCCTGAATCCTGAAAGAGAGGAGCTTATCAGGACTTTCGGTGTGAGAACCTCACCCCTTCTACCAGCATGGCGCAGATACAGAGGGAGCTTTTGGGATAACTTACATTTTTGGGCTTTACCCTCCACGGTTCAGGAAAGAATTTCTAAAAAGGGGCTTATCATATCTTCCCTATTTGGCTTGCTTGCTCCCTCAGACCTTGTACCTCCTTACACTGTAGACTTTAAAACCTCTTTTGATGGAAAGAAGCTCGGCGTTTTTTGGAAGGAAAAACTCCAAAACCTATTTGGGACTTTGCTCGTAGGAAAAACAGTTTTAGACCTGCTAAGTGAAAATCATAGGTCGGTTGTGAGCTTTCCACCCAACTGTACCGTTATTAGGTTTACTTACATAAGAGCAGGTAAGAGGGTTGTAAATCCACTGCCACATAGAGCTTACACGCTCAGGTATGTAGCGGAAAAGGACATAAACCTAAATACCCTTGAAAAAGTGAACTTTTTAGACTACAAGGTAAAAAGTATTGAGGAAAAAGACTCCACTATATCTGTAATTATGACAAGCGAGGGACAGTATATATGATTTCCATCGTTATACCGGCTTACAATGAAGAGGAGAGTCTCCCTGTACTTTATAAGAAACTTAAAGAGGTTCTTGATACTCTTGAAAAGAACTACGAAATTATATTTATTGACGATGGAAGTACGGACAGAACTCCTGAGATACTTGAAAAGATAGCGAGTGAGGACAAAAAAGTTAAGGTAGTTAGGTTTAGGAGAAATTACGGGCAGACAGCTGCAATGTACGCAGGTTTTGAACATTCGAAGGGAGATGTGATAATTACGATGGATGCAGACCTTCAAAATGACCCAGAGGACATACCCTTGCTCCTTAGAAAGATTGAAGAGGGCTTCGATATAGTGAGTGGATGGAGAAAAGATAGAAAGGACCCATTTCTTTCCCGTAAACTTCCCTCAAAGATTGCAAACTGGATTATCTCTAAGGTTACAGGCGTTTACCTGCATGACTACGGTTGCACGCTTAAAGCTTACAGGAAAGAAGTGGCAAAACATTATAGACTCTACGGAGACATGCATAGATTTCTTCCCGCACTTGCAAAGAGGTTCGGTGCAAGGATAACAGAGGTTCCTGTTAAACACCACCCTCGTATCTATGGAAAGTCAAAGTATGGAATAGGTAGAACCATACGGGTAATACTCGACATATTCCTCGTAAAGTTTTTAAACGAATATATAACAAGACCTCTGTACGTTTTTGGTGGTGTGGGGTTCGGACTTTTATCTGTAGGTGTACTCCTTGGTGTGTACCTAAGCTTCCTTAAAGTATTCATGGGTGAAAGTATAGGTAACAGACCCCTATTACTGCTTAGCGTCCTCTTAATACTCTCCGGGATACAACTTATATCAACAGGAGTGGTGGCAGAACTGATAGTCAGAACCTATTACGAATCAAGGAATGAGAAACCCTACATAATTGAGAGAAAGATTAACTTGGAAGACGAGTAGTCAAATAAAATCCGGCACACATCACTTGCATAACACTCCCATATTATCCAACAAACATTCGTTAAGCCTTAACCACGGTTAATAATCTACCCTTAATGTTAACATAATTATCATTATATTAACCAATTATTTTGCAATATTTTGTAGTGCAAACTTTGTCTACTAAATTATCTATTAGCAATAGATATATTGACTATGTAATACAAAAATCTTATAATTTCTGCTATGAAGGAGAGTATATCTATAAGGCTGGAGAAGCACATACTCGACGAGGTAGACAGGCTGGCAAGGGAAGAGGGCACCTCAAGGACAGAGGTGATAAGGGAGGCTCTAAGGGTTTTTTTCAGAACCAGGGAATCAGCCAAGGATAGAAGCTTTGTTCCCTTCGAAGAGTACAAAAAACTGACTGACGAAGTATCAGCTACTAAGTACAGGATAGGTGAAATACAGGCAAAGCTTGAGCTTAGTCAGAAGGAAAAGGAAAGACTTGTGTTAGAGCTTGAGGGGTTGAAAAGAGAAATAGGGAATCTAAAGGGAGAGGTTGATAAGAAAGCTCAGGAGACTACCCGCTTGAATAAGGAATTGAATGAGAAGCTTTTGCTGATAAAAGAGCTTGAGCTAAGAATAGAAGTATTGAACAGGGAGAAGGATGAACTCATGAACGCTCTCCAAGCTAAGAAAAGGTGGAAGATTTTTTAGCCACCAAAGTAGTTATATTTGAAGCCTCTTCGTAATAAACTATCTCAAGCTCTTTAAAAACCTCCCTAAGTTCGCCTTCCCTCAAAAGATAGCTCCTGTTAAAAGATGGTTTACTAAGTAGATGCTTCTCGTTATAAGTTTCAAATATTAAAAGTCCGCCTTGTTTTAAAGAAGCTGTAATTTTGGAGAAAGAATTCCTATCCAAAAAATAGAAGTTTATTATCAAGTCGTAATACTCCCCCTTGAACGGAAAGCTCTCTATGTCACTCATTAGGAGGTTTACCTTAACACCTCTCTTCAATGCCAAGGCGTTAGCAATCTTTATAGCCTCGTCGCTAATATCAAAGGCATCTACAGAAAATCCTTTTTCAGCGAGGAAGATGGAGTTATCGCCACTACCGCAGGCTATATCCAAAGCTTTACCCTTGGAGGCAAGTTGATAAAACCTCAAAAGGGTAGCGTTTAAAGAGGTTCGCCACCCTTGTTTGTACTTCTCGTTCCAGCGGTCCCTATCCTTCAAATCCACAGTCTTCAGGATTTATCGTATCGTAGAGTAAAGAGGTTGCACCCTTCCCGCAGGTGTAGAATCCTCAAAGTCTCTCTCAACTCCAAGCTCTTCTATGCAATTGACAAGGTCGTGGTAAAATTCCGCTACCTTAACAAGACCCGTCTCTTTTCCAACCTCGTTAAACAGTCTTATTTTATCGGTAGCCTTTCCCTTTCCCCTTTCTACTATTGCACCTGCGTGTCCAAAGGATACACCTTCGAGTCCTTCTTGGAATTTACCCGCAACGAAGGCAGCTACAGGCTTATCCCACTTACCCTCTTTATAAAGCCTGAGTATGGTCTCCGCTGCTTGTTCTTCGTAAGTTCCGCCAACTTCACCTTGAATTATCACACCTTTAACGTTAGGGTCATCCTTGATTTCCTCAAGAACGTCTGCATAATTCGTACCGGCTATTATGTCTCCACCCAAAGCAAGAGCCATATATGTACCCCAACCCCTTCTCATAAACATCTCTGCGGTTGTGGTTGTCAATCCTCCGGACTTTGAGAGTATAACCAGTCCTCCCTTTTTATAGGCTATGGAAGGATTTTTACCACCTATAGCACCTATTCTTGCTGGAATTGCAGGAACCATACATCCCAATGAAGTGGGTCCCACTATGGTAACACCTCTTTCTTTGGCGTAATGGTAAAAGTAAACGGTATCCCTTATAGGCACATGCTCCGTAATTATGTATATAACTTTTATTCCAGAGTCTATAAGCTCTATGACCGCATCCTTCACAGAAGCAGGTGGAACATAAATCAGTCCGGTGTTTACATCCTTACCCTCTGGAGAGTTTAGGGCTTCCTTTACAGTATTGAATACAGGAACACCAGCCACTTCACTACCGCCCTTTCCAGGAGTTACTCCAACCTTTATAAAACCAGGATAGAGAGCTTCAGATTCAGAAACGACCTGAGAAGCTTCCCTTCCGGTTATTCCTATCACTATTAACCTCGTTTTGTCGTTCAGGTATTTTGTTCCAACACTCCAGCTCTTTTCCATTAGATAGCCTCCTTAGGGGAGTATAAAATTTTTAGAGTAATATAATAACCTATTCGGTATCATGAATTGCGATGTATGCCTGTCCGAAACTGCAACGGACACACATTTAACGTTGAGGCTTTTTGGAATAGGCAAAGACGAAATCTTTAATGTCGTAAACACCGAACATTTAACGGTTCAAGAGAGCCTGTCGGGTATAACTCTTACCTTTTCAAGTGTGGATGAGTTCAATAGAGCTAAGGAGCTTTTGGGCGATTTTGTTTACTCGGAAAGAGGAGAGAGCATGGAAGAAGTCGTGGGCAAACTCTTAAAAAGCTCGTCCCTATCCCTCAGCGTCGCAGAAAGTTGTACTGCAGGTCTTCTATCTGCGAGGATTGTGAACGTACCCGGTAGCTCAGAGTACTTTCTCGGGGGAGTTGTTGTTTACTCTAATTCCCTTAAAAAGAAACTTTTACAAGTACGAGATAAAACCCTTGAAAACTACGGAGCTGTTTCGCGCCAAACCTGTATGGAAATGCTTGAGGGATTAAAGGGTAAGTTTGGCACAGATACAGGTATTGCCATAACGGGTATAGCAGGCCCAGGAGGGACAGAAACCAAACCCGAAGGGTTAACCTACATAGGTGTTTACTTAAAAGATAAACTCCTCGTAGAGGAGAGAATCTTCAGCAAGGGAAGGAACGCAAATCGTTACCTTTCTACGCAGGTAGCTTTAAATAACCTAAGAAAACTTATCCTAAAGGAGATGTCATGAGCGTACATCAAACAAGTGTGCTGAGCGGTAACGTAAAGCTGGGTAAAGACGTTAAGATAGGAGCTTTTTGTGTTCTCGAGGGAGAGATAGAGGTCGGCGACGGAACTACAATTGGTAACAGGGTCTCTATTAAGGGCAGAGTGAGAATAGGAAAAAACTGTAAAATTCATGATGGAGCCGTAATCGGTGAAGAACCTCAGCATTTAGGCTATAAGGGGGAAGATACGGAAGTAATCATAGGTGACAATGTGATAATAAGAGAGTACGTTACCGTACACAGGGGAACGGCGTTGGATAAGGGAAAAACTATCGTCGGAGATAAATGTATGCTTATGGCTTACGCTCACGTTGCGCACGATTGCGTGGTTGGCAACAACGTGATAATGGCTAACTGTGCCACCCTTGCAGGACACGTGGAGATAGGCAATAACGTCTTTATGGGCGGGCTTTCAGCGGTACAGCAGTGGACTAAGGTAGGAAGCTATGCGATGATAGGTGGGCTAACGGGAGTAAACAAACATATTCCTCCTTTCACGAGAGCTTCGGGGAACCATGTCCACCTGTACGGCATAAACACAATCGGGCTGAGCAGAGCAGGTTTTTCCAGAGAGGACATACAAGCCCTCAAGAAAGCGTATATAGTCCTATTTAAAAAGAGCGACACACTCTCGAAGGCTGTGGAGGAGCTTAAAAAGGACATGTATCATAATCAAAGGGTGATGGAACTCGTTGAGTTCATAGAGAGTTTAAGAAACAGCAAAATAGGTATAGCAACCGATGGTAAAAAAACATCAGTAAAGGAGGGAATATCTTGAGAGCTATAATTCTCGCTGCCGGATACGGCTCAAGGTTTAAAAGCGATAAGCCGAAAGTAATCCACCCTATACTCGGAAAGCCAATGCTCTGGTACGTAGTCAACACGGTAAAGAATGCCGGAATACAGGATATAGGCGTGGTGGTGGGTCATAAGGCTGAGGAAGTGGAAAAAAGCTTAAAAGAGGAAGACGTAAAGTTTTTTTATCAGAAAAATCCAAAAGGTGGAACTGCAGACGCGGTTGTTTCTTCAATAGACTTCTGGCGTTCCTACGACGGCTATGTCTTAATCGTAAACGGGGACAGTCCCTTAGTTTCCTCAGAAACCCTTAAACAGATGCAAAGGTATCTGTTGATGGTCGAGGAATACGAGGGCTTCAAGCTGGGAGGACTTATACTTACGACTCACCTGCAAGACCCAACCGGATACGGTAGAGTTGTTAAAGCCTCCAACGACAGGATTTTGAAAATAGTGGAAGAGAAAGACGCTTCCCACGAAGAGAAAGCTATAACCGAAGTAAACAGCGGTGTGTACATCTTTTACACTCCTTACCTGCTTAATGCCCTCTTTAGGATAAAACCGAGTAAGGAGACGGGAGAGCTTTACCTAACGGATGTAGTGAGCTTCATAGTGGAGAACGGACACGAGGTTCGCAGTTTCATGGCTTCCGACCCCTTAGAGGTCTTAGGAGTAAATACGAGGTGGGACTTGGCAATTGCGGAAAACCTGCTAAGGCTGAAGTTAATCCGCTTCTGGGCGGAAAAGGGCATAACCTTCCACTCGCCCGAGACTGTATGGATAGAGCCAGATGTTACCCTTGAAGAGGACGTCGAGATATTCCCATCTGCGGTACTGAAGGGTAAGTCAAAGATAAAGAAAGGAAGTGTGATAGGCGAGGGAAGTATCGTAGAGAACTCCGAGATAGGCGTGAACGTAGATATACAACCTTACTCTATAGTCAGGAACTCAAAGATAGATGACGGGAGTACAATCGGACCCTTTGCCCACGTAAGGGAAAAAAGCTACGTGGGAGAGAAAAGCCACATAGGGAACTTTGTCGAAGTGAAAAAGAGTAAGATAGGAGATAGGGTAAACGCAAAACATCTCTCTTACCTCGGGGATACAGAGGTAGGTGACAGGGTAAACATAGGGGCAGGCGTGGTTATAGCTAACTTTGACGGCAAAAGAAAGCATAAAAGCAAGATAGGAGATAGGGCATTCGTAGGAAGTAACTCGCTGCTAATATCCCCTATCAAGGTGGGCAAGCTTTCCTACATAGCAGGCGGGTCTGTAGTATCAAAGGACGTCCCGGACGGTGCCATGGCCGTAGAAAGAGCAAAACTAAAGATTTACGAAGGTAAGGGCGAGGCTAAGATAAAGAAGTAACTATGCAGCTACATTCTCAAGGTAGCCTTTAAGTATCTGATAGTAGTAATTGATTTTTACCATGTTCAAGTGACTTTTTTTACTCCTGCCTACCCTGTCAGGGTGATTCTCCCTTACCATATTCCTGTAAGCTCTCTTGAGAGTTTTCATGTTAAGTTCCTCTATATTAAAGAACCTTTTCGCCTCCTCCACTCTGCCGGGATACCTTCTGGGATAAGAACACAAACTCCAGTAAGTTCTGACGTAGGTAACGTAAGCCTTCCTTTTAATATGTCTAACCTCTTCGAGGTTCTCAGATATTATCACAGGAGAAAAGTACTTCATAAGGCTCCGAACCACAAAGCGGTCGAACCATTCCCTAAAGAAATCGTCCTCGTTTAGGTGCTTGTATCTACCGTACAGCTCGTAGAAGGAGGAGATAAAATCCTCAAGTCTGGTGTCGTACATGTGTTCGATAACCTTCTTACAGAAGGATTTCATACTATACCCTCCTAAGAGAGTTTAGCAATAAGCTCGTTGATTTCCCTGTACCTGTCCCTTAAGGTGTCGGTTCTATCCCTTATCAGGTAAAAGAGCATCTCCGCGTCCGAGGAAAGCTCCTTCTGTTCTCCGGCAAGCCCTACAATCTTATCTATATGCTCACTTATGGTAGATATACTCCTCTCTATCTTTTTAAGCACTTGGCTTATCTCCTCTGTGAACTCTATAGTCTTTGAAGCTAACTTACCTATCTCCTCTGCCACGACCGCAAAGCCCCTGCCGGCTTCTCCTACCCGTGCAGCCTCTATGGTGGCGTTCAAAGAAAGGAGTGAGGTCTGTTCTGAAACCTCGTTTATAAAGGTAAGAATTCTTTTTATCCCGGAGGATTCCTCTATTAATCTGTTTACGAGTTCAATGTCCTGCTTCAATTCCTCTTCCGTTTTTGAAGAAGCGGAAGCCACCTCTTCCGCTATGGAAACACCGTTCTCTATGATTCTTAGGATTTCCTCAAGCTCCCTTAGAGCTTCAGAAGAGGTTTCCAAAACAGAGGATTGAGCTTTACTCTCGGTCTTTCTGAATACTATGGAACGCCCGTCTCTGTAAAGGATTAGGGTCTTCTTTTCCAACTCGTTTAAGTCGTGGCTCGATAGAAACTCCTCCGCCACATAGTTGGCATAGCTAACCGTGCCTTCCTCAAGCAACACCACTCCCACATCCGTCAAGCTACAGGCTTTCTCTAAGAGCCTGAGCCTTTCCTCTATACTATTCTCCATGATTACTTAAAGATTTTTTCTATCTTTTCCTTCAGAACCTCCGGCGTGAAAGGCTTAACTATGTAGTTATTAACCCCGGCTTTAAGTGCCATAAGAACGTTTTCCTTTTTAGCCTCCGCTGTTACCATAAGCACGGGAAGGCTCTTCAAGTTCTCATCTTTCCTAATTTCTTGAACGAGTGTTAAGCCGTCCATCTCCGGCATATTCCAGTCAGTTACCACGAAATCAAACTTCTCAGACCTGAGCTTTGCAAGGGCTTGCTTTCCATTTTCAGCCTCCTCTATGTTCTCGTAGCCCAACTGGTTTAGTATTGTTCGGATAATCCTTCTCATCGTACTCATGTCGTCAACGACAAGTATCCTAATGTCTTTGGGCGGTAAGGGCATTACTCATACCTCCTCTATAGTCCGTACTCCTCCAAAAGCTTATCAACATCGTCTTGAGATACACGGTCTTGCGTAAGAAGCTCCGATACCTTACCCTTGAGCTTTTCAACCTCTTTGTCCTCGAGCTTCTTCTCCTCCGCAACTTTGGCTACTATAACGTTTATAAGGTTCTCCTTTATTGACTCAAGTGAGGATATAACGAGTTTAAGCTGCTGTCCCGCCAAGTCATGGAAGGACATCATAGAGAACAACTGAAGCAAGATGTTAAGGTTCTCGTCGTTCCTCTTCTTCATATCAACGAGCTTGTCTTTTATTTTCTGCGTAGGGTTCAGAGACATGAGGAAATCTATATCCTCCTGAATTGCTTTCGAGTTGGTGTTTATCTCCTCGAGGTAGTTCATTATGTTATGGGAGGTATCCTCGAGAAATTGCATGACATCGCGGATATTCTCGGTGGTTTGAGGTATGATTTGGGAGCTCGTTTCTATCGGCTTCTTAGCCTTCTCTAAGGTCTCCTCAAGGGTTCTAACGCTCTCGAGAAGCTCCTTTATAAGAGATTCAAAATCCTTCATGGCTCACATATCCCCCTTAGCCTTAGTTTCTTTAAGCATGTCTATCCTAACAGCCTTCTTACCTCTCGAAGTCCCGAGCGTCCCTTCAAACAAAGGAACTCCCCCGGCTATTATGCTTATTTTAGAACTTATGTACCTATCGGTGTTTATTATATCTCCCTCTTTAAGGTTCAGTATGTCTCTTACACTCATCTGAAATCTATCGAGGAGAGCTTCTATAAGAACAGGTGTATTCATAAGGTTTTCTACCACCACATCTTTTAGGTTTTCCTCACCCGTTCTCGTGTTTCTGAGTGTGTCCTTTATAGGGTCTAAGTTTTTCATGGGTAGGACTAAGAAAAACTGCCCTTTGAATGTTTCTATCTCAAGCTCCATGGTGGTAAGAAGGATTATTTCCTGTTTGCTCACGGTTATGAGGTGACGCGGGTTATCGTCTATGTCCACAAGCCTTATTCTGCTGTCCGGTATGAACTCGTTCCACGCTCTATCGAGGGTATCTACCATCTTCGTAAGAACCCTCTTCATTATCCTGTACTCCACCTTTGTAAAACTCTTGCCCTCTATCTTGTAGGACTTGGGTGGTCCTCCCAAAACCACGCTCACTATGGTGTAAAGGAGCCTGGGGTCTATTATCAGGTAGAACTTTCCCTCGAGGGGTTCTATTTCCAAAACGGCTATCGCAGAGGGAAGAGGTATCTTAAGGATAAAATCAGAGAGCTTCTCATGGGATAGGGATTTCATAGATATGTTCTCGAGGTTTATAACAACGGACTTTAACTCCGGGAAGAGGTAAACAGTCCACTTGTTTATTATCTGCTCAAGTCTCGCATACCTAAGAGGGGATATCTTTTCAAGCTCGTTTATGTCAAAGGGCTTAACGTCCTCCCTTTCATCACCGCCTTCCGCCTCTTCCTGTTCCTTTCCCAAGCTTTTGAGCAGGAGGTCAACCTCTTCTTGGGATAAAAAATCCTGCTCCATAATTCTTTAAATTTTAATTTAAAATAGGAATTGAGTGGAGGTGGAGATGGTGGAAAACTTAGACATTGAGAAGATTAAAAAGGAGCTGGAGGAGCTGGAAGAACTGGCAGAATCCCTTACTAAGATAGCCAAGCAGTCTAACCTCCTTGCCCTAAATGCGGCCATAGAGGCTGCTCGCGTCGGGGAGGCCGGTAAAGGTTTTGCGGTCGTAGCCTCGGAGTTCAGAAAGCTCGCGGACAGCACCGCTAAGTTATCTACGAGTATAAAAGGTAGAATTGAGGCTCTGCACTCCACGGTTGAAGCCGGTGAGGGGAAGGAATGAGCGGAGAAAAATACGGACTTCCGGATATATTGGAGACGGGTTCCAACGAGCTTGAGATAGTTGATTTCCGGATATACGAGGACAGGGAAAGCGGAATCTACGAGTGGATATTCGGTGTGAACGTGGCTAAGGTTAGGGAGGTTCTTATACTACCTAAGATAACGAAAGTTCCCAATATGCCGCCGGAAGTTGAAGGTATGACGGAGATAAGAGAAAGACTCGTTCCAGTTATTAGCCTTGCGAGGTGGATGGGGATAGACGAACCTGACTCCAGAAAGAAGTACCTGTTACATCTCGAGTTCTTACGGGAGAACGTAAGCGTTATAGTTCATGATGCAAAAAGGATAAGGAGAATCTCCTGGGCGGACATCAAAAAGCCTCCGGAGACACTGAACCAAAAGCTTAACGGCAGGATAACAGGAGTTGTAGATACGGAAGACGGACTGCTAATAATTCTCGACTTTGAGGGTATACTTCACGACATAGGACTTCTTAAGATTTTCCACGAAGCGGAGGCTAAGGACTCCCAGCAGGGAGAAACTTACACCATACTCGTAGCAGACGACTCTCCGGTTGCGAGAAAAATTATCTCGGACATCCTCGGAAGTGCGGGACACAACGTAATACTTGCGGAGGACGGGCTTGAGGCTTACGAGATACTCACGAAGTACCTTGACAGGGCAAAGGCTGAAGGGAAACCTATAACGGATTACATACAGCTCGTTATAACGGACATAGAGATGCCCAACATGGACGGACTTACCTTTACTAAGAAGGTAAAGGAGTCAATAGGGCTTATGGGACTGCCGGTCATAGTTAATTCCACGCTGAGTGATGAATCAAATAAACAGAGGGCATACAGGGTTAATGCGGACGCCTACATAGTTAAGTTCGACGCTAAAGACCTGTTGAAGCTCGTTCAGGAAACCGTCAAGAAAAGAGCCAAGGGGGAGTAGGCGATGATTAACGACGACATGAGGGAGATTTTTAACGAGTTTGTCGTAGAAGCATCGGAAAACCTCGATAAGCTCGAACAAGACCTGTTGGAGCTGGAAAACGACCCCGAGAACGAGGAGATACTCAACAGCGCCTTCAGGGCTATGCACACCCTCAAGGGTGGAGCAGGATTTCTCGGGCTTGACGCTATAGTTGAGGTGGCTCATGCAGCAGAGGATATCTTAGGTAAGCTTAGGGAAAAGAGCCTGAGGTTCTCCGCAGATATAAACGACGCCATACTGTCTGCGATAGACTTTATCAGAGAAGCGATAAGCAAATACGAGGAGGGAGAAGAGGTTGAAACTCCGACGGAGCTTGTGGAGAAGTTACGCTCCCTTGCTTCTGGCTCTACACCTGCTCCATCTGACGAAGTAAGCAGCCTTGACAAGCTCTTAGACGAGTACGGATTTTCTCATCTTAAAGGGAAGCCTATTGAGGAAGTTCTTGAAGAGCTTATACTCTTACCACCTGACGAAAGACCGGACGAGCTAATATCCGAGCTTGACAAGTTAATCTCAACGGGCGAGGTATCCGAGCAAGAGTACAAAGAAAAGGAGCTTGAAGCCGACATAAAGATGATAGAGATGAGCAAGGAGGAAGAGGAACAGGAAAAACGCGGGGAAGCTCAAGCTAAGGAAGAACAGCCAAAAGAACAAAAGGAGCATAAAAAAGCGGAAAAACCTGAGAAAAAAGAAAAACAAGCGGGGGAGAAAGTACTCAGGATAGACGTAGATAAAATAGAGGCTCTCATGAACCTGGTTGGGGAGCTTGTCCTTGAAAGAAACAGGTTAGTGAGAGGATTTCAGAAAATTTCCCAGGAATGCGTATCAAAGGACATGGACGAATTTGAGACGATACTGTCCTCCATAGACAGAATAGTCGGTGACCTTCAGCTCGCCGTTATGAAAACGCGTATGCAACCCGTGAAAAGGCTATTCCAAAAGTTCCCGCGCGTGGTTAGAGACCTATCGAAAATGCTCGGCAAGGAGGTTGAACTCGTAACCGAAGGTGAAGATGTTGAGATGGACAAAACCATCATAGAGAAGCTCGAAGAGCCTATGATACACCTGATAAGAAATGCCATAGACCACGGTATAGAGCCGGCTGAGGAAAGGGAGAGGCTCGGAAAACCCAGAAAGGGAACGATACTTCTCAAGGCTTACTATCAGGGAGACAGAATATTTGTTGAAATCGTTGACGACGGCAGAGGTATAGATGTAGACAAGGTAAAGCTAAAAGCTCTCGAGAAGGGTATAGTCTCGAGAGAAAGACTTGACAAAATGAGTAAAAAGGAAACCCTCTTCCTAATTTTCCATCCCGGATTTTCAACGAGAGAAGACGTTTCGGAGGTTTCCGGACGCGGAGTGGGGATGGACGTCGTTATAACCACCGTATCCAATTTCAGAGGAACCATAGATATAGAAACAGAGAAAAACAAGGGGACAAAGATACTTATGTCTTTCCCCCTCACAATAGGCATAATAAGGTCTCTGCTCGTGTCTATAAAGGACAGGTTCTATGCCATACCTATTTACTCTGTCCTCGAGATAATTCAAGGTGAAGATGCAGAGATAAAGACCCTTTCCGGAAAGGAAGTCCTACTTTTAAGGGAGCAAACCATACCCCTTTTCAGATTGGGAAGCATCTTGGGAGTGGAAGAGGGCAGCATAGGGTACATCATCGTGGCTCAGGTAGGCGGGCAGAGAGCAGCGTTCACCGTCGAGGAGCTTTACGGAGACGAAGAGATAGTTGTGAAACCTTTCAGTAAGATAGTTGGGGATATACAAGGAATATCCGGTGCAACCATAACGGGTGAAGGAAAGGTAGTTCTTATATTAGACCTTGAAGGTATACTCAAGAGAGAAACAAACTCAGCCGCTATAATTTAGGAGGTTAGACAGCTATGAGCGGTATAGTCCCTACGGGAGACAAAGGACTTCTACACAGAGGCGACAAGGTAGAAGAGTTTTTGAGCTTAATGTTAGAAGACGAAATAGTGGGAATCCCCCTAAAGAAAATACTCACGATATCAAAGACCCTTGATATAGTTAAGGTTCCCTTCACACCTGACTACATGGAAGGAATAATAAACCTAAGAGGAGAAATAATACCTATCTTCTCCCTGAAGAACCTTTTAGGTTTGATAGAAACAAAGGAAACCTCAAGGATAGTTACCTTAGATACTAATCACGGAAAGGCAGGAGTTTTGGTTGATACCATAATAGGTGTGATAAGGCTCGAGGAAAACCAGTTAGAACCCAATCCTATGGTGGGTCGTTACAGCGCCTACGTCAGGAACGTTGCCCACATAGAGGAGGGGTTGATCTCCATACTTGACATAGACAAAATATTTGATACCATAGTTGAGCATTAATGCCCATACCTTTTTATGAAGAACTTGAGACATCGGCAAAACTCTTTATTCAAAGCTACGGCTACTTTGCCCTCTTTGTGCTTTCCTTCAGCGAGTCTATAGTCCAGCCGGTTCCCCCCTATCCCTTTATAACCGCGGCGCCCGTGTTTGGATTAAGTCCGTGGGTTGCAGCCCATGTTGCCTTCGCGGGAAACATATTGGGTGCATTCGTGTCCTTCTTTCTGGGGCGTAAACTCGGAGAGTCTGCTGTCAAGAGGTTGTTCAGCGAAAAACTCTACCTCAAAGGAGAGGCTCTATTTAACCGCTTCGGTTTCTTTGCGGTTCTCATAGGAGAGCCTTACAAACTTATGTGCTGGCTCTCGGGTATATTCCGTATGTCCTTTGTCAGCTTCCTGATTGCCTCATTGATAGCGAGGTTTATAAGAATTTACGTATTTGCCCTATTTGGAGAAGCGATTGATAGATTTCTTTTATAAATTTCTTTATATAAAACTTGACAATAACTCACTAAGGGTCTAAAATAATTTCTGAATAAAGTTCACTTAAAGGAGGAGGTCAAAGATGGCGGAAAAGATACTTGGTATAGACTTAGGAACTACGAACTCGGTCGTTTCGGTAATAGTGAGCGATGAACCTGTAGTTATCCAGAACCAAGAGGGAGACCGTTTAACTCCCTCAATTGTGTCCTGGACAAAGGAGAAGGAAATTCTCGTGGGCGAACCGGCAAAACGGAGAGCCGTCTTAGACCCTGAAAACACCGTTTACGAAGCAAAGAGGTTTATAGGAAGAAAGTTTGAGGAGGTAAAGGAAGAAACTAAGAGAGTTACCTACAAGGTGGTTGCTGACGACAAAGGAGACGCCGCATTTGATATACCCAACGCGGGTAAGGTGGTAAGACCTGAAGAAGTTGGAGCAAATGTTTTAAGGAAGCTCAAGGAAGCGGCCGAGGACTATTTAGGTGAAAAGGTAAGCAAGGCGGTTATAACTGTCCCAGCGTACTTTAACGAGAGACAGAGGCAGGCTACGAAGGACGCGGGCAAGATAGCAGGGTTAGAGGTTGTAAGAATACTAAACGAGCCTACGGCTGCTGCTCTCGCTTACGGGCTTGATAAGAAAAACGATGTAAAGATACTCGTCTATGACTTCGGCGGAGGAACCTTTGACGTGTCCATACTCGAGGGTGGAGATGGAGTTATAGAGGTTAAGGCTACCCTCGGGGACACCCACCTCGGCGGTGCAAATGTGGACGAGAGGATAATGGACTGGCTCATAGAGGAGTTCAAGAAGGAACACGGTATTGACCTCAAAAACGATAGAACTGCTCTCCAGAGGCTTAAAGAAGCTTCCGAACAGGCTAAGAAGGAGCTATCCTTCAAGCTCGAGACCGAGATAAACCTGCCCTTCATAACGATAGACCCCAACACCAACCAGCCCCTACACCTCCAAAAGAAGCTCACGAGGGCAAGGCTTGAGGAAATGATAAAAGACCTCATAGACAGGACTATGGACATAGTAAAGCGCGCCCTTGAAGACGCAAAACTCACACCCAACGACATAAACGACGTAGTTCTCGTAGGAGGTTCTACGAGGATACCTCTGGTTCAACAGAGGATTAAGGAATTCTTCGGCAAGGAGCCTCACAAGGGCGTGAACCCGGACGAGGTGGTAGCGGTAGGAGCGGCTATACAGGCCGGAGTTCTCAGCGGTGATGTGAAGGAGATACTCTTGGTTGATGTCGTACCCCTTTCCCTCGGAGTAGAAACCTACGGAGGAGTCATGACAACCTTGATACCCAGAAACACACCCATACCCTACAAGAAGTGTGAGGTCTTCACGACGGCCTCCGATTACCAGACAGAGGTTGAGATACACGTTCTTCAGGGCGAAAGACCTATGGCAAAGGACAACAAATCTCTGGGTAAGTTCTTCTTAACGGGAATACCCCCTGCACCCAGAGGAGTTCCCAAGATAGAGGTTTGCTTTGATATAGACGCGGATGGAATACTCCACGTAACTGCCAAGGACTTGGGTACAGGAAAGGAGCAGTCCATAAGGATAGAGCCTTCCTCCGGACTCACGCAGGAGGAGATAGAGAAGATGGTACAAGAAGCGGAAGCCCACGCGGAGGAAGACAAGAAGAAAAAGGAGCTTGTGGATACCAAAAACCAGTTAGACCAGCTCGTCTATAACCTTGAGAAGATACTGAACGAGAACAAGGAGAAGATTAAGGAAGAGGACGCTAAGGAGGCTCAGCAGGTAATAGAGGAGGCAAAAAAGGTGGTTGCAGAATCCCAGAACATAGATGAGATAAAGGGTGTTATGGAGAAGGTTCTTCAGGTCTCCTCAAAGCTAGGCTCTACCCTCTACGAAGAAGCGGGTAAGCAAGCAGGAGGTAAAGAGGGAGACAACAAGGGAAGCGGAGACGATGTCGTGGACGCAAAGCCCGTTGATTAAGGATATGGGGGATTAATCTCCCCCTTTTGTCTTATATATTCTCAGCTATTGCACTTCAAGACCTAAGGTATGAAGGCACCTACAAGCGTTATTCGGCGTGATAAATTCCTCTCAAGGGGAAGAATACGCCTACCTAAGAACTCCCAAAACCCTAAGTATAAGTTCAAGGGAGCCTTGGTTGAGGAAGGTAATGAGGAATATAACTATGAGTGTCAAAACAGTGAACTTTTCATCAATGCGGTGGATTTCTTCACGTAAGGATTTATCTGTTTGCTCTATCTTGACGTCAAGTTTGTAAACTGCCCCTCTTAGTTCTTTAAACTCCTGCCTAATCTCCCTTACCCCTTACCAGAGTTCCTTTTCTTCCTTGACACCTGTCATCGCTTAATAATTTACTTCTTGTGTGAGCTTCCCACATACTTTTTAACACTTGGAGACTTCAAGCACTCTCAAAATGTGGGCTGTCTCATCAACCGTTTGCATACCGAGGTTTAATGTAAGATAATACCTACTCCCATGGAAGCCTACAACCCTAAAGAGATAGAGAAAAAGTGGCAGTCCGAGTGGAAAAAGAGAGGGGTTTTCAAAGCCCGGGAAAAGGAAGGAGCTGATAAACACTACGTCCTTGAGATGTTCCCCTACCCTTCGGGGCGTATCCACATGGGCCACGTGAGGAACTACACCATAGGGGATGCGATAGCGCGGTTTTTAAAACTAAGAGGTAAGAATGTTCTTCACCCTATGGGCTGGGACGCCTTCGGACTACCTGCTGAGAACGCGGCTATCAAGCAGGGCGTACACCCCGCCGAGTGGACTTATCAAAACATAGATTACATGAGAAAACAGCTAAAGCTCCTGGGATTTTCCTACGACTGGGACAGGGAGATAGCTACCTGCGATGAGGAGTACTACAAATGGAACCAGTGGATATTCCTCCAGATGTACAAAAAAGGTATAGCTTACAGAAAGTCCGCCACCGTAAACTGGTGTCCCCACGACGAGACAGTCCTTGCCAACGAGCAGGTGATAGAGGGAAAGTGCTGGAGGTGTGGCACTCAGGTTGTTCAGAGAGAAATACCCTCTTGGTTTTTAAAGATAACGGACTACGCGGACAGGCTTCTGGAAGACTTGCAAGAGCTTGAGGGCAGTTGGCCCGATAGGGTGATAATCCAGCAGAGGAACTGGATTGGTAGGTCTGAGGGGGCAGTTCTCAAATTCAACGTAGAAGACACTCCCGTTGAGGTTTTTACCACCAGACCCGATACAGTTTTCGGAGCCACCTTTGTCGTCTTAGCGCCCGAGCATCCTTTGACCCTTGAACTTGCACGAAGGGGAGGCAAAGAGGAAGATGTTAAGGAGTTCGTAGAAAAGGTTAAAAAGCTAACGACCAAGGAAAGGGGAACCCTGAAAGAAAAAGAAGGGGTCTTTTTGGGTGTTTACGCTAAAAACCCCGCAACCGGCAGGGAGATACCCGTGTGGACTGCCAACTACGTCCTTTACGAATACGGAACGGGAGCAATAATGTGCGTTCCCGCTCACGACCAGAGGGACTGGGAGTTCGCTAAGAAGTACGGTATAGAGATAATTCCTGTAATAGAACCTGCCGAAGGCAGGTGGAATTTTAAAGAAGGTGCCTACGAAGGAAAGGGAAGGCTGATTAATTCGGGGGAGTTCAGCGGGTTAGAGAGCGAAGAGGCTAAGAGGAAGATTACGGAGTGGCTCCAATCAAAAGGACTCGGTAAGTTTAAAATCACATACAGGCTCAAAGATTGGAACGTATCAAGGCAGAGATACTGGGGGACACCTATCCCGATAGTTTACTGCGAGAGGTGTGGAACCGTTCCCGTACCGGAAGAAGAACTGCCGGTAAAACTTCCCCTTGAGGTTGAGTTCTCGGGAAAGGGGAATCCCCTTGAAAGCTCTAAGGAATTCCTGCATACGAAGTGTCCCGAGTGCGGCTCGCCTGCGAGAAGGGAAACGGATACGATGGACACATTCTTTGATTCCTCGTGGTACTTTTTGAGGTACTGCGACCCTAAAAACGATAGTGAACCCTTCGGCAAGGAAAGCGTGGACTACTGGATGCCCGTAGATACTTACATTGGGGGCATAGAGCATGCAGTTC
>WFYI01000105.1 GCA_015490155.1 Aquificaceae bacterium | reverse complement strand
ACGTGGGACAGAATTGCAGATAAGTACGAGAAATTGCTTCTATCTCACTTGCAAACCTGACACCCTCCGAGCGTAAGCTGTTTTATCCTTACAGTGGGTTGGGCATCCGTTACGGGAACACCTTGCCCGTCTTTACCGCAGGTGCCTATAGCACACCCCAAATCGTTGCCTACCGCATCTACATCTTGGAGAGCTTTGGGTCCGTTTCCTATGAGCGTAGCCCCCTTTATCGGGTAAGTTATCTCTCCGTTCTCTATCATGTACCCTTCCATTATCTCAAAGACGAAGTCTCCGGTAACTGTATTTACTTCGCCTCCGCCCATCTTCACGACGTAAACGCCGTTTTTAGTGTCCTTTAGAATGTCGTCTGGATTATCTTTACCTTTATCTATAAATGTGTTTGTCATCCTCACTATGGGTATGTGGGCGTAGCTTTGTCTCCTACCGTTTCCCGTGGATTCTCTGCCTTCCTTCATAGCCCTGAGCCTGTCGTACATATACCCGACGAGGTACCCGTCCTTTATAAGGACCTTTCTCTGTGCGGGTACACCTTCATCGTCTATGGTAAAGGAACCGTTATGGGAGGATAGGGTAGCGTCATCTACCACGCTGACAAGCTCAGAGGCTACCTTTTTGTCAAGTTTTCCCGCGTACACGGACAAGCCCTGCTGAACCAAGTCTGCTTCAAGCCCGTGTCCCACAGCCTCGTGTATCATGGTTCCCCCTGCCTGGGCGGACATGACCACGGTGAAGTTCCCCGCGGGTGCAGGCTTTGCACTCAACATAAGCAATGCCCTCTCGGTTGCCCTTTGAGCCACGAGTTCCGGAGGTGTTTCTTCAAATATCTCAAACCCCTTTCTGCCACCGAGAGACTCGTAACCCCTTTGCAGCTCTTCACCGTTAGAAGCCACAACCTCAACGAAGAACACTACCCTTTTCTGCGTGTCCTCCGCGGTCTCGCCGAAAGAGTTTATAACTAAAACCTCCCTTGTCTTGTCCATGAGAACGGATAGAACCTGTTTAACCCTATCTCCGTAACTTCTGGCTTTTTCCTCCGCCCTTTTTAAGATACTTGCCCTGTAATGCAGGTCTTGGGAGTCCGGGTCTATGATAACCGGCGTCCAGCCCTCAAGGTATCTCTTACCTACCGCAACCGCTCCGTACCCTTCACCACGCGCAAGCGTTTTCGCCAGCTCTATCAATCCCTCATATGTCGGCTGTGTGGTGTACCCGTAGTAGGTCTTCCCATCTCTTATCAGTCTCAGTCCCACACCTTCGTCTATACCGTAACTTACTTTATCAATCTTTCCGTTCTCTAAGTGCATTCTGGAGGTTCTTGACTTTTCGTAGAAAATTTCCCCGTACTCACCCCCTTGTGAAAGCAGATTTGAAAGTATATGACCCGCCTTATCTTTGAGCATTTCCTTTATATCTAAAGTTTCAACCTCTACCATAGCAATTACCTCCGTATCTAAAACTTAGTCTCTGAGAATTCGGTTTCCCCCAGTACATCAAGCTCCGGGATGTGCTTTCTTATACACTCCACGACTTCCACAAGTTTATCAAAACAGTAAGGCGTAGCTATCAAGTCCACAACTCCTTCCTGATTATCACGTGTCCTCGCTATCGCCAGTCTTCCCGTACCGTCTATCAAGGAGTTAAACAAGCCTATATCTTTCTTAGGAAGTCTCACCGTAAGTATCTTAGCTTTTATCTCTTTATCCTTCAATGATTTTTGCATAGGGAAGTATCTTATACACTACCCTACTAAGTTTTGCAAGTGGATAAAGGGTACAGGATAGCTGTAAATTATTTAAGTAACAACGGAGGTGTAGTAATGGTAGAAAAGAAAATGCTCGTAGGTGGAGAGTGGAAGGACTCCGTAGAAAAGATAGAGGTCGTGTACCCCTACACAGGTGATACAGTAGGTAGAGTTTCTATGGGAAGCGAGGAAGATGTTAACGCGGCCATAGAAAGGGCTAGGGAAGGCTTTAGGGATATATCCTCCATGACGGCTTACGAAAGGTATAAGGTGCTTATGAAAGCCGCAGAACTACTCGAGGATAGAGCGGAGGAGTTCGCAAGAACCCTTGTGTACGAAGTGGGCAAAACCATAAAAGAGGCGAGAGCGGAGGTGGCAAGGGCTATACAAACGCTCATATTCTCTGCAGAGGAAGCGAAGAGGATAAGTGGAGAGACTTTCCCAGTAGACGCACACCCGAACGGTGCCGGCAAGGTTGGATTTTATATAAGGGTACCGGTGGGAATAGTTTCTGCCATAACGCCTTTTAATTTCCCTCTAAATCTCTCTATGCACAAGGTTGCACCAGCCCTTGCCTGTGGAAACGCGGTAATTTTAAAACCCTCCGAAAGAACACCCCTAACGCCGATTATGCTGGCAGAAGTTCTTTTGGAAGCGGGTATACCTCCCAAAGCTCTTTCCGTAATTCCGGGATACGGAGATGTGGGGAAAGCTATGACCACCCATCCGGACGTGCGGGTAGTATCCTTCACGGGAAGTAAGAAGATAGGGGAGATAATAACCCGTCAGGTGGGTATAAAAAAGGTAGTTCTTGAGCTTGGCTCCAATTCTGCAATAGTGGTTCACAAAGACGGGGACATCGAAAAGGCAGTACAGCGAGCGGTTATGGGAGGTTACTCTATAGCCGGACAGGTATGCATCTCCGTTCAGAGGGTCTTCGTTCACGAAGATGTATTCGAGAAGTTCACAGAGAGAATGCGGGAAAAGGTAAAGGAATTGAAGGTAGGAGACCCGATGGATGAAACCACAGACGTAGGTCCTCTTATAGCGCAGAGCGAGGTAAACAGAATTCAGGACTGGATTCAGGAGGCTGTAGAACGGGGAGCGAAGGTTGAAATGGGAGGAGTGGCGTGCGCTGAAAAAACTGCCCTCTTCGAGCCGACTATCGTTTCCCTGGTTCCTCCGGAGACAAAACTCTTTAAAGAGGAGGCTTTTGCACCTGTTGTAGTTGTAGACCCTTATAGAAATGTGGAGGAAGCCTTAAGATACGTGAACAGCTCCGAGTACGGCTTACAGGTAGGAGTGTTTACCAGAGACATAAACGTTGCCTGGGAGTTTATAAACAGAGCCGAGGTAGGCGGAGTCTTGATAAATGAAGGTCCTACATTCAGGGTTGACCATCAGCCCTACGGTGGAATGAAAAACTCTGGAATAGGTAGAGAGGGACCTAAGTTCGCGGTGGAAGACTACACAGAAATCAAGTCTGTCATGTTTGACCTGAGCTAATCTATACTATTAGCACCTTGCGTATCGGCATATTTGACTCGGGAGTTGGCGGGCTTACCGTTTTACGGGAAATCCACGAGGCTCTCCCGCAGGTTGACATAGTCTACATAGGAGATACAGCCCGAGTTCCGTACGGTAACAAGTCAAAGGAAACAATAGTTAGATACAGTGTAGAGCTTTCAAATTTCCTGTTAGGCAGGGGAGCGGATGTGATTGTAGTAGCTTGCAACACCGCAAGCTCATACTCCTTAGAAATCTTGGAGGACAGATTATCCGTCCCGGTTATGGGAGTAATAGAACCGGGGGTCAGGGCAGCTTTAAAGCTCACCAAAAATAGGAAGGTAGGGGTTATAGGAACATTAAGTACCGTAAACAGCAACGTATACCAGAAGCTCTTAAAAAAACAAGGGGTAGATGTCGTGGCAAAAGCCTGTCCCCTTTTTGTACCGTTGGTGGAAGAGGGCTTACTCAAGGGCAAAGTAGCCGAGTCCGTTATAGAACATTACTTATCCAACCTAAAGAGTTCAGGTATAGATACCCTAATACTCGGTTGCACCCACTACCCGCTTTTAAAAGGGCTAATCGGTAACTTTTTAGAAGGTGTAAGCGTAGTTGACTCGGCAAGTGTGATAGCCCAAGATTTAAAGGACTGCATAGGCAACCACGGTGGAAGGGGAGAGCTGGAAATCTTCTTCACGGACATATCTCCAAACCTAAAAGAACTCGTCAGGCTCATAGTAGGCAAGGATGTAGGGTTTCAGCTCGCAGACTTGGAAGCTATCAAAACCTCCACGTAACTTTTATCCCTCAACTGCTTTAGTATATCCATGGTCATTTCTTTTATCTTCTTCTCGAGTATCTCGTTCCTTATCTCCTCCTCACTCCTGCCCGAGTGTTCCCTTTCTACCTTCAGAACCTTAGCTAAATATATGTTATTTTCGTCTTCCGCAACGACGACCTTTCCCACTTCAGCCCTCCAAACCTCCCTGTCTAAGGACTCTACGAGGTCTCCTCTGTAAACTTTCATAGTTTCCAGTTTTTCTCCTGTTTTATCAGCTATCTCCTTCAAATCGTTCAGGTTTTTAAAGCTGAGAAGCTCCTCTGCCCTGTCCCTGTCAAGAACCAGAAGTTCTATCCTCTTTGCGTACCTTACTTCCCCCTTCTTTAGCCTTTCTATCTCTATCTCCAAGTCAGAAACGTCCAGCTTACTACTCAAAAAGCTCCTTAACCCGAGGGTGGACAACATCTCAAGCTCTATAAACCTCTTCAAGTCCGAAGGTGTTATGCCGGAAGCATAAAGCTCCTTCAAAAAAGCCTCTACCGTTTTCCCGTTGGAGTTTGCCATCTCCTTTATGTAGCTGTCCGAGTACGCAGGCGGGACGGCTAAGCCCTGGTTCTTGAGAAACTGAGCGATAAGGTGCTTGTCGATGAGTATTTTTATGAGCTTCTGTTCGTCTTTAACTCCGTAAAATAAAGAAGCTATCTTTACTTCACTCTCAAGTATAGGCTCACCGTTCACATTTGCCACAACTCTGTCAATTAAAGTTTTCCCGAAAGCGGTTGTAAAAAAAAGTGTGAGTATCAATACAAGTGCTGAAGGTTTAACTCTATTTGGTGCCTCTGGGCTACCCTTCTTAACCATCTTCTTAGTACCTCCTCTCTGTACTCTTTAATTATCTTATCCCTTATCAAAGTTCTGGCTTCTTCAAAGCTCAATACTCCCGCTTTCTTTCTATCCAAAACCTTAACTACAAGATACCCCCCTTCAAGGGGAATAGGTTTCGATACACTGCCCTTTTCATAGGAGCTAAGGCTTCTCCTTATAACCGAAGGTAAGGTCTGGAGTGAGAACCATAGAGGTTTACCTACCGCAACACCCTTGATGTGAATGCTATCACTGTAAGTCAGCATATTCCTAACCAAAGATATCTGACCCTGTTTTTTCACGAATACCCGTAGTAGAAGAACCCTGTCCGGAAAGTAGAAATCCCTCTTATTTAGAATGTAGTAAGCTCTGAGAGCTTCTTCAGAAGGCTCCGTCTCGGTATAAAGCTCCCGAACCAGCTTCTCTGTCGTAAGCTCACACCTGAAAAGCTCCTCGACAACCTCCGGAACTGACCGCTTACCCACCCTCTCCCTGAGAGAGGTCTTAAACTCCTCCTCGCTTACGGTTAGGTTTTCCTCTGCCGCACCCAAAAGAATTAACTTGCATCTGGCATACTCTATTAGGAACTCCTTTCTATCGAGCTTACCAGCCCTGTGTACGGGTATGTGAAATATATCACTCCAGTAAGACTTAAAAAGTGCTTCAAACTTGTCCTTGCTTAGGAAAAAGTCGTCTATCCTGAGTACGACTTGAGAAAAGCTTGATATGGAGGTTAATAAAATCGCAAGTAAAAGAATAAATCTACTTATCATCTTCAAGATTCACCAAAGCACATGAGGACTTCCTAAAACCCTCACAGAGTTGGTCTCCCGGAGTGGCTCCCACCGAGCACTCAAGCTCCTGTATCAGCTTCCAGTCCTCTTCCGAGTATGCTTCCTTCGGGAGGTTATCTACAAAGTAAACGCAGGTCTTGCAAAGCTCTCTGTCTTGCATTTTTGTAGCACTACCCGAGTGCTATACTCCTCGAGCCTCAGCCGGCTTTAAATTCAGGAACGTGAACGCCTTTAAATACGTCCACCGGTTCTTCGCCCAATAGCTGAGCGAGCTTGCCGTCCAATTCCTCTATGCTCCTTTTGACAAAGCCCTCTTCCATAAAGAGTATCTCGTTGTTTTCGTCAAGCAGGTAAGTCGTGGGGACGACCCTTATGTCGTAGCTCTTGGATACGGGATACTTGGGGGTATCCGAAAGCTGGACGAAGTCCAGCTCGTATTTATTTTTAAAAATCTTTAAATCCTCGAGAGAGTCCTGCCCTATACCCAGAAAGGTAATCCTATCCCCATACTTTTTGTAGAGCTTGTTTATAAAGGGTAGGGTAAGCTGACAGGTGGGACAGGTAACCTTGTAGAAGACGAGCACCTTAAAGCCTTCTATATCCTTGAGGGATACCTGATTCCCGTCTATGGAGCTTAAAGAGAAGTCTAAAGCCTTTTCCCCTTTACCCAGCGGCATAATTCAATACTTGTTTACAAGCATAATACAGGCACGCCCGCCAACAATATGAGATTAATCATAAACTTAGTAGGCCTCCTCCTCAACCCTTATGAGAACAGGCTCGCCAACTACTACGGGTGTGTCCTTGATTTCCTTAAGTGCCTTCTGCACGTCAAGCTCGTAAGCCTTGTGGGTGAGTATAACCAGGGGAACCACCGGTTCGTTCTCTCTGCCTGCGAGCCTGCAGACCATCTCCTTCTGCAAAACGGAGGCGATGCTTATGTTGTTATCGGCAAGGATTCTTGAAATGGTGGCAAGGACTCCCGGTTTATCGGGAACGTCAAACCTCAGATAATACCTGCTGTAAAAGTTTTTCTTCAAAGTTATCTTTTCGCTCTCCCAATCAACGGGCATGGGTTCGGGGTTTTTGCCCCCGGCAACTATCCCCCTAGCTATGTCAATTATGTCCGACACCACGGCGGAAGCTGTAGGTAGAGAACCGGCTCCCCTGCCGTAATACATGGTCTTTCCTACGAAGTCCCCCTCTATCATAACGGCGTTGTAAACGGAAGACACTTTGGCTAAAGGCTCCTCGGTGTGCAAAAAGGTAGGGTGAACTCTGACCTCTACCTCTCCGTCTAACTTCTTGGCTATGGCTAAGAGCTTTAGGGTGTAGCCCAGCTCTCTGCCCAGCTCCACGTCCAAAGAGTCTATGTTCCTTATACCCTCCACGTGGACTTTTCCAAACTCAAAGTACCTGCCGAAGGCTATGGAAGCTAAGATGTTAATCTTGTGGGCGGCGTCCCAGCCGTCTATATCAAGACTCGGGTCTGCCTCTGCGTATCCCTTTTCGGAAGCCTCTTTGAGAGCCTGCTCAAAGTCCAGTCCTTCCTCAAACATTCTGGTAAGTATGTAATTGGTGGTTCCGTTAAGTATCCCGTATATATTCTTAATCCTGTTTCCTATAAGTCCTTCTCTGAGAGCCTTTATAACGGGTATCCCGCCTCCGACGGAGGCTTCAAATCCCACTCTAAGTCCTTTCCCTCTGGCTTTTAGGAATATCTCCTCACCCTCTTCGGCAAGAAGGTGCTTGTTGGCGGTAACAACATGTTTATCCTTATCCAGAGCCTCCAGAATTACCTTTTTGGCAAAGCCCGTTCCGCCCACGAGTTCCACAACTACCTCGGAGTTCTCTATAACCTCTCTGTAATCGGTGGTTCGCAAGGCGTGAGGAACTTCAAACTCCCGTTCCCTCTCCCAATCCAAGTCCGCAACCTTAGACACCTCTATCGGGAAACCTATTCTCTTCTCAAGAACATCTCTGTTTTCCAAAAGCAGCTTTACCGTTCCCGTTCCTACCGTTCCGCAACCGATTACACCTACCCTGACTTTCACGACGAAATATTATCCTACAGAGTAAAGGTTTGTACAGCCTGAATTTAAATAGTAGTTAGCTAACCAGATGGCATTAGCCTAAGAAACTAACATGCCCAGGAATGAGTTGCTTACACTTGCAATGATTCAGTGAATTTTTATAAGAGCCTTCTTAAAGTATCATTTAGCGGCAGTGGGGTTTAAAAACCTTGTGGTGAAAAATCAGCCCCTAATTCAGCCGATATATCCGAACCCAAGCTAACTGTATGTACAAGCCATCCATTATGCAAACTACCCACCTACCATTTAGATTTGCACTTAGGGTGCAGGTGTTATAAAATTTATCTCCCTTGGAGTACGCTCGGGGCCGTAGCTCAGTTGGGAGAGCGCCGATATGGCATGTCGGAGGTCACGGGTTCAAGTCCCGTCGGCTCCATTAGGGGTCGGTTCCGAAGAGCCGGTAGCTCAGTCGGTAGAGCAGCGGCCTTTTAAGCCGTTGGTCGCGGGTTCGAGTCCCGCCCGGCTCACTTGTTAAAACTAAATTGATTAAAGAGCTTAAACATCCCATCCTAATACACAAGCTCAACACTATCAGAGACATAAGTACCCCGAGGGAAAAGTTAAGAAACTTGCTGTCTGAGATAGCTATCTTTATGGTCTACGAAGCGCTCAAGGATACGCCTTTGAACGAAAGAGATATAGATATCTGGACGGGTAAAGAGAGGTTTGGGTTTCTTAACGAGGAAAGCGTTGTGTTTATCCCAATACTGCGGGCGGGTTTGCCCATGCTCGAAGGTGCCTTAAAAGTGGTACCCAACGCCCTCTCAGGTTTCCTGGCAATAAAGAGGGACGAGGAAACTTTAGCGTCGAAGGTATACTATTCGCGCCTGCCGAGCTTGGAAGGAAAGACGGCGATAATCTTAGACCCCATGCTAGCCACAGGCGGGACACTTGAGGTAGCGTTGAGGGAAATCCTCTCTTTAAATCCATTAAGAACCTTTAGCCTGCACATAATATCCTCACCCGAAGGCGTCAAGAGAATACAGGATAGCTTTCCCGAGCATAAGTTGTTCGTAGTTAAGATAGATAAGGGTTTGAACTCTAAGGGCTTCATAATCCCGGGATTGGGAGATATGGGAGACCGTCTCTTTTCGTAAATTCACTTTTTTGAGTGGGTGGTTTTCTCTAACTGTTTCACCTTGAGGAATATCTCCAGCCACGTTCCTTCAAAGTTGTAATACATCCACTTAGCCACAAGTTCCTTTTCCCTATTGCTCATGCCTTCCCCTATGGGGGGCATGGTACCAAAGAAGCTGTAAGCTGCCTTGTTACAGACGCCTTTCTTACTTGAAGGGTGGGTGATGTAATCCTTAACGAATTCTACAAACTCTAATTCCCTAGGGTAGTACTGCCTTATCTTTGCAGCTACTAAGTTCATGGGAGGTGCGTCCATGTCCGGTTTTTCACCCTTTAAAACGTGCATCCTCGCCCTCGCAAAGTCCATAAGGGATACACTCTCAATATGGCACACGGAACATGTGTTCTTGTATATCTCGTAGCCTTTCCTAAGCTCTTCCTTGTCTATACCCTGCGAGGTTCCCCCAAAAATCCCAAGAAACATGAATAATAAAATCGCTATATTCATATTATCTAATGTAAACATTAGTTTACAAAAAGTCAAGGGGCTTTGTCTGTAAAATAAGATATAAAACAGGAAAGGAGGAGAGCATGAGCGTGTTGCCGCAAGTTATGGAAAGGCTTACAAGCCTTAAACCGGAAGACTACATGGTAACCAATCTTTACCTTAAACTTGAGCCAGAAGACAGACAAAACAACAAGTACTTAATCCTTTACAAGGATATGGTCAAAGAAGAGAAGGAAGACTTAAAAGGCAGGGATTTGAACAAAGAGGCTTTGAACTCTATAAACGAGGATTTCTCAAGGATTGAGAATTTTATATCCGAGCCTGACAATCTGCGGGGGTGTAGGGCGATAGCCGTTTTCTCTTGCTCCGGGAAGGGAGTGTTTGAGGCTGTAAAGTTACCCTACGCTTACAGAAACAGGCTTATGGTAGCTCCCAATCCCCTTATAAGGGAAATAGCAGCTATAGACGAGGAGCTCGGGAGCGTAGCGGTTTTGCTAATCGACAGAAAACGCGTACGGTACTTTGTCCTCGACATAGAGGCTACCGAGGAAGTTATTGACATGTTCCAACCCTTAACCACAAGGACTCATAAATTCCACAGCGGTGGTAAGGTTCTCAAGGGGGCGCAGGGAACCTTCAAGGTTAGTATGCCCTCGAGAAAGGCTGCTCCGAACATGGTACAGCACTCTTTCGGCGAGTACAACTTCCACATGAGGATAAAATCCGAATGGCATGCCCTCTTGAAACTTGCCGCAGACGCTCTATTCGAGGACTGGAAGGAGAGAAGGTTCGACAGTCTCGTTATAGGCGGGTTTACAAAAGAGGGACTAAGAGATATAGAGAACCACCTGCACACTTACCTTAGAGAAAGGTTAATCGGGTACATAGATGTAAATCCTACAGAGGCAACACCTTCAGTAATTAGGGAAAAGGTTTTAACCCTTCTCAGAGAGAGAGACAGGCAGGAGGAGGAAAGCCTATATAGGGAACTTGAAGAGCTTCAGGGCAAAGGACTGGCTGTGAATGGAACAAGCAAGGTTTTGGAGATGCTATCTTACGGAAACATCAGAACTCTTATGGTTCCCGAGGACTTTGAGAAACCGGGATACCTGTGTTTAGAGAGCGGTTTACCGCTCCTAAGTCCGGAATGCCCCATAGAGGGTGAGAAAGCTGTTCCCGTGTCCGATATAGTCGATGAGGTTATAGAAGAAGCTCTCGAGCAAAGGGCAAAGGTAGAGATAGTTGTAAGCGAAGACATAAGAAAAAGGATAGATGGCTTAGCCGCTATCCTAAGGTTTAAGGTATGAACGACGAGCGTCTCGCCATCTTTATAGATGGCTCTAACCTTTTTCACGGAATACGGTACCTGAACATAAAGATAGATTATCCGAGGCTTGTAGACTTTCTGCAGGAGAATAGAAAACTCCTCAGGGCGTATTTTTACACCGGTATGCCCCAGGATAAGGACGTGAGAAAAGGCTCACCGGAGTGGGAGAGCCTCGTTAGGCAGAAGAGGTTTTTAGACGAGCTTTCGTTGGCAGGAATAAAGGTAAAGGTAGCCCATCTTAGGAAACTCCCCTCGGGGGAGTTTATAGAGAAAGAGATAGACATAATGCTTGCCACAGATATGTTGAGCCTTGCCTTTAGAGACGCTTACGATACGGCTCTCCTTGTAAGTGGGGATAGCGATTTTATATACACCGTAGAGACGCTCCAGAGCATAGGTAAAAGGGTAGAAAATGCCACCTTCAAAAAGACAAGCTCCTTTAAGCTCAGGAAAACCTGCGATAGGTTCATACTTCTTGACAACTTTCTGGACAGATTTGTTTACGAAGAAAAACCTATTCTGTACGAAGAAACGGGCTTTTGGGCTAAGATAAAGAGCCTGTGGAAAAGATGAGGGTTCTGGCTGCCACAACGAACGAGGGAAAGCTGAAAGAGATAAAAAGGATAATGGAGCCTTTGGGCTTTGAGGTGGTTGAGCCAAAACGCAAGCTTAAAGTGGAGGAAAGTGGAACGAGCTTCTTAGAAAACGCGTATCTGAAAGCCTGTGCTTACTACAAAGAGTTTGGGCTTACCACAATCGCAGACGATTCGGGCCTCGTGGTGGACAGCTTGCAGGGGTACCCGGGCATCTTCTCGAGCAGGTTCTACGCATTGGACTTCGGCGGTAAGGAACTTCCCGAGCCGTCGGCTACCGAAGCTAACATAAGAAAACTCCTCAGGCTCCTGAAAGGTATTGAAGATAGGGGCGCTAAGTTCGTGGCTTGTGTGGTTCTGTACACGGGAGATAAGGGTTTATTTGCGGAGGGAGAGTGTAAAGGGGAAATATTAGAGGAGAAACGGGGAGAGGGAGGCTTCGGCTACGACCCCATATTCAAACCCGAAGGCTTCGAGGGAAGCATGGCTCAGCTTAGTCCGGAGGAAAAGGACAGGATATCTCACAGGGGAAAGGCTCTGAGGAAGCTATCGGAGCTTTTGGGGGGATTGGGTTACACTCCTCAGATTTGCCCTTAGCTTGAACACTCCAAAGTCCATGAAACTTCTTTTTACAACCTCGATGGGAATTATTTTCTCGTCTAAGGCTATAACTCCTTCCTCGTTCAGGAGGTAGATGTGAACGAAGTAAGAGCCGTAAAGTATGGGAAAGTTCGGAACCTCGTAGCGGAAATGGTTTTCACCTTTCCTAAGAAGTATCCTCTGTCCCAGTTCTCTCGATGAGATAGAAGCTATCCACTCGTTATCGTTTCTCCTAAAGGCTAAGGTTAGTACTACCTCTAACTCCTTATTCGAGTAAACGCTGAACTCTACGTGAAAGTCATCTCCCGGAGTTATTACCTTATGGGAAAGCTCCATTCCGGATATGTAGGTGTCCTTGTTTTTCTCAAGGTTAAAGCTCCTTTCCTCTTCCTTTAAATCCTTCTGTCTCATGTAGTCCTCGTAAGCCTTTACTACCTCCGTAGAGTTTCCGATTTCCTGAACCTTGCCATCTTTGAGCCACATCGCTCTACCGCATATACCCGTGATTTGATACTGGTTGTGTGTAGTAAATATCACCGTTCCCCCCTGAGCTATAAACTCCATTATTCTCTTAAAGCTCTTGTTCTGAAAGTGGGAATCCCCTACAGACAGCGCCTCGTCTATTATGAAAATGTCCGGCTTGATGGATACTATCGTCGAAAAGGCAAGCCGAACCACCATTCCCGAGGAGTAGGTTCTTACGGGCTGATTTAGAGCTTCTCCAAGCTCCGAAAACTCCCTTATAAAGTCGAGGTTTCTGTCCACTTCGCCCTTTGAAAGCCCGTAAAGGGTAGAGTAGTTGTACACGTTCTCTATACCCGTAAGCTCCGGGTGGAACCCTGCTCCCAATTCAAGTATGGCACACACCTTTCCTCTTACGCTCAGCTCTCCTGCAGTTGGAGGTAGAATTCCTGCAAGGATAGAGAGCAAGGTGCTTTTACCTGCTCCATTTTCCCCCACTATACCGAAGGCTTCGCCCCTTTTAATGGTGAAGCTGACCCCTTCTAATGCCACCTTCTTGGTAGCGTATTCCCTTCTGAGGAGTATCTCCTTGAGCCTGTCTAAGGGTTTTTTGTACATACGGTAGACTTTGGTTAAGTTTCGGGCTTCAACTGCAAGCTCCATCACCACCCCTTCCAGAAGATTTTACTCCTCACTCTCGGCTCTGCGGTTATGTAACACTTCCTATCGCCGAAAGAGAGCATAAGTGTATTTCCATCTCCATCTATGGACATCCATCGGTTAAGTACCTTTTTTTTATAACTCTCTTTACCTCCGTAAGGAGGTAGTTCTGTATAAATAACTCCGTCCTTATCTACGTGCCACACCACTCTCGCGTAGGGACTCTGCAACGTTTGGGCTTTAGAAGTTAGGTAGGAAAGCTCTACTTTCTCTCTACTCTTTTTTAGCTTAAGTCCTTCCACACCTATGAGCTGCTCTTGAATTATCGTGCATACCCTTTCAAAGGAGCTTTGCCGTTTCTTCTCAAATATCTCCTGCATTACCTCGGAGGAAAGCTTGTACCCGTAGGAAAGCATGAGGATAACGAAGAGGCTTAGGAGTGTGGCTATCAGGAGTTCTACGAGGGTAAAGCCCTTAGCTAACATATAATTATTATCCTATGTACATATTAATTCTTTTAACGAGCTTTAGCTTCGGTTTTTCGGACATAGTCAAGGAGATACTCGACTACAATCCCTTTTCTTCCGATAGAAGGTATACGGAGCCAAGCGGTGAACTGCCTAACGGAGCTACGGGAAAGGGGAATTACTTAAATGGGATAAGGTTGCCCGAGAGCCTAAAGATAGGTGGCTACGTAAGCAAAGGTAAGGATAAATTCGTCCTGATATATCTCGAGGATAAAAAAATCTACAAGTTAGTTCCCATAGGCTCAGACCTTGGGAGTTTTAAGATAATTGACATAGAAGGAGATAGAGCTGTTATAGAGGTTAAGGGAAAGAGCAAGGAGATAAAGGTAATCTACGTTAAACCCCCAAACTTTAAGAGTAAACCCAAGCTACCTGCCCCTCCTTCTCCGGAAAAGGTTAGAAACATGAAAAACACCACAAAGTTGCGTAGGTAAAGGAGCTTTAAGATAACCTCTTCATGTCCGAGTAAGCGTTTTTGAACCCGGAAATTATACCCACGAAGAAGAAGAAGATAAATCCCCACGGCGATGTCCTGAAGCCAAGCCAGTTCTCCATGGCGTAATCGAAGGCGTACCCGACGAGCAAGCCGGCTATGACCCCACCGACTATGTTCAAGCCTACGGTTAAAGCAGAAATGTCTTTGCCCTTCATTCGAACTCAATATACCCGGAGTACAGTATGTAAGCTACGTAAGCCAGCAGGAAGATAAAGCCCTCTTTCCTACTTATAACCTTCCTGCTACTGAAAACTACGCTTATAAATAGTATAAATGTAGCAACGAAAAGTATAAGTAAATCAAAGTTAGTTCTGGCTATAACGGGCACGGGGTTTATTATGGAGCTTGCCCCGAGTACAAGGCTTATGTTGAATATGTTTGAGCCTGCGACATTTCCGAGAGCTATGTCCGGATTCCTCTTCATCGCCGCTACCGCGGAGGTCATGAGTTCAGGTAGGGAAGTTCCTAAAGCCACGAGAAATAAACCCACCATCATTTGACTTATCCCTAAGGCTGCTGCTAAGCCCACGGCACCGTCAACAGTCCAGTTAGACCCCAGGGACAGACCCAGCGTACCTAAGATTATGTAGAGTAGGATTTTCGGCATGGACTTTGCCCCGTCCACGTCCTCTTCTATACCTTCTCTTTCTAAAAAAGCTGCCATAAAGTATATGTAACCCAAGAAAGTAAGTATGAGTATGAAGCCCTCAGAACGGCTTACGAGCGATAAAGGTTCGCCGTCAATCAGAATATCGTTAGCCATAACTATGAGTATCAGCGTGGCAACGAAGTTTATGGGTATCTCCTTCTTTACGAAATCCCTGTGAACCCTCAAGGGATAGATGAGCGCGCTCACGCCCAAAATTAGTAGTATGTTGGCTATGTTAGAGCCTATTACATTTCCCATAGTAAGTTCAGAGTTTCCCTTTGCACTTGCTATGATGTTAACCGTAAGCTCGGGTAGTGAGGTTCCGAAAGCCACAAGTGTAAGCCCGATGATAAACTCCGGAACACCGAACCTTTTAGCTATTTGAGAAGCCCCCTCTATAAGCAGGTCTGCCCCCTTTACTAGTACTGCAACCCCTAATAAAAACTTGAGGGAAAGGAGTGCAAGTTCTTCAAACATGACTTACTAATTGTAATTCCTTCTCTATCCATTTCTTTAGACTTTCTACAGCCCTTTTTGCCATAAGCTCTTTACGTTTTTTCTTGTTCTTAACTCTCATGTTAAGGGGAGGTAAAAGCCCGAAGACCGGGTTCATAGGTTGAAGCTCTCCCTCCTTTGTGGTTATGTACCTGACCAAAGAGCCGAGCATGGTTTCCTCCGGAGGTACAGTTAGCGACTCTCCCTCCGCAAGTTTCCCAGCGTTTATCCCTGCAAGTATTCCGGTGGCGGCAGATGCAACGTATCCCTCAACACCGGTTATCTGTCCCGCAAAGAATATATTGGGATACTTTCTCATGTTTAAAAAAGGGGTTAGAACCTTGTTAGACTGTATAAAGGTGTTTCTGTGCATAGAACCGAGCCTTACAAAAACTGCATCTCTCAAACACGGTATCAGTCTGAAAACCCTCTTCTGCTCGGGATAGGTTAACTTCGTCTGAAAACCTACGAGGGAAAGTAGCGTGCCTTCCCTGTTCTCCTTCCTAAGCTGAACGACGGCAAAAGGCTCCTTGCCCGTTTTTGGGTCTATCAAACCTACAGGTTTCATGGGACCAAAGAGCAGGGTCTTAAATCCCCTCTGAGCCATTTCCTCGACGGGGAGACAACCCTCAAAGTGAACCGCCTTTTCGAAGTCTTTTGGCTGTACCTTTTCAGCCTTTAAAAGCTCTTCGTAAAAGAGTGTATATTCCTCTTCCGTCAAAACACAGTTGAAGTAGTCCTCACCGCCCCTACCGTACCTCGAAGCCCAAAAGCCTTTGGAGTAATCTACGCTCTCCGCGTCCACTATGGGAGATATGGCATCGTAAAAGTACAGCGTTTTGTAGCCTACCAGCTGGATTATGCTTTCTGAAAGTGACCGAGAGCTTAAAGGTCCAGTAGCCACTATCACGATTTTGTCCTCCGGAATACGGGTCACTTCCTCCCTGATAACTTCTATGTTAGGTTCGTTTTCAATCTTGTAGGTTATGTATTCAGAAAACCTTTCTCTGTCCACGGCGAGCGCACCCCCTGCAGGGACACGCGATTCTTGAGCCGCTTCCACGATTAGCGAGCCTAAGAGCTTCATCTCCGCCTTTAGCAAGCCCGCACCGGTGGTAAGCTCCATACCGCCTAATGTATTGCTGCACACCAGCTCGGAGAGTTTTCTCCCCTTGTGAGCCGGTGTCATGACCTTCGGTCTCATCTCGTAGAGCGTCACAGAATAGCCCCTTTTTGCAAGCGTCCAAGCGGCTTCGGAGCCGGCAAGCCCACCGCCTATTACCACTATGTCTTTCCAGTTTCTCTTCATAGGTTTTTAATATATGTTATGGCAAAAACATTACTTCTTCTGGTTCTCTTTATATTCACGCTGTCCTGTGAAGGGAACAAATCGGGTGAGGATTACAGAGTAGCTATCTTCATATCCGGCGAGGGGAGAATGCAAAAGGTAAAGGGTTTCATTCAAGGATTGAAGGACCTGGGCTTAGGGAACGTGAGCATAGATACCTACAAGGGAGACAACACGCTGAAGAAAATAAGGGAACTTGCAGTAGAGCTGTACCAAATGCAAGATAGTTACGACTTAATAGCGGTAGGAGGGAGTCTTGAAGCTCACATGCTCAAATCGAACGGTAAACTCACAACACCCGTGGTAATACTCGGGGGTACGAGCATACTTGCATGGAAGCTAACAAAGGAGCTTTCCTTACCCTCTGAAGGGATAACAGGTGTGGACAATCTGAACGCGGAGCTTATGGAAAAGAGAATGGAACTCTTTGCTCAGACCTTTCCGGACATAAAGAAGGTTCTCGTGTTCTGCACTCCTAAGTTTGAGGCATCAAAGAGAGCTACACAGATAACGGTTCGCTCAGCCAAGAAGTTCGGTGTTAAAGTGGTTCCCGTAAGCGTAGCGGACGTAATGGAGTTGGAGTACATAATAAGCAACATGAGGGAGGACGGGTTCAAGGCTATAGTCCTTACACCTTGTTTCTACACGGAGAACTTTCTAACTTCCTACATACTTCACTACGCAAACTTCTATCAAATACCTGTGTTCTGCCACTCTCCGGAGCTGGTTAAAAAGGGCTGTCATGTAGCCTACGGAACGCCGAGCTACGAGCAAGGCTATCAAGCTTCCCACATAGCTTACAGACTCCTGAGAGGAGCAAAGGTTAGGGACGTTCCCTTCGAGAGAACCTACTACCCGAGATTTGCAATTAACGAGAAAGCCCTCGAAGAGCTGGCTGTGAATTACAACAGGGAAATTTACTCCTTTGCTGACGAGGTGGTTCGATGAACCTCTCTCTAAAGGTAAGGGTTGTCCTGATACTCGTATTTATAGCCTGTATACCTATGGCTTTTTTCGTTTACCACTACTTTGCCATGAAAGGGTACCTTATAGAGGAGGCTAAAAAGCAAAACGCAACCTACACTAACTCCCTAGTAAATAGGTTTACGCTCTTCTTCGAGGAAAATTTATCGGAGATACAGGGTCTTGTTTCACTATACGAGAACTTAGGACTTTCCAGTAAGCAGGTTATATGGAGGATAACCGGACACGTAAAAAGCATATTTGAAGGAGCCTTTTACAGCTTCGATGGGTACTTAATAGATGCGGTAAGCAGAGAGACTTCTAACCCTAATTTTGAGCCGGTTCTTGACCTTAACCACAGGGAAACGAAGGTATTGGGTGTTCGATACACGGATTACAGAGAACCATTTTTGAGGATATACATACCCACATACAACGAGGGGGTTTTTTCCGGTTTCTACATATTCTCCTTAGACCTGTCCCTCTTCTGGCAGGAGCTAATATCGAGCGTCCCGTCGAAGGACACTTATCTATTTTTAACGGACAGCGACGGAAACATAGTCGCTTTCAGCGACTTAAGATACTCGGACTTGAAGAAAGTAGAACTCAGAAGGGGTGTGTACATATCACCCCTGCTCAAGGAAACGGTCGTAGGAACCTTCGGTACGCTCAAGGGAATGAACTGGGCTATCCTCGTGGAAACACCCCTGTCTTCGGTACTATTTCCATTAAGGGATTTTCAGCTTAGAGCCTTAACCGCAGAAATACTCATAACATTCCTAAGCTCTACATTGGGCTTGATAGTTATCCTCAAAGTGTTCAAGCCCCTCGAGAACCTACGGGACAGAGTTGTGTCACTCGGTGGGCAGATAGGTGGAGACCCTATAAGTAAGGGGAACGAGGTAAGGGAGCTTTCACAGGTATTTGAAAACCTCCTAAAAAAATTAGAGGAGGAAAAACGGCTTTACATGAACCTCTTTGAGAATTCCCTCGAGGGAGTTCTGCTCTTCGACGAAAAGAACAGGGTTATAGATGTAAACTGCACACTCCTGCAAAAGCTCGGCATGGATAAGGAAGACCTCCTCGGGCTGAGCATGGAGGAGATGGTGAAGGGAATATCCAACGGGCAGGTTTACTTCCCAGAAAAGAGCCTCAGAATTGTTGATAGAGAACTTATATGCGAACTAAGGCAAAGCTATATAAACGTTAACGGCAAAAGATATACGCTGTGGCATATAAGAGATGTCTCTGAAGAAAAGGAGCTTAAAACTCTGCTGGAAAAGACCTCAAAGCTGTCCCTTGCAGGCGAGATAGCCTGTTCCATAGCGCACCAGATAAACAATCCCCTTGCTTCGATAATGGGATACTCGGAAAGTATAATCCTCCAGAGCAGCGAAGAAAAAATCAGGGAAAAGGCAAAAATAGTGGTAAGACAAGCCGAGAGGTGTGCGGATACGGTAAAGAAGCTCCTCGACATAGGGAAGCCCTTTGAAGGAAAACCCGACTACGTAGACCCCGCGAAATTAACCATAGAGGTTATAAACCTCCTAAGAACAAAGGCGAAGAGGAAAGGAATAGAGATAGGCTTTGTGGCACATAGAGAAAACATGAGGATTTTCACCTTTCAGTGGCAGTTAGAGCAGGTGCTGTTGAATATAATTGATAATGCCATAGATGCATCGCGTAGCAAAGTAAACGTATATTTGGATAGGGAAGGGGACAACTTGGTATGGAAAATAACTGACGACGGAGAGGGTATTCCCAAAGAGGTCTTGAGCAAGGTGTTTGACCCGTTCTTTACCACAAAGGAGGAGGGGACCGGGCTCGGGCTTTCCCTTGCTAAACGGCTGGTCAAAAATCTCGGTGGCGATATACGAATTCAGAGCCTAAACGGTTCGGGTACGGAAGTTTATGTTTACGTGATGGGAGAGTCGCATGAGAATACTGATAGTTGAGGACGACAGGGACTTCCTCGAGTTACTGAAGGAGTATCTCTCCGAGGCGGGATTTAACGTAGAGGCGTGTAGCTTGGGTAAGGAGGCTGTTAAACTTCTGAGGGATAAAGACTTTGCGCTCGTTCTCTTAGACCTTTTCCTACCGGATATGAACGGAATGGAAATACTTAAACACATAAAGGATAGCTCAAAACTGACGGAGGTTGTGGTTATAACGGGACACGGGACTATAAAGACCGCAGTTGAAGCTATGAAAGAAGGAGCCTCTGACTTTCTAACAAAGCCATGCTCCTTAGAAGAGATAGAGATTACCCTGAGAAAATGCCTCGAGGCAAGGGATTACAAACGGGATAGCTTACTCCTCAGCAGAAAAGGAAAACTCGCAAGTTACTCGGAATTCGTTTTTGAAAGTAGTCTTATGAAGGGTATCCTCGAAAGGATTAACAAGATATCCTGTGCGGACTGCCCGGTTTTGGTCACAGGTGAAACGGGCGTGGGTAAGGAAGTCATAGCGGGGATAATTCACAGATTAAGCGATAGGGTGGACAAGCCATTCGTAGCTCTTAACGTAGCCTCCATACCAAAAGAGCTGGTAGAGTCAGAGCTGTTTGGATACGAAAAGGGAGCTTTCAGCGGAGCGGACAGGTCTAAGGAGGGCTTCTTCGAGCTTGCACATGGAGGAACGCTATTTTTAGATGAGATAGGGGAGCTTGAGCTATCCCTACAGGCGAAGCTACTAAGAGCAATAGAGAGTAAAAGGTTTTACCGCCTCGGCGGTAGAAAGGAAATAGAGAGCGATGTGAGGGTAATAGCGGCTACCAACAGAGACATCAGAGAGCTTGTGAAGGAAGGAAGGTTTAGGGAAGACCTTTACTTCAGGCTGAACGTAGTTGAGATAGAAATCCCACCCTTGCGATACAGGAAAGAGGACATACTTCCGCTCGCTCATCACTTCCTAAAGGTGTTCTCAAGGAAGTACGGAAAGGAGGTCAAGGGCTTTACGGCTGAGGCAGAGAAGCTCCTGTTAAACTACAGCTGGAGGGGAAACGTGAGAGAATTGAGAAACCTTGTGGAGAGGAGCGTCCTATTCGCTGAAGGAGAGCTTATAGGTGCCTCAGACATATCTTGTTTGATACCCGACGAGGAGGAAAGTTCTGGTAAGCTCGAGGACATAGAAAAAGAGTACATACTTAAAGTCCTCAGACAGGTGCAGTTCAACAAGAAAAAAGCCTCGGAAATACTCGGTATTCCCCTGAGAACCCTGTATAGAAAATTGGAGGCTTACGGAATAAAGTAGCTAACCCCTCTCCCCGAAAAGTAACGACCCTACCCTTACTATCGTGGCTCCTTCCTCTATTGCAACCTCAAAGTCATGAGACATTCCCATGGAAAGCTCCCCAAGGGGTATGCCCAGTCTCGTTCCCAATTTGTCCCTCAAGTCCCTTAACCTTCCAAAAAAAGGTCTAACGTCTTCCGGATTCTCCATATAAGGCGGGATACACATAAGCCCTATAACCTTTAAGTTCTTTAGCTCTAATACTCGGCTTATAAACTCTTCAAGTTGTTCCGTTTTAACACCTCCTTTGCTTTCTTCGTTCCCCACGTTCACCTCTACGAGAACTTCCTGAACCCTTCCTAACCTTTCTGCCCTTTTCTGGATTTCCTTTGCAAGACTCTCCCTGTCAAGGGAGTGAATTAAAACCACTTTGTCGATTATGTACTTTACCTTGTTGCTCTGAAGCCTGCCTATAAAGTGCCACTCTATATCAAAAGACTCGAGTTCTTCGTACTTTTTCAGGAACTCCTGAACCCTGTTCTCTCCAAACACATGCAAACCACACTCGTAGAACTCTCTCAGCCTTTCCGCGGGAACAGTCTTAGAGGCTCCCAAAAGCTTAACATCCGAGACACTTCTTCCCGAACGCTCACAGGCTCTTAAAATTTTTTCCTTAACAAGCTCTAAACTCTCGCATCTCATACATACTTATTATCTTAAAATTCTTACCTATGCACATCCTTCTTATAGGTCTCGGCAACATGGGGTCTAAGTACCTTAAAAAACTTGAAGAACTATCCTTGAAGCCCCTCCTTTGCGATGTAGATAGGGAAAAGGTAGAGAACACGGGATACCCATTTTACTGCCATTACGGAGATGTGGAAGAAACCCTTAGCGGTGTAATAGTTGCCGTGAACCCAGAAGAACACGTCAAAATAGCTAAGGAGTTCCTATCTAAGGGCATACCTGTCCTGTTGGAAAAACCTCCATCCCTGACGAGTGCGGAGTTCGGGGAAATTGTAGACCACCCTCTACTCGAGATTTCGGAGGTAGAGCTTTACTCCGAAGCTGTTAAGAACTTCCCAACGGAGGTGGAGGTTAAATCTATAAATATAGAGAGGTTGAACAAGGGTAGAGGGTACATAAACCCGGTGTGGGACTTGGCATGGCACGATTTGTATATACTTCAGTACCTATTCGGAGACTTGAAGTTAGAGGATGTCAGAAAAGGCGACGTGTGGAAACTCAGCGGAAGTGTAAAGGATAGTGTTCCGTTCGAGATAAATGTAGCATGGAATTACGAGGGTGAGGTCTCAAGGAAGTGGCTTGTGGAAACGGTTTCTGGAGAGCAAGTTCTGATGGACTTCTACAGAGAGGAGATTAGTTACAACGGCACTTCGAGAACCCGTGAGTGGGGGGATAAACTCAGGGAAATGGTTACGGACTTCGTAACAGGTGTTAGAAGAGAAGGTAGTAGGGAAAGAGCCTACAGAAACCTTCAGCTTATAGAAAAGATAACATGAGTTTGAGAGATAGAGTTTCAAACCTAAGACTTCTCCTTCTGGATGTTGACGGCGTTCTGACTGACGGCAGGCTCTTTTATCTTGAAGATGGCGAGCGAGTAAAGGTCTTCAACGTACACGATGGACTTGGTATAAAGCTCCTTCAGAGCATAAAGATAGACGTGGGTATAATATCGGGTAGGGAGTCGGAAGCTCTAAAAAACAGACTTCTTGAGCTGGGAATAGATAAAGAAAAGATTTTCATGGGCAGGGTGCGAAAAAGAGAGATATTAGAAAACATAAGTAGGGAGTACAAGCTCGAGTTTTCACAAATAGGTTTTATAGGTGACGACTACGTTGACATACCCGTTATGAGGCTTGTGGGTTTCCCCGTAGCAGTGAGCAACGCTTACGAGGAGGTTAAGAAGTTTGCTTCCTATATAACAACCGTTAGGGGCGGCGAAGGTGCTGTGAGGGAAGTAGCCGAGCTTATACTTGCCCTAAGGGGTATTAGAAGGGAAATGCTCGATGGGTACAGGTAAAACATTACTACTACACTTGATTTACGTACTCCTTCTTGGGGGTTCCATAGCTTACCTCAATGAGTTTAGGTTCGATGAGAGTATACCCAACCCCGGTAACAGGGTAGGCTATCTTGAAGATGTCCTTATAAAGATTTACGGTAGAAACGGCGTAGAGTGGAATGTAGAAGGTAAGAGATTGTACTCAATAGGCGTAGATGTGCTGATGGACGACCTGAATTTAAGCTCTGAGGAGTATGTGATAAAGGCTACGAGAGGTAGGATAAACAGATTGAGTGGTAAAGGAAGCATAGAAGGAAAAGTAGAGATAAAGGGAGAGGCTCTCTTTATAAAAACGCAGAAGGCTAACATAGACCTGAAGAGAAAAAAAATATGGGGAAGCGGTATTATAGAGGTGTGGAGATACGAGAACTACGTTAGCGGTAAAGGCTACGAGATATTCCTTTCACCGCTGAGGGTTATAATAAAAGAGGTAAAGACTAAACATGATGCGTAAATTTCTCTTGAGCTTTCTGATAATTTCTCTTTCTGCATTTTCACAAGCAATAGTTGGGGAGTCGGATAGCCTCGAGTTTAAAGAGGGAAAGATAGTTTACAAGGGTAACGTAAAGCTCACCAAGGACGGAGGAGTTCTATCGGCGGATAAGGTGGAGGTGTTTGTAGACGAAAAAGGAAAACCTAAAAAACTTGTGGCTACCGGAAACGTCAGGTACATAGAAGGAAGGAGGAAAGCTAAAGCGGATTACGGGGAGTACGACCTGATTTCAGAAAAGTTAATTCTAAAGGGAAACGCAAGAGTGGAAGATAAAGGCAACTTGCTTGAGGCGGACATTATTGTCTACAATAAAAGGAAGAACTCCTTAGAAGCAAAAGCTGTAAATAAGCGAGTTAGGACTGTGTACATTGAGGAGGAAAAGGCAGGTGAATAAGTCAGAGCTTATAAGAAGGATTGCCAAGGAAATGGATTTACCGGAGAAAAGGGTTAAGGAAGTGGTTGATATGATGTTTCAATTGATGGCTGAAAATCTCGCAGAAGGGGGAAGGATAGAGATAAGAGGTTTAGGTAGCTTCAAGCCTAAAAAGCGTTCCTCAAGGCTCGTCAAAGACCCTAAAACCGGCATAGAAATATTTGTTAAGGAGAGATACGTCCCCCACTTTAAAATGAGCAAATTGATGAAAGTTGAGCTAAATTCTAAAGAGTGAAGTTCGACGTTCTCGTAATAGGTGCAGGTCCCGGAGGGGCAACGGCTTCATACTTGCTTTCTAAAGCAGGGCTTAAGGTTTTAACTGTTGATTTCAAGCGCGAGGTGGGTTCTCCGGTTCAGTGTGCGGAGTTTGTCCCAATTCAGATATCTTACCAGTTTCCGGAGTATTTCCCGCAGGGGAGTGTAGCTCAAAAGGTTAAGGATATGGTTCACTTCACACCTTGGGGGGATGTAGTCAGTATGCCCTCCGAAGGCTTCGTTCTGAACCGTAGGATTTTCGATAAGAACATTATGGAACTTGCGTGCAAGGAAGGTGCAATCCTTAAGCTCAGAACGAGGTTCACGGGATTTGAGAACGGTAGTGTGGTACTTGAGCATATAGATACGAGACAAAGGTTAAGCGTAAAAGCTGACTTTATAGTAGCCGCGGACGGAGCAAGGTCTAAAATTGCAAAGCTCACGGGACAGCACACGCAGAACTTTTTGACAACCGCTCAGTTTACTATGCCTTTAAATAAAGTATTATCAGACCTAATTATTTATTTCAGAGACTACATACCCGGAGGGTACGGCTGGATATTTCCAAAAGGCAAACTCGCAAATGTCGGCGTTGGTATAGACCCCTATTATCCCATTAACGTTATGAGTGTGCTAAAGAGGTTCGTTGAAGAGGTCACCTCGGAAGGTTGGGTTAGCAGAAAAATACTTGAAAGAACGGGAGGCTGGATACCTGCGGAAGGTATAAAGAACCCTTTGAGAAAAAATATCCTGCTAGTTGGAGACGCAGGAGGTTTCTGTCACCCTATAACCGGAGGAGGAATTGCAAACGCAATTCTAACGGGACGCATGGCGGCGGAAGCAATAATTAACGAAGATACCGAAGATTACGAAGAAGAAAGTTTAGATACATTCGGCGATTCCCTAAACAGAGCTGCTCAAAAGAGAGTTAAATACATGAAATCGTGGGACAACTTAGACCACATAATACCGAGAACTTGGATAGCCTTCGACGAATACTGGAAAGAGGACTAAGAATCTTTCATAAGCAATTATCTTGTATATGGTACATGCAATACCTTCGGTGGGCTGAGTCGAAAACTACGGATTTGGTCTTGTATACGAATCTATCGGCTCCCAATTCCCTTAGACTTTTCTCACAAATGGGTTAAATTTATATCCACTATGGATTTAGAACCGGGCAAGTTTCCTAACCCTCCCAAGTTTCCGAAGGCTCTGGCTATTCTGCCGGCTGTGTTGGTAGCTTTACTCCTCGTGGTTTTCATATCAAACCCATTTGTTGTCGTTCCCAGCGGATTCGTGGGCGTTAAACTAACCCTCGGCAAAGCTGATAAAGAGGAGCTTCCGCCTGGCTTACACATAATAGTTCCTATTCTTCAGAAGGTTGAGAAGATGTCGGTCAGAACCCACAGCTACGACCTGACCGGCGGAAATTCTATAAATGCTCTATCCAAAGATGGGCTTACGATAAACGTGGAGCTGACAACGCTCTACAAGATAATGCCCGACAAGGCGGCGGAGATATTTATAGAGTACGGGCTGTTTTACGAGGACAGGATAATAAAACCTGTAATAAGGTCTGCGGTTAGGGACGTTATCGCTACCTTGGACAGCGCGCAGGTCTATCAAGAAAGGGCTGTGATACAAGAGAAGATAGCCCAGCAGGTAAATTCTGAGTTGGAAAAAAGGTTCATAATGCTTGACGAGATACTCATAAGGGATATAAGACTGCCCACCAAAGTGGTTGAGGCTATAGAGCAAAAGCGTAGGGCTTTGGAAGAAGCTCAAAGGATGAAGTTCCTTGTAGAGAAGGAAAAGCTTGAGGCGGAAAGGAAGAAGATAGAGGCAAAAGGTATAGCCGAGGCAAACAGGATAATAGCCGGCTCCCTTACAAAAGAGTATCTAACTTGGAAGTTTCTGGAAAACATAAAAGCCTACGCAGAAAGCCCCAACAACACCATAATCCTCATGCCCTACGACTCCAAGATGACGCCCATAATCCAGTTGCCTAAGGGCGGTAAGTGAGTTAAAATTGCCCTGACAGATGGACAAAAACAGGGAGAGAGAAAGTAATTATCAAGAGGAGGAGATAGACCTCTATGAACTTTACCTCATCCTTAAAAGAAGATGGAAACTTTTAGTATTAATTCCTTCAGTCCTCACGTTGATTGCCGTGATATATGCATACGTAATTGCAGAACCAAAGTATGAAGCGTATTCACTATATCCTTTGAATGAAATTTACAAAAGTGAAAGGGGAGAAACATCCTATATATCAAAAGGTAAATCTCTAAAGCCAATTTCTTTCTATGAATTCTATGAAAATATTACGAAAATGATAGAAAGTACACTTAAACAACTTGCTCCTCCTGAATTGGCTAAGGGTATAAGCGTATCCCAAAAGGGTATGTTCTTAAAGCTCGGATACCTCCACGGAAATTTGGGGGAGACTAAGAAAGCGCTAAGCAAATTGGATAAGTTAATTAACAAGGTAGTAAAAGATTTCACTGTAGAGCCTTACAAAGAAGAGATTGAGGAACAGATAAAGGCATTATCCAGCAGTATAAAGAAATTGGAAATAGAGATTGAAAAGAAAGAAAAAGAGATCGAAGACTTAGAAAACTCGGAAAAAACGCAGCTCAATCAGAAAATTCTTAAACTTAAGAGTAGTAAAAAAGCTTTACTTCAAAGGATTGATGAATTAGAAAAAGAAAGAACCCTTTTAAGCAAAAAGCTTGAAGAAATGAAAGCCTCGCTTAGAGATGTTGAGACCAAAATTAAAGACCTTGCTCAAAAACAAAATAAGGATTTAGCCCTCGTGGAACTTTACAAGGAGAGAAATAGATTAAAGGAAGAGCTTTTGGAAACGGAACGCGCTATGCTAAGCAAGAAGGCAATGATAAAAGAAATAAAAACACAGTTGAATGTTCTGGATTACAGGCTTAAAAAAGAAATCCCCGCAGAGAGTAAAAAGCTTGAAAATTCCATAGATAAAATAAAGTTAAGTGTAGAGTTATTAAATTTGGAAAAGGATTTGCTTAGTAACAAACTAAACTCATTTAAGAACCTTATAGAGAATGAAAGAGTTATAGAGCCTGTAGTATTTGCCAAATCCTCTGAAAAACCCGTTAAGCCTAAAAGGGAGCTTATAGTGGCGGTGTCATTCGTATCTTCACTCATATTGGCTGTGTTTATTATTCTATTTATAGAGTGGTTCAACTCCGCTAAGCGTAGGCATTTAGAAGCCTGAGATAGCTTTCGTATCTTTGAGCCGAGATTAAACCTTTTTGCAGGGCATCTTTTACGCCGCAGCCGGGTTCTTTCGTGTGGGTACAGTCGGAGTATTTGCAGGTGAAGTTGCCAAACTCTCTAAAGAAATTGGGCAGTTCCCTTTTGTCTATAAATAGGGTAGCGTCAACCTTTGAGAAGCCGGGGGTGTCTCCCAAGAAGGTATCTTCTCCGAGGGGTATTAGCACCACGCCGGTGGTGGTGTGCCTGCCTCTCTTCGTCTTTTTACTTACCTCCCCAGTTCTAAGCTCCTTTCCGGTAAGGGCTTTAAGTAGAGAGCTTTTTCCTACCCCGGAAGCTCCGGCGAGTATGCAAGTGCCTCCTTTTATGACTCTATTTATTTCTTCTATACCTTCTCCTTTTTTTGCACTTACCTTCAAAACTTCGTATCCGGCATTTTTGTAAATATCAATCCAGCTTTCCAGCTTCTCTCTATCACCTGCTGAAAGCAGGTCAGTTTTATTAAAAACAATGATAGGCTCTACTTCGAAGTGTTCGTAAACCGCAAGCAGGTTGTCTAAAAGGAAGTTATTAAACTCCGGTTCTTTTAGTGTGGCTACGATAAGGACGCTGTCCACGTTGGTGACAGGTGGTCTGGGGAGTAAGTTTTTTCTCGGTTCTATCTCTTCAATAAGGAAGCTATCCTTGTCCTCTTTGCCCAGAACCGTATCCCCCGCATAAACTTTCTCTCTTTTGCGGAGCTTCCCTAAGGGTATTCCTCTGAGCCTTTTGCCTTCTTGAGTGAGAACCTCTATCAGCTGGGCCTGCCGACGAACGACCTTTGCCCTTTTCATAACTCCGATATAGCCCACTTGAGGGTGTCTATGACGTAGTTTATCTCCTCCTCCCTTATTACTAAAGGCATCATCAGAACCATCACGTCTCCGAGAGGTCTTAGGAACACGCCTTTTTCACGGCACTTGTGGGCTACCTTAAAACCGGTTCTCTCTCCGTAAGGGAAAGGTTCTCTGCTTTCTCTATCCTTGACAAGCTCTATGCCTGCCATGAATCCCAGCTGTCTTACGTCTCCCACGTGCTTTAGTTCCCAGAACTCCTCCAGCCTACGGGTAAGAAGCTCTATTTTGGGCTTTAGCCTCTCAAGGGTCTTTTCTTCCTCAAACAGCTCAAGGTTTGCCAAGGATACAGCCGCCGCAAGGTTGTTGCCTGTGTAGGTGTGTCCGTGATAGAAGTGCTTTGCATCTCCGAACTCTCCCAAGAAGGCTTCAAAGACTCTGTTTGTGGTGAGGGTAGCCGCCAAGGGAAGATAGCCCCCGGTTATCCCCTTGCCCAAGCACATGAAGTCGGGAGTTATTCCCTCCTGCTGGCAGTAGAACATGCTCCCGGTTCTACCGAATCCCGTTGCAACCTCGTCCACTATCATCAGAACCTCGTATCTGCGGGTAAGCTCTCTCACTTCCTTCATGAAGCCTTTGGGATAGGGAAGCATTCCCGCAGCCGCCTGAATGCCGCTCTCAAGAACCACGGCAACAACGTCCCTTCTCGCTCTGAGAAGCTCTTGAAGTCTTATGATTAAATCCGCAAGGCAGGTTTGGGAAAGTCCACCATGTTCTTGCTTGCAGTACAGATAGGGCGAGGGTAGCCTTATGGTTTCAAAGAGCAAGTCTCTGTAAGTTCCATGAAAGAGGTCTATACCTCCCACACTAACCGCACCTATGGTATCTCCATGATAAGCCTCGGACAGTGTTATAAAGGTTCTCTTATCTTCTCCCTTATTCCTCCAGTAGTGGTAAGCCATTTTGAGGGCTATCTCAACCGCCTCCGCTCCGTCCTCCGAGTAAAAGACCTTGGTAAGACCTTCTGGAGCAATCTCCGTAAGCTTCTTTGCCAGCAGTATCGCAGGAACGTTGGAGCTTCCCAGCGTTGTAGTGTGAGCAACCTTTTTGAGCTGCTCTTCTACAGCTCTGTTTAGCTTGGGGTGATTATGTCCGTGAACGTTGCACCATAGGGAAGATACCGCATCTATATACTTATTCCCATGAATATCGTAGAGATAAACTCCTTCTCCTCTCTCAAATATGAGGTTGTCCTCCTCCCTGTAAACCTTCATCTGGGTAAAAGGATGCCAGAAGTGTTCTTTGTCCCACCTTACCAAGTCCTCGGGGCTATAATTTCGCATGGGGATTAATGATACACCAAAGCTACTATAATGGTATATGGAGGTAAATTCATGGAAATTTTGAAGGATGTTTTGGGGTTTTTACTGGAAAGAAAAAAATGGTGGCTCCTTCCTATAATACTTGTGCTGTTTTTAATAGGGTTCATAGTAATTCTTGGAGGAAGTTCTCCTTTTGCTCCGTTTATATACACTCTATTCTGAACAAGGGATTTAAGATATGCCCCACAGTTTCGTGCTTGTAATAGCTTTTGTCTTTGCTTTACTCGGTTACTTTCACGATAAGCACTTTGCTCTTATTTCAGCTATAGCTATATACATACACTTAGCTTTCCCAAAGCTATCAGATAGAATATCAAACGCAATAGGATACGTGGCTACTAGGGCATTCAGAGCCATAAGCATACTCGTCCTGAGCGTTATATATATACTTGTATTAACACCCTTAGGTTTTTTATACAAAAAAACTCGTCGTAATCCTATGTTGTTAAATCGCAAGAATGTAACCTCTACATGGCAGAGCAGGGAGCATAAGTTCAGCCCTCGTGACTTTGATAAGCCTTATTAGGAAGCTGGGATGAAAGTATTAGGTATATCAGCTTTTTACCACGACTCAGCCGCATGCATAGTAGAAGACGGTGAAATAGTAGCTGCAGCTCAGGAAGAGAGGTTTACCAGAAAAAAGCATGATGCCAGATTTCCTATAAACGCAGTTCGCTTCTGCCTTGATTACTCTGGAACTTCCATAGAAGAGTTGTCCGCAATAGCCTTTTACGAAAAGCCCCTTATAAAGTTTGAAAGATTGTTGGAAACGTACTATGTGTTCTCTCCAAAGGGACTAACACAGTTTGTCCAAGCCATTCCCGCATGGATCAACGAAAAGCTCTTTATAAAGAAATTGATCAGGAACGAACTTAAGAACATAGAAAATGTTAAGAAGTTACCGCCAATACTATTTCCAGAACATCATCTATCCCACGCCTCAAGTGCTTTCTTTCCATCTCCCTTTGAATCGGCTGCCATACTGACTGTTGACGGAGTGGGCGAGTGGGCTACAGCTTCCATATCTAAAGGTGTAGGCAACAAAATAGAGATACTTAAGGAGATGCACTTCCCTCACTCAGTGGGTCTGCTTTATACAGCTTTTACCTACTATTTGGGATTCAAAGTTAACTCTGGAGAATACAAACTCATGGGTTTAGCACCTTACGGTAACCCTGAATCCGAACAAACTAAAAAGTTTATAGAGTTAATAAAAGAACATCTGGTTCATGTATACGATGATGGGTCAGTGCATCTAAATCAAGACTTCTTT
>WFYI01000104.1 GCA_015490155.1 Aquificaceae bacterium | reverse complement strand
GCTTAAGGCTGTGAACGAGCTTTACGGCAGTCCCCTTAACTACGAAGAGCTGAAAGAGCTTCTTTTACGGCTATCCTCGGACGCTCCCTTCTTTTTGCAGGGAGGCTCAGCTCTGGGCAGGGGTAGAGGGGAAATACTTGAACCCATAGAACCCTTGAACTTGACCCTTACCCTCGTTGTACCTTCCGTTAGGGCTTCTACGGGGCTGGTTTACGGCGGTGTTACGGAAAAGCACTTGACTGACAAGGAGAATATTGATATTATAATCAGTCGCCTGAAAGCTGGAGACCTGAGCGTTCTGGAAAATTCTCTGGGTGAACTGGCTACTGAGATTTACCCGGAGATGGCAGAAGCCAAAAGGTTTCTAGAGAATTTGGGCTTTGAAGCTCTTGTCTCCGGTACGGGTAGTACCTTATTTTATATTGGGAAGCTTACAAAGGAAGTAGAGGCAGGAGCTAAACTTAGAGGTTGGAAAGCTATTGAGGTTAAAAGCTGGCTTGGGGTGTAGCTCAACTGGCAGAGCACCGGATTTTGGATCCGGGGGTTCCAGGTTCGAGCCCTGGCACCCCAGCCAAACTTAATACGAAAGAGGATAGAAATGAGCAGACCTCTAAAGATAATCACAGGAACGGCTAATCCCGAGCTGGCAAAAGAAATAGCCGGCATACTGGACACACCCATATCCGATGCGCTGGTAACCAGATTTAGCGATGGGGAGATAAGAGTTCAGATAAATGAAACGGTCAGGGGTGCGGACGTGTTTGTCATCCAATCCCTTACCAACCCGTCTAACCAGCACATAATGGAGCTTCTTTTAATACTTGATGCCCTAAAGCGTTCCTCCGCAGGCAGGATAACTGCGGTAATCCCCTACTATGCGTACGCAAGACAAGATAGGCAGGACAAGCCGAGAACACCCGTAAGCGCTAAGGTTGTGGCGGATATAATCTCAAAGGTAGGTGCACAAAGGGTAGTTGCGGTAGACTTGCATTCTCCACAAATACAGGGCTTCTTTGACATACCTCTCGACCACATATCAGCCCTACCCGTCATACACGAATACATAAAAAAGAACATGGTTCTGAGCAACCCCGTTATCGTGTCTCCGGATGCTGGAGGTGTTGAAAGGGCAAGGCTCTTAGCAAATAAACTCGGTTGCGGAATAGCCATAATCTACAAAAGGAGACCCGAACCCAACAAAGCTGAAGTCCTAGATGTGGTAGGAGATATTGACGGCAAGGAAGTCATAATAATAGACGACCTGATAGATACCGCCGGAACTATGGTAGCCGCGGCGAACATGCTCGTAAACATGGGTGCTAAGAAGATTTATGCCTGTGCAACGCACGGAGTTCTTTCGGGTCCCGCGGTTGATAGGCTGACGGACTCTGTGGTAGAAGAGGTTGTCGTTACCAACACCATACCTTTACAGGATAAAATGTTTAGCAAGCTCAAGGTTGTTTCAATAGCTCCGCTGCTTGCGGAAGCGATAAGGAGAATACACGAAGAGGAATCTGTAAGTTCTCTATTTACACATTAGGAGGTTGTTTGAATGAAAAGGATACCCGTTAAGCTTTTACCGAGAACACCCGGTAGAAAGAGCGAGACTAAAGCAATGAGAAATAAGGGTCTCATACCCGTAGAGGTATACGGAAAAGGCGTAGAAAATGTCCACGCATGGATTGACCTAAAGGACATACTGAAATTCCCGCACGGAGAGACCTTTATGATAGAAGCCGAGATAGATGGAGGAAAGAGAGTTTGTGTACTTAAGAAGATAGACTTCGGCTGGCTCGGAGATGACCCGGTTCACGTTGACCTCTACGACCTTTCTCACGTGAAGGAGCTTGAGATTGAAGTTCCCCTACACTTTGACGGTAAACCTGCGGGTGTGGAGCTTGGAGGTACCTTTGAGGCTGTTATGCATACCTTAACGGTGAAAACGAGTCCCCAGAACATACCCGAGAGGATAACCGTTGACGTTAGCTCCCTCGGACTCGGAGAGGCGTTGCACGTAAGGGACATAAAAGCTCCGGAGGGCTGTCTGATTATGGATAGTCCAGAGGAAACGGTTGCAATCGTTCTCGAGCCTGAAGCGGAGCAGGTAGTTGAGGAAGAGGAAGTTACGGAAGAGGAAGCCCCCGCTCCCGCTGAATGATTCGCCTCTTAATAGGTCTGGGTAACCCCGGTAAGGAGTACGAAAGAACCCGACACAACGTCGGGTTCATGGTAATAGACGAACTCGTAAAGGCTTTTAGAATAAAGAGATTTGCTGAGAAGTGTTTATCTCATGTCTACAGAGCAAAAATTGGAGGTAGAGAGTTAGTTCTTGCAAAGCCTCAAACCTACATGAATAATTCTGGAAGGGCAGTGGAAAACCTAATAGATGAGTTCGGTCTGGAAGCCCGAGAAATGCTCGTGATTTACGACGACATAGACCTACCCTTGGGAGTTATGAGGTTAAGGCTGAAAGGCAGTTCCGGGGGTCATAGAGGAATGGAATCGATAATATCCGTTCTTGGAACGGAGAACTTTCCCAGACTTAGAATAGGGGTCGGTAGACCAAAAAATAAGAAAGATGTAGTAGGTTACGTACTTTCCCCATTTTCAAAGAGCGAAGAGGATACGCTTAACAGAGTTTTAAAGAAGGCTAAGGACTGCTTACTCAGAAGCGTCGAGCTTTCTCCCGAAGAAAGCATGGAGTTTTGCAACAGGAAAGACATTTAAATTATAATTACTCATTAAGAAATGATAGAAGTAAGGGGAATAACTCTTCCGGTGATATCCTTAAAGATAGACAAGGGAGGAAAGGACATAGGCTTACTTAAGGAGGAAATATCTAAAAGGTTAAGCGGCAAGCTGTTTGAGGGTGGTTACTTTTTAATTAGTAACCCGCAGGACTTCACTCCGGAGGAGCTGGAAGAGTTAGAGTCGTTCCTCACAGAAAACAGCTTGACCAGTATAAAGCACATACCCCATAGAGGCAAAGAAACAATTTCTTCAGACAGGCTTTTGGTAGTTGATAAGTCTTTACGCTCAGGGCAAAGGGTGGAGCATGGGGGAGATATACTTATACTCGGTGATGTAAATAAAGATGCGGAAGTGGTCGCAACGGGTAATATTATAATAATGGGAACTTTGAGGGGTGTGGCTATAGCAGGGGCATTAGGAGACGAGGCTTCTGTGGTTGTGGCTTTACGCATGGAGCCGCAACAGATAAGGATAGGCAAGAAGCTCGCTATATCCGATGATAGTGAGAGGGAATCCCCCGGTTATCCTGAAGTGGCAAGGGTAGAGGATGGAGTGATAGTTTTAGAAAAGGTTTGAGGTGGTGTGTAGATGACTGAGACCATAGTTGTAACTTCCGGGAAGGGTGGAGTAGGAAAAACGACCATAACAGCTAACATAGGAACGGCTCTAGCAAAGTTAGATAAAAAGGTTCTGTTGGTTGACGCGGACATAGGACTTAGAAATCTCGATATGATACTCGGTTTGGAAAATCGCATAGTGTATGACATACTCGATGTGCTTGAGGGAAGGGTTCAGCCGGAAAAAGCCTTCGTTAAAGATAAGAGGGGTCTCCCCCTTTACCTTCTTCCCGCAAACCAAACGAAGAACAAGGATGCGGTAAATCCTGAAAAGTGGCAAGAACTCATCGTAAAGATAAGCTCTGAGGGCGATTTCGACTACATATTAATAGACTCCCCCGCAGGTATAGAACAGGGTTTCCAGATAGCAGTATCTCCCGCTGACAGGGCAATAATAGTCGTCAATCCAGAAGTTTCTTCGGTTAGAGACTCCGATAGGGTAATAGGTCTATTAGAGAGCAAGAACAAGGAAAACTACGATATAGTTGTAAATAGAGTAAGGTGGAAGATGGTAAAAAAGGGAGAGATGCTCTCCGTGGAAGACATAATAGAGATTCTGAAAGCAAGGCTCTTAGGTATAGTTCCGGAAGAGGAAAAGCTGGTAGACTTCACGAACAGAGGGGAACCTATAGTGCTGCATGACAAATTTAACGCCTCAAAGGCTATAATGGATATAGCGAGGCGAATCTTAGGAGAGGAGGTTCCCATGGTCAGATACGGGGAGAAAGAAGGACTTTTAAGTAAACTATTTGGGGGTTGAGGATTGTTTAGAGCTTTGTTCGGTAAGAAGAGTAAGGATATAGCCAAGAAGAGGTTGACTCTGGTGCTTAGCTACGAGAGGAAGGGGCTTCCTCCCAATATAGTTGATAAACTGAAAGAGGACTTAATATCCCTATTTTCCAAATACCCGCAGTTCGAAGCCAACAGCATAGACGTTGCTCTTAAAACTAACGAAGAAGACAAAGAAGAACTCTGGATAAGCATACCTTTCAGAGGAAGTTAGGCGCCCTCTTCCAATTTTTGGAGCTTGGTTTCAAGCTCTCTATTCCGCAAAGCGTCTATTATCTCGTCAAGCTTTCCCTCAAGAACGTCTTGAAGTTTGTAAAGAGTGAGATTTATCCTGTGGTCTGTTACCCTATTTTGCGGAAAGTTGTAGGTTCTTATTTTCTCGCTCCTTTCTCCCGTTCCTACCTGCTCTTTTCTCTCCTTGGCTATCTCTTCTCTTTTCTTTTTTTCGTAAAAATCCTTGAGTTTTGCGTACAAAATCTTTAAAGCCTTCTGCTTATTCTGAAATTGTGACCTTTCATCCTGACAGGAAACAACTATCCCCGTAGGAGTATGGGTTATCCTAACCGCAGTTTCCGTCGTATTTACGTACTGTCCTCCGGCGCCCGAAGCTCTAAAGGTCTCTATCTTCAAATCCGCCTGGTTTATGTTTATATCTGTTTCGTCGGCTTCGGGCAGAACCGCCACCGTCACTGTAGAGGTATGTATCCTGCCCCCGGATTCGGTGGTAGGTATCCTTTGAACTCTGTGAACTCCACTCTCGTACTTGAGCCGTGAGTAGGCTCCATCTCCCTCTATTAGAGCCACCACCTCTTTAAAGCCTCCAAGACCGGTTTTGTTGGCACTCAGGACGGAAAATTTCCAGCCGTTCTCTTCTGCGTACTTTTGGTACATTCGCATAAGGTCTGAGGCAAAAAGTGCCGCCTCTTCACCTCCCGCACCTGCTCTTATCTCGAGTATCACATTTTTGGACTCGTCCGGGTCTTTGGGTATGAGCAGAGCCTTTAACCTCCCCTCGAGAGAAGTAAGTTTCTTATCTATAGACTCGAGTTCCTCCTTAGCTAACTTTCTCAGTTCTTCCTCAGAACCTCTTAAGAGTTCCTTGAGTTCTTCCCTCTCTTTAGTAAGTTTTTTATACTCCCTGTAAGTCTCGTAAACCTCCGTAAGCTCCTTTAACTCCTTGCTCAGGGATTTATACTTCTTCAGGTCGGCTACGACCTCCGGCTTTGAAAGCTCGTGCTGAAGCTGTTCGTATCGCTTGCTTAAGCTCTCCAGCCGGGCTGTAAATTCCTTCTTGAGCATTAATCTCCCTTCTTGTCACCGGTAAGCTCGAGGAACATGGGCTTTAACCTTAACTTACCAGCGTAGAAGGGATGGCACTCGTTACAGACCTCGACGTGAACCGTCCCACCCTTTGTAGAGAGCAAAGTAAAGGTGTTTCCGCAACCACAAGCGAAGGTGGTGGGTTTAAGCTCCGGATGTATGCCTTGCTTCATCTTTTGCCTCCTGAATATCAAAACTTTTATTATACCATCAAGCGTTCATAGCCTTCAGGAAATCTCTGTTGGTCTTAAACTTCTTGAGCTTATCAAGGAGGAACTCCATAGCTTCCACAGCGTCCATAGTGGCAAGGAACTTCCTTAGAACCCATATCCTCTGAAGCTCCCAAGCCTCGAGGAGAAGCTCCTCTTTTCTCGTCCCTGACTTCTCTATGTTTATGGCGGGGAATATCCTGCGTTCCATCAATCTCCTGTCGAGGTGTATCTCCATGTTGCCCGTTCCCTTGAACTCTTCGTAAATTACATCGTCCATCCTTGAACCCGTTTCTATAAGAGCGGTGGCTATAATCGTGAGTGAGCCACCCTCCTCTATGTTCCTCGCCGCTCCGAAGAACTTCTTAGGTCTTTGAAGGGCGGTAGCCTCTATACCTCCTGACAGTACCCTACCTGTCGGAGGAGTTACGGCGTTAGATGCCCTTGCAAATCTCGTCATGGAGTCGAGGAGTATTATTACATCGTGTTTAAGTTCTACCAACCTCTTAGCCTTTTCCACAACTAACTCGGCCACCTGCATGTGCCTTTCCGGGGGTTCATCGAAAGTAGAGGCGACCACTTCGGCACCATCCCCGACTATCCTGCGCATCTCGGTGACCTCTTCCGGTCTTTCGTCTATGAGAAGTATTATCAGGTGAACATCAGGGTGATTTTCTATGATGGCTCTTGAGAGCTTCTGGAGCAGAACCGTTTTACCGGCCTTGGGAGGTGCAACTATCATACCCCTCTGTCCCTTGCCTATTGGAGCTATAAGGCTAACGACCCTCGTGGATAGCTCGTGGGAGCTGAACTCAAGGTCAAACCTTTCAGTTGGGTGGTAGGGTGTAAGTTTATCAAATATAGGTCTTCTCCTTAGCTTTTCTGGGTCTGCGGGGATGCCGTTTACGGCTTCCATTTTTATAAGTGCCTTGTACTTTTCGTTGTCTTTTGGAGGTCTGGCAAAGCCGATAATCGTATCTCCTATCCTCAACCCGAACTTCTTTATTTGAGAAGGTGCAACGTAAACGTCGTCCCAGCTTGGCATGTAATTATTTTGCGGGCTTCTCATAAAACCGTAGCCTTCCGGGAGTATCTCAAGGACTCCCCTTACGAAGATGTAACCCTCGTCCTCAGCTTGAGCGGAAAGAATCCTCTCTATAAGTTCTTCCTTTTTAAGTCCCGTTGTCCTATTAAGCCCGAGGTCTTTACCGAGTTTTTGAAGCTCAAAAAGCGTGAGCTTTTTAAGGTCTTCCAAGCTGTAAAGCTTCTTCTCTTCCATCTGTCCCTGCATCTGTTCCTCCTTACTTACCTATACAGAATTTTGAAAATATGTTTCCCAAAATGTCTTCGGTTGCTACAACACCTATTATCTCCTCCAAGTAGGATATAGCCTCTCTTATGTCCAGCATGGCTATCTCCGGGCTAATCTCTTCACTCAGATATCTTTCTAAAAAACCTTCAAGCACCTCTTTAGACTTTCTCAGGTTTACCTCGTGTCTCAAGGATATATATGTTCCAACATCTTCATTAAGGCTTATTCCCACACGGCTCAGGATTTCCGCTTCAAGTTCTTTTATACCTGATTTTGTTAATGCACTTACCTTTATTATAGAGTTTCCCTTAAAAATTTCAACATCTACTTTATATCCTAAATCGACCTTGTTTGCAACCACGAGATGCTCCCTATCCCTAATGTATTCGTAAATCTCTAAATCTTCTTCGTTCAAAGGACTAGAGGAATCTATTACGAACAACACGAGGTCTGCTTCCTCTATCTTCTTTCTGGAGCGTTCCACTCCGATTCTCTCTACAGGGTCAGAGGTCTCTCTAATCCCTGCGGTATCTACGAGAACCACAGGTATACCCCCAAGGCTTATGGGTTCCTCTAAGAAATCCCTCGTAGTTCCGGCAACACCCGTAACTATAGCCCTATCTCTTTTCAAGAGTGCGTTGAATAAGGAGGATTTACCCACGTTGGGTTTTCCTACTATAGCCAGCCTTATACCTTCCCTAAGAAACCTGCCTGTCTTAGCGGTTTCCAGCAGGGAGTTTATGGAGTCTATGGCTTCATTCAAAAGTTCTATCACCTGCTCTTTGCTCAGAGTTGGTATGTCTTCTTCAGAAAACTCTATATCAGCCTCTACATAGGCGCACAGGTTGAGCAGAGTATCCCTTATTCGCTTCACCTTATCGGACAACTCTCCCCGAAGTTGCCTAATCGCAGCCCTTCTTGCAAGCTCACTCTTAGAGCTTATAAGTTCTGCGACTGCCTCTGCCTGCGTTAAATCTAACTTGCCGTTGAGAAAAGCCCTCTTTGTAAACTCCCCCGGTTCTGCAAGCCTGCAACCTAACGAGAATAAAAGCTCAAGCGTCTGCCGCAGTATAAGAGGGTTACCGTGTAGGTATAGCTCCACCATGTCCTCTCCCGTATAACTGCGGGGAGCTTTAAAGTATAGAAGTACACACTCGTCTAAGGTTTCATTTTTCTTGTCTACGAGTCTACCGAAGTGGGCAAAGCGTGGCTTTACACCTCCCTTAGATTTAAAGTAGGGCTTGATTATGTCCAGCACACCCCCACCAGAAAGTCGGACTATACCTATAGCACTTTCACCGTAAGGAGTAGCCACCGCAACTATGGGTTCTCTTTGCATTCCAGAATCAAGACGTTACAGGATATTATAATTATTATAGCTCCAGAGGGGGTGTGGCGGAATTGGCAGACGCAGCGGACTTAAAATCCGCGGGCCTATCGGCCGTGAGGGTTCAACTCCCTCCACCCCCATAAAACTATGTTCTACGAAACTATAGACGATATAACCGCGGATGCAGGGATTAGAGTTAAGGCAGAAACCTTAGAGGAACTATTTTGTAAAGCCGTCCTTGCCACCTTTAACGAGATAACAGATATAAGGCTCTTCAAACCGCGTAAGGAATATACCATTAAGCTCCGCGGAAAGCTTCCCTTCTTACTTGCGGACACCATAAACAGACTTCTTCTCCTACATGAAAAAGAGGGGTTTGTCCCGTGCAGATGTAAGGTAACAGACCTTGGGGATAGTTCAGTAGAACTCTATTTAAAGGGCGACAAGTTTGACCCAACAGTACACCCTTCCAAGCTGCTTATAAAGGCTGCCACCTATCACAGGCTCAGGGTAGATAGGGAGGGTGATTCCTATGTGGCAGAGGTAATATTCGATATATGAAAGTTATGCTGTATATCGCATACACAGAGTTAGAGGTATATATTAAAATTCCCCTGAACACAGTAGAAACTTAAGGAGGTAAAAATATGGCGTCTAATCCGGATAGATTGGAAAAGCTCGTTCAAAAGGCTAAGCTTGCCGACCCGGAAAAGAGTATAAACTTCGTGATTCTCAATCTCAAGCCCGTCTGGATGAAGTGCAGGCGGACAAAAAGACTCGTTTTTCTCTTCCACAAGCTCGGAGAACAGGAAGGACAAACACAGTGCGGACAAACCCTTGAGGAGTTTCAGATACTCCCTGACAGGCAGGAGAACCTCGTCATAACTCAGGTGAACATGCTCCTTGGGGGCTTAGGACTACAGGTATTCTTTGACGTATGTCCCAAGTGCTTTGGGGCTATAAACAGGTGCACGCCTCTGGACAATAAATCCTAATCTCTTACAATAGAAAAATATAACAGCATGGGTGCAGCCAGAAAGAGCATAGAGATTAAAGAGCTTACCATAGTAAACGAGATAGCCAAGATACTAAGCAGGGGGTTTAACCTTGACACCGCTCTGAACGAGGTTCTCAAAAGCCTCTACGCCTTTTGGGATGTAAGATACAGCTTCATAGCGCTCTACGATAGGGACTCAAGAGTTTTAAGAATAGTTAAAGCCTACGGCTTTACAAAGGAGGAAATAGAACGGGGAGTCTTCAAAAAGGGAGAAGGTATAACCGGCAAGGTGTTCAAAACGGGTTTTCCCGTTGTATTAACCTCTCTACCTCCCGGAGAGTCCTCTTTTATCAACAAAACGCAAATTAGAGACAGACTTGAAGGGAACGAGAGCTTTATCTCAGTGCCTATAAAGGTAGGCGGGACGGTCATAGGTGTGCTTTCAGTATTTAAGAGCTTTTCCCACAGGGAAAGTATAGAGAAGGGGCTCGAGTCTCTTATGATAGTGGGGACGCTTTTGGGTATGTTTATGAAGCTCAACGAGGAGCTTTTGGAGAAAGAAAAGGAGTGGGAAGAGGAGAAAAAGGTTTTGACGGAAGAGCTTAAGAGGAACATGTCCTTAGAGGGGGTCGTGGGGGTGAGCGAACGGATAAACACCCTGCTTGAGGTTGTCAGGAAGGTGGCTCTTACGGACAGCACGGTTCTTATACTCGGTGAGAGCGGAACGGGTAAGAGCTTGATAGCGAAGAAAATTCACATCTTGAGCGATAGAAGGGAAAAGCCTTTCATAACTATAAACTGCGCCGCAATTCCCGAGAACCTTCTTGAGGCAGAGCTTTTCGGATACGAGAAGGGAGCCTTTACGGGAGCAACAGCACGCAAAAAGGGAAAGTTTGAGCTTGCAGACGGAGGGACGGTTTTCCTTGACGAGATAGGGGACATGCCCTTGAGCTTACAGGCAAAGCTCCTTAGAGTTCTACAGGACAAGGAGGTGGAACGTCTCGGGGGGGATAGGACTATAAGGGTGAACGTGAGGATAATCGCCGCCACCAACAAGAACTTAGAAACACTCGTCAGAGAGGGAAAGTTCAGAGAAGACCTATACTACAGACTTAACGTCGTGCCTATACACATACCCCCGCTTAGGGAAAGGAAGGAGGATATTCCCCTATTAGTTGAGTACTTTCTTGAAAAGTTCAACAAGAAATACTCAAAAAGCGTAAGGTTCAGCCCAGAAGCTATAAGGACTTTGATGGAGTACCCGTGGCACGGGAACGTGAGGGAACTGGAGAACATAGTAGAAAGGCTCGTCATAATGAACGAGGGAGTTATCAGAGACAGGGAACTTCCCTCCCACATACTCGCCTACGCCGAAGTTATAGACATAGCACCCTCAAGCCTGCCAGAGGAATTAGAGAAAACCGAGAGGGAAAGGATAGAGGAAGCTCTTAAAAAGACGGGATACGTCAAATCCAGAGCCGCCAAGCTCCTTGGGTACACCCTCAGACAGTTAGATTACCGTATTCAGAAGTACGGGATAGAAGTTAAAAGGTTTTGAGAGTAGGAAACCTCAAAAAGGCTCGTTTCCTGGAACGGCTAAACCGCTTCGTGGGACTGGTTGAGTTGAACGGTAGTAAAGAGAAAGTCCTCATAAGAAACACGGGAAGAATGGGCGAGCTTCTAGTATCGGGGAGGAGGGTTTTCTTGAAGGAGAAAGCTTCGGGCAAACTGAATTACGAGCTTTTCTATGTGGAAACCGACTCCTCCCTCGTGTGCGTAAACTCCCACATAGCACCGGAGCTTTTCTTAGAGTGGGCTAAAGCCTCACGCTATCCGGAAGAGATAAAGAGTTTTAAACGTGAGGTTACCGTGGGAAGTTCCCGCTTTGACCTATTGATAAACGGGCGGTGGCTTGTTGAGGTTAAGTCCGTAAACCTCGTAAGAGAAAGAGTTGCTATGTTCCCCGACGCTCCCACAAAGAGGGGAGCAAGACACGTAAAGGAGCTTGTGGAAAACTCCGGCGAATACAAGCCTCTCCTGATTTTCGTAGTTTTACGGCAGGATGCCAAAGGATTTAAACCTAACTGCTCAACAGACAAGGAATTCTGCAAAGAGTTTCACAACTACGTAAGCCGTGGATTTCCGGTTAAGGTTCTCAGCTGTAAGCTCGAGCTTGGGAATATAATTGTTTCCGCAGAACTTCCTCTGGCGGAAAGCTGACTGCTGAATAAGGGGAGAAGCTTGATGATTTTGATAACGGGCGGAGCGGGATACATAGGCTCTCATGTAAACAAGGAGCTTTCTAAAAAGGGATACGAAACTCTTATATACGACAGTCTCGTTTACGGACACAGAGAGCTGGTGAAGTGGGGCAGGCTCGTTGTTGCAGACCTCGGAGATACGGAACGCCTAAAACTCGTATTTAAAGAATATCCCATAGAGGCTGTCATGCACTTTGCCGCTTATACCTATGTGGGTGAGTCTATGGAAGACCCCCAAAAGTACTACCTTAACAACGTTAAAAATACTTTAAACCTACTTCAAGCGATGCTCGATAACGGCGTGGAGTACATAGTCTTTTCCTCCTCCTGCGCAACCTACGGCTTACCTAAGCACATACCCATCATAGAAGAACATCCACAAAAGCCGATAAACCCTTACGGCAGGAGTAAACTTATGGTAGAAGAGGTGCTGAGGGACTACTCTAAAGCCTACGGACTTAAGTATGTATCGCTAAGGTACTTCAACGCTGCAGGGGCAGACCCGGAATGCGAGACAGGGGAGTGGCACGAACCCGAGACCCACTTGATACCGAGAGTCCTCGACGTGGCTCTCGGAAATAGAGAAGCTGTGGAGATATACGGCACTGACTATCCTACACCCGACGGAACGTGTATACGAGACTTTATACATGTATCCGACCTTGCGGTAGCCCACGTATTAGCCCTTGAGTACCTGAAAGGCGGAGGTGTCAGCGAGGTATTTAATCTCGGTAACGAGAGAG
>WFYI01000103.1 GCA_015490155.1 Aquificaceae bacterium | reverse complement strand
GAGCGATTACCTCGTGCATAGTTGGTGCCTCCAAAACGCCCTCGTTTGAAAGGTGAAACCACACGAGGAAAGGGACAATCCTGTAAAGCATGGCTGTAATTACGCTCAGGGCAAAGTTTCCGTAAAGGACTAAAAATGTAATCAAAGATGTTTTATCAGAGGCGTAAGCTGTGTAGCCGACCATGGACAGAACGAGAAAAACCATGCCCGTCATCCATAGGTAAACCACGGGGTCGGGAACCCTCCTTCTTCTTTTCAAAAGATTGTATATCGTAAACATCGCAAAGGCGGTAAAGAGAATACCGAGCAGTAGCTCAGGGAAGTAATCAATAAGGGCGGTTAGAAAGCTCAGTAGTAAAATCAGGGGCGGAAGAAACCACGACAAGAGCTTAGGATAAGGCGGGGTTATAAAAAACATCTCTATCACCTGAAAGGCAACTGAGCTTATAAGAACACCCACCCAACCCAAGAGCATAAGGTTTACATGAAGTTCAAATGCTTCCGCTTTCACAGGCATACCGAGTACTTCCTTTGAGCTTAGAAGATAAAAAGTTCCCGACGCAAGTGCCAGCAGAAAGGAGATTAGGGAGTACCTCATACCTGCGGAGGTGGGAGTAAAGCTTTTTACTTTAAGGAGTTTATACAGCATGAGCAGTGATACGGGTATTAGGGAAGCAAGGAGAGAAAGTATAGCTACTACGTAAAGTATCTTGATGTTTGTATAAAAGGCTATCAGAAAAGTGAGCGCTCCCACATTCAGGAGTATGTTACTTGCGTAAGCCTTGGGCTTCGGATTCTCTATGACCGCCCCGGCTACCACGGGCAACATCTGAAAAAGCGCTCCGAGCATTATATTTGTGGCAAAGCCGAGGGTAAAGATATGAACCATCACGGGGAGAACTAAGGAGTCTTTCAGGTACAGTAAAACAGAGATAACAGAGCCGAGAACTCCGAAAAGAGTTCCCGACAAAAAAAATATCGCCACCACACTGAAGGGGGGAGCCTGTAAAAGGGATAAACCTTTCGGTGTCATATCTCTCCAAGTTCCGACATTCTACCAACCATCTGCTCGGAGTTCAGGTGTTGGTCTGACATGGGGTAAAGTATCTGCTCCTCTTTCATATTGTGCTGTTGTATCAGAATCATAAGGGACTCGCCCACCGACAAGAAGGTGTCTTTATCCCGCGTTTTGATGGCTTCTTCGAGCCTATTTAAAAGCTCCCGCGCCTGAGCGTGCTCGTGTCTCATAACCTGCGTGGGTCCCATTCTCATTCCGGTAGTTTCCTCAAATACGGGGAAGAGGACTTCCTCCTCCTTCTGAAAATGAAGGAGTGTATCCTCCTTAAACTTACCGAACAGTTTTTCCGCCTCTTCCCAACTGCCGGAGATTACCGCCTCTTCAACACTTGCGTACTCGTTATCACACTTTCTATGTTCTTCCGTAAGATACTGAGCTATGAACATACCTCTTACCTCCTTACAAGTTATGTAAGTAAATGTAGACTTATCAAGGTGGGAAGTCAAAGACTTAGCTCATATTGGAAGGCTTACTGTAGTACCAATTCTACTCTTCTGTTCTTTGCCCTGCCCTCTTCCGTAGCGTTTGGCGCAACGGGAGAAACTGGTCCCACACCCACAGCCCTAAGTCTGTTCGCGGATATTCCGTACTCCCTCACTAACTTCTCAACTACCGCCTCAGCCCTCTTTTTAGAAAGCTCAAGGTTGTAATCGTAACTTCCCGTGTTGTCCGTATGCCCCACAACGTACAGCTTGACATCCGGGTTTTCTTTCAGGAAGCGGGCTATTTCCTTGAAAGTTTCCTCCGATTCGGGCTTGATGGTGTAGCTGTCGTGGTCAAAGTATATTCCGTATATGGACACGGAGCCTTTCTCTGCAATCTTGGCTTTTATGTCTTCTGCCTTCAGAACCTCCAGCTTGAGGGATAGGGGTTGTTTTTCCACCACCCTTACCCTTGCATGGGTAAGACTGTAAAGTGAGTAGGTGTATATACCGACAGTCAAGTTTTTGTCTCCGTAGTTTCCTTCCATGAGTATGAAGCTCAGCTCTTTCGGAGATAAACTGTGCCATTTGGTTTCACCGGCCTTGTCCATAATTTCACTGAAGAGTATCGCATCAAACCTTCCGCAGGGAGAACACTTGAACACGGTTCTCAGCCCCTTCTCCTGAAGGTGCTTTTCGTAAGTTCTCAAGATTGCCACAGGGCTTGTGTCCCCCGGCATTTTGTAGTAAATCCTGTAAACCTTACCTTCGGCTTCTTTTACTGCCTTTACCTTTGAGTTTTTAATGGAAAGCGGGAACTTGACCACGTCAAACCTCTTGACATCGTAACCCACGATTACAGCCCCTTCAGGTCTTCCCAAAAGCGGATGGTCTGACGAGCCGGGTAAGTCCTCACTCGGGAGCTTGCTCGTACCGAAAACTAACGCTCCGAAGATTAAAACAGATAAGATAAGACTTTTCATGCTCCCACCTCCTTCTATTTAAAATTTTAATCAAAGAGCGAGGTTGTCAGGTACTTCTCTCCACCATCGGGGAAAACTGTAACTATAACACCTTCTCTGCCCTGTTGTGTAAGCTCCCTCGCCAGTTTTATACATGCCCAAAGAGCGGCACCAGAAGACTGACCCACAAATATAGCTTCCTCTTTCGCGAGTCTCTTTGCAAGCTCGTAAGCGTCCTCGGTATCCACGAAGATAGTCCTGTCCAGAAAGTTCTCGTCAAAAATCCCGGGCTTTATGGAACTTTCTATGTGTTTGAGTCCCTCAATCCCGTGGAAGGGATAAGCCGGCTGAACTCCTACAACTTGAACCTCTTGATTATAGACCTTAAGCCTCCTTCCCGTTCCCATCACGGTTCCTCCGGTTCCTATGCCTGCTACGAAATGGGTTACCCTCTGCTCTGTCTGATTCCATATCTCAATGCCCGTTGAGTAGAAGTGAGCCTGCCAGTTGGCGGAGTTGTTGTACTGGTCAAGGTAGATGTACTTTTCCGGGTTCTTCTCAACCATGTCCCTGACGAAGATTATCGCCCCGTCGGTTCCTTCCAAAGGGTCTGTAAGGTAAACTTTGGCTCCGTAAGCCTGAATAATTTTCTTTCTTTCCTCGCTCACGTTGGCAGGCATGGCGAGTTCAACGGGAATACCAAGAGCCGCTCCCACCATGGCTAAGGCTATGCCCGTATTTCCGGAGGTTGCGTCTATAACTACCTTTCCCTCCTTCAACCTCCCTTCTTCCTTAGCCCTCAGGAACATACTCAGCGCCGGTCTGTCCTTAACGGAACCTCCCGGATTGAAGCTCTCGAGCTTTGCGTATATCTCTACATTCGGGGATATGTCTTTGGGGATTACCCTTTTAATTCTAACGAGGGGAGTGTTGCCGACGAGATTTAGGATAGAGTTTCTTATCTTTCTGTAAGGCTCATCGTGCTGCCCGAGAATCCACATTTATAAGATTTTACTTTCCTTTGCCTATTACAAGTATTGAAGAGGGTCTTTTTATCCTCAAAGCCACCATCTCAAGGACTCTAAAGACGTGGTTCATGTTGGAAGACTCAACGTAAGCGACGGATATATCTTGGGCTATCACGATGTCAAAGTTCTGGGGTCCCGCGGAGACGAGCAACGCCCTATCTTCGGGAATTATGGGCGTCTGGAAAACATCGCTGACTATCTTCTTTATCTGCTCTATCTCAAGGAGTCCGGTGTTATCGTGCATCCTGTTAAGTTGGAAGTACTGTTTCGGGTTAACCACGAGGTAGTAATTCCCGTAAAAACCCTGTTCCACGAGCTTAGAAACCCCGGCCATTACATCGCTGAAGGCATTACCCACCTTCGTCCAATCGCTCATAGAGAGGTTATTTATACCCTCCGCGGTGAGCAAGCCCTCAAGCCCTAAATTCTTGTTTCCGAGAAGTATCAGGGTGTCTTCCGCTACCGATGTCGCCACCGCTGCAGCTGCGGCGTTGGAGGTGTCCACCGGAAGATTGAACTGCCTGAAGTACTCAAGGTCTCTCCAAGAGATGATAAAGTCTTTGTATATGGTGGGTATGGGTATCTGCTTCCTTACACCGGTTCTTATAGGTTCACAGGTCTCGTACTCCTGACCCGGTTTTATCTCACACACTCCCGGCTCCATGCCGTATATAACGTCGTAGTAAACCGCCTGATGTCCGGCACCTATGGGACCCATCACGGGGATAAACCTTCTGCAAACGAGCGTATTCTTAGCCACGCCAATTACGGTATCGTCTATCTGCTTCCACTCCTCAGCGGTTAGCGGTGATTCGTCTCTTCCAAGAAAATCCATATCTCTGCCCTCCTTCCTTTTAAATTATATCCCTTATCAGTCTCCCCAGTATCTCTGCTCTTTCCACGGGTCACCTAACATGTGATAACCTCTCTCCTCCCAGTAGCCGGGCTTGTCCTCCTTTCTGAACTCTATGCCCCACACGTACTTGGCACTTTTCCACGCGTACAACTGCGGAACGACCAACCTCAAAGGATAACCGTGTTCCTTGGGTAGCGTTTCGCCAAACATCTTGTAAGCCAAAAGGGAGTCTTCTTTGGCGAAAAACTCAAGGGGCATGTTGGTGGTATAACCCTCAAGGCAGTACACGAAAACGAACTTAGCCTCTTCTTTCGGATTTACGAGCTTTATAATCTCTTGCGTCGGTATGCCTTCCCACTCTATCTCCCTTACGCTCCACCTCGTTACGCAGTGAAAGTCAGCCACGAGGCTAACGGAGGGCAGTTTAAGAAGCTCTTCGTAGGAAAGCTCTACGGGGTTCTCCACTTCTCCCCAAACCTTGAACCTGTACTTATCCATGTCCCAATCGGGGACTCTATCAACTATGTCGTATATCAAGGGATACTGTATCCAGTGCTGTCCCGAAGGAAGCCTCTGCCGTTCGTCCTTCTTTACCGTATCACTCACTATCTTCTTCATGAGAGATAATCTTTATAAATTCGTAAAGAGTGTCCCTGAACTTTATCAGGTCTGACACACTTATACGCTCCCTGTTGGTATGGCTGTCCTTCAGGCTACCGAAGCCGAAGACCACACACTCAAGCCCAGCTCTGTGGAAGTTAGCGGCGTCAGTCCAGGAAGGCATCACAGAGGTCTCAGCTTCCACGCCGGTAGCCCTTTTGTACGCCGTACTCAGCTTTTCGAGGGTGGAGCCTCTTTTAAAGTCTATAAATTCCTCGTAATCCTCACAAAGGTAATGTACCTTGCACTCCTTCGGTAAAGTGTCCAATACCTCCCTAATCCTTTTCTCTATCTCGGAATACCTCTCTCCTCTCAAGAGCTTTATCTCTAACAGAGCCTCACAGCTTTTGGGAGTGGCGTAGTGTTTCCAACCACCACGTATGTGAAGGATACTCACCTCCCTG